>NZ_JACVQL010000396.1 GCF_019733465.1 Actinotalea ferrariae | reverse complement strand
GTCCCGGTCCGGCAGGTCCCCGCCGTCTGCGCCCTCGCCGCCCGCGCCCGACGCGCCGCCCGGCGTGAGCGCGACGTCGCGCAGGCCGAGGTTGGCGGCGAGCAGCGCGGCGCCCTCACCGAGCAGGAGCATGAGGCCGTCCCACGCGCGCTCGGCGCGCTCCGCCTCGGCCGCGACGGTGCGCATGCGCTCGAGCGGCTCCTCGAGCGCGGCGTCGACCAGCGTCTGCTTGTCGCCGAACCGCCGGTAGACCGTGCCCACCCCGACGCCGGCGTGGTGCGCGACCTCGTTGAGGCCCACGCCGAGCCCGCGCGACGCGAACAGCTCCCGTGCTGCGCGCACGATGCGCTCGCGGTTGGCGGCGGCGTCCCGGCGCAGCCGCGGCCCCCCGTCCGCCGCGGGCCCCACCGACGCACTCTGCACGGCCCGACCCTACGACGCCCCGCCCCGCCCGCCCGCCCGAGCCCGCCCTGCGCCCCCGCCCTTGCGCCCCGCCGTGCGACCCGCCCCGCCGTGCCCCTCGCCGCCCGCCGCCCCCGCCCGGTCCGCCGAGGTCGACATCGGGGGTCGAGGTCGACACCCGCGAACGTCGACCTCGGCGCCGGATGTCGACCTCGCCGGTGGTTCGGTCAGGAGGTGGGGGTGGCGAGCGAGCGGACCGTGTCGATCGTGTCCGCCTCCGACGCCGGCTTGTCGTCGCGGTAGCGGAGCACGCGCGCGAAGCGCAGAGCGAGGCCGCCGGGGTACCGGGACGAGCGCTGGAGCCCGTCGAAGGCGATCTCGACCACCTGCTCGGGGCGCAGGGTGACGGTCCAGCCGTCGTCGTCGACCTCGAGCTCGCGGAAGCGCTCGGTCTGCCAGGCGAGCATCTCGTCGGTCATGCCCTTGAACGTCTTGCCCAGCATCACGAACCCGCCGGACCCGTCGCGCGCGCCGAGGTGGATGTTGGACAGCATCCCAGCCCGGCGGCCGGACCCGCGCTCGACGGCGAGCACCACGAGGTCCAGCGTGTGCCGCGGCTTGACCTTGACCCACGCGCTGCCGCGACGGCCCGCCTCGTACGGCGCCGCGGCGTCCTTGACGATCACGCCCTCCTGGCCCTGCCCGACCCAGCGCGCGAACGCCTCCTGCGCGACGGCGGCGTCGTCCGTCACGACGCGCTCGACGACGTGCCCGGCCGCGACCTCGTCGAGCACCGCGAGCCGCTCGAGCAGGGGAGCGCCCATGAGGTCGCGGCCGTCGACGTGCAGCACGTCGAAGAAGAACGGGCTGAGCGCGACCTCGGCCGCGAGCTCGGCGTCGCGCGTCGCGCTGCGGGCCGACGTCTCCTGGAAAGGGCGGGGGCGGCCCGACGCGTCGAGCGCGAGCGCCTCGCCGTCGAGCACGGCGGCGCGGACGGGGAGGGCGCGGACCACCTCGACGAGCTCGGGGACGCGCGCGGTGATGTCGTCGAGGCTGCGGGTGTGGACGCGCACGTCGTCGCCGTCGCGGTGCACCTGCACCCGGATGCCGTCGAGCTTCGCGTCGACGACGACCGTCCGGCCCTCGAAGCCCGCGACGGCGGCCGCGACGTCGGGCGCCGAGGCCGCGAGCATCGGCCGGACCGGCCGCCCGACGGTCAGCGTGAACGCGCCCAGGGCCGCGAGGGCGTCGTCGGGCGACGAGGCACCGAGCGCGGCGGCCGCGACGGGCTCGGTCGACCCCGCGAGCATCGCGGCGCGGCGCACGGCCTCGGCCGGGACGCCGGCCGCCTCCGCGACCGCGTCGAGGAGCAACGCGTCGAGCGCGCCCTGCCGCAGCTCACCCGTGACGAGGCCGCGCAGCAGGCGCTGCTCGTCGGCGGTCGCGGCGCCGAACAGCTCCGCCGCGAGCGACTGCCGGGCGGTCGTCGAGCCCGGACCGGAGAGCTCCGCCATGCGCTCGAAGGCGGCGTCGACCGCGACGACCTCGAGCGACGGCTCCGCGGCCGGCTCGGGGAGCGTCGTCAGGGAGCGCCAGCCGAGCCCGGTCCGCCGCTGCCGCAGCTCTCCGCCCAGGTACCGGGCGACGACCGGGACCTCGTCCGGCGCGGTGCGGCGCAGCAGGTCCACGAGCAGTGCGCGCTTGGCGAGGCGGGAGCGGGTCGCCGCGAGGGCGGTGGAGGTGGCGGCGACGTCGGCGAGCAGCACCCGATCATCTTCCTGCGCGACGCCCCGCCTGCCCACCGCAGCGGTTCTGGAACCGATCCGACGCGGGGACGTCGGATCGGTTCCAGAACCAGGGTCACCGCTCCGGGTGCACGGGGAGGTGCCGCTCCCACCAGCGCAGGACGTGCTCGAACCGCGCGATGCGGTGCTTCGGGCGGCCCGACCGGGTCAGCTCGTGCCCCTCACCGGGGAACAGGAGCAGCTCGGCGTGCACGCCCCGACGCTTCAGCTCGACGAACCAGCGCTGCCCCTGCTCGACCGGGCACCGCCAGTCCTGCTCGGAGTGGATGACCAGCGTCGGCGTGCGGACGTCGCCGACGTGCGCCATGGGCGACTGCGCGGCCAGCAGGGCCGCGGCCTCGGCGGTGTCGGCGTGGCCGAGGTACTCGAGCCCGAAGAACCAGCCGATGTCGCTCGACCCGGTGAAGCTGACCGGGTCGAGGAAGCCGCGCTCGACGATCGCCGCGGCGAACCGGTGCGTCCGGGTGGTCAGCCACGCGGTCAGGTAGCCGCCGTACGAGCCGCCCATCACCCCGACGCGCTCGCCGTCGAGCCGCAGCGCCGGGTCCGCGAGCGCGGTGTCGAGCAGCGCCAGCACGTCGTCGGTGTCGACCGTGCCGAACCCACGGTGGATCGCGCGGCCGTGCGCGCGCCCGTACCCGGCGGAGCCGCGCGGGTTGCCGTGCACGACGGCGTAGCCCGCCTCGGCCAGGACCTGCACCTCGTCGAACAGCGCGTGCGTGTACTGCGCGAAGGGGCCGCCGTGGATCATGAGGATCGTCGGGTGCGGACCGGGGAACCGGTCGGCGTCGGGCAGCGCGACCCAGCCGTGCACGGGGTAGCCGTCGGGCGCGACCGCGGAGAGCTCGCGCGTCGCGCGCACCCGCCCGGTGCCCCGCAGCTCGGCCGACAGGTCGGTGAGCGGGGTGGTGGCGCCGGCGGCGCGGTCCACCGCGACGACGTCGCCCGAGGACAGCGGGCCGGCCGCGCTCACGACGACGACGCCGTGCGCGCCCGTGTCGACGCCGGTGACGACGGCGGGTGCGTCCACGAGCACCCGCTCGCCTGCCGCGGTCGCGTCGGCGCTGGCGTCCGTCCCTGCGCCGCGCCCTCCGCCGTCGACGTCCGCAGGCAGCGCGACGAGCACGACGGCGCCCCGACGCTGGTCAGCGACGAGGACCTCGTCGTCCGTGACCACGAGCAGACCCGGCACGAGGTCCGTCGTCTCGGGGTCGGTGAGGCGCGCGGGCGCGACCGGCGGCGCCGCGCCGTCCTCGGCCCCGCCGTCGGCAACCCGGTCGTCCTCGGCCCCGCCGTCGCCGGGCGCGGCGTCGACGAGCGCACGCGCCCGCTCGAGGTCGAGCGAGAAGAGCCCGGTCTGCGCGGCGACGAAGTCGAGGCGCGAGGGCCCCTGGTCCCCGGCGAGCAGCCACAGCGTGCGGCCGTCGGGCGACGGCGCGACGGTCTCGACCGAGAGCGTCGAGCCGCGCGCGGCGTCGGTCAGCGGGCGGGGGAGCGCGGGGCCGTCCGCCGGCCGCGCGTCGACGAGCACGGCGTCGCGCAGCAGGTCCTCCTCGCGGCCCGGGTGCAGCGCCGCGACGGCAACGAGCGCGTCGCCGTCCGGC
>NZ_JACVQL010000395.1 GCF_019733465.1 Actinotalea ferrariae | reverse complement strand
GTGCTCGGACGAGCGCGCGCCGACGCCGGGCCGCTGGTCCTCGCTGTGGTCGTCGTCGCCCTCACCGTCGTCCTCACGCTCGTGACGCCGCGGCTCGCGGACCGCACGGCGGACGCCGCCGTCCGCGCCGCCGTCGCCGCCGCGCAGCCCGACGTCGTGGTGACCGTGCCCTTCGTCGAGACCGACGGCCCGCGCGTGCTGCCGACCGGCACCGCCGACGAGGTCGCGGACGTGGCGGCGCGGCTCGAGGCCGCGCTCCCGGAGGAGCTCGGCGCGGTGCTCGACCCGCCGCTCGCGACCGTGGCGACGCGGCGGCTCCGCCTCACGCTCCCCACGGGCGAGCTCGGCAACTCGGCGCTCACGCTCAGCTGGGTGTGGCGGGGCGGTCCGCCCGAGGCGACCTGGGTCGACGGCAGGGCGCCGGAGGTCGTCGACACGGGCGCCGTCCCGGCCCCGGAGGAGGGTACGGAGGAGGGCACGGGGGGGGACACGGACGCGCAGGCGGGCCCGGTCGAGGTCGCGCTCTCCGAGGCGTCGGCGGACCTCCTCGCCGCGGGGCCGGGTGACGCCCTCGTCGTGCACGACGCGGGCCGTGCGCTCGACGTCGTGGTGAGCGGCGTCTTCCGCCCCGCGGACCCCGCCGACCCGGTGTGGGCGCACGCACCCGGGCTGCTCGAGCCGCGCGTCCGGGGCTCGGGGCTGACGACCGAGACGCTCGTCGCCGCCCTGCTCTCGGACTCCTCGCTGCCGGTCGCGCGCCTGACCGTCGAGCCCTCGGCCACGACCCGGACGTACACGTTCCCCGTCGCTCCGGACGCCTTCGACGGCGCCACGGCGCAGCCGGTCGCCGCGGCGGTCGCGGGGATCCAGGCCGCGCCGCCGGCACTCGGGCTCCCCGGGGTCGAGGCGCGCGTCGAGACCCGCCTCGGGGACGTCCTGCTCGACGCGGACGCGCAGGTCCGGGTCGCGCAGGCGCAGGCGGCGGTGCTGCTCGCCGGCGTGGTGTCCGTGGCGGCCCTCGTGCTCGTCCTGACCGCGCGGCTGGTCGTCCGCCGTCGCGCCGCCGTGCTCGCCCACCGCCGGGCCCGCGGCGGGACCCTCGCCGGGGTCGCGGCCGAGCTCCTCGCGGAGTCCCTCGTGGTCGCCGTCCTCGGCGGCGGCGCCGGGGTGGCGGTCGCGGCGTCGCTCGTTCCGGGACCGACGTCGTGGGCCGGGCTCGCACCGGTGGCGGTGGTCACGCTCGTCGCCGTCCCGCTCTTGGGCGTGCTGGCCTCGGCGACCGCGACGGGCGGGCGGCGCGCTCCGGCGAACCTCCACCAGCGGCGCCTGCTCGGGCGGGCCCGACGGCTGCGG
>NZ_JACVQL010000394.1 GCF_019733465.1 Actinotalea ferrariae | reverse complement strand
CCTCGGGACGGACGTCGAGGGCCGCGACGCGGGCGCCGAGCGCGACGGCGATCATGACGGCCGACAGGCCGACGCCGCCGCACCCGTGCACGGCGACCCACTGGCCCGCGCGCACGCCGCCGTGCACGGTCAGCGCCCGGTAGGCCGTCGCGAAGCGGCAGCCGAGCGACGCCGCGGTGACCGCGCTCATGCCGTCGGGGAGCCGGACGAGGTTGACGTCGGCGTGGTCGACGGCGACCAGCTCGGCGAACGAGCCGTGGTGCGTGAACCCCGGCTGCGTCTGCCGCTCGCACACCTGGTGCTCGCCGTCGAGGCACGCCGGGCAGCTGCCGCACGCGCACACGAACGGCACCGTGACGCGGTCGCCGGCCCGCCAGCCGCGGACCTCGCTGCCCACCTCGACCACCGTGCCCGCGAGCTCGTGCCCGGGGACGTGGGGCAGCGCGATCCCGTCGTCGTGGCCCTGCCACCCGTGCCAGTCGCTGCGGCACACGCCGGTCGCCTCGACCCGGATCACCGCACCCGACGGCGGGCACGTGGGCTCAGGGACGTCGCGGACCTCGAGCGGGCCGCCGAACTGCTCGAACACCACCGCACGCATCAGGCGGTCAGAGCGCACGGTGCGTCCACCGACCTGCGAGGAGCGTCCCGGCGACAGGCATGCGCCGCAGCGCCTCGTCGGTCGTCGCGAGCGGGTCGGCGTCGAGCACCGCAAGGTCGGCCGCCTGTCCCGGCGCGACCCGCGTGCGCACGGACACTGCGAGGGCGACGTCGGCGGGCAGCCGCTGCTCGCCGTGCCACGGCTCGCGCCCGTCGCGGGCGCGGTCGACGGCCGCGCCGATCGCGGTCCACGGGTCGAGCGGCGCGACGGGTGCGTCCGACCCGAGCACGAGGCGGACGCCGGCCTCGTGCAGCGCGCGCAGCGGGAACGCCCGGTGCGTGCGACCGGCCCAGTAGCGGTCGGCGACGTCGCGGTCGTCCATCGCGTGCTCGGGCTGCACGCTCGCGACGACGCCCAGGCGCGCGAACCGCGCGACGTCGTCGGCCACGAGGAGCTGGGCGTGCTCGACGCTGCCGCGCGCACCGGTGGCCTCGAAGGCGTCGAGCGCGAGCGCGTTCGCCCGGTCGCCGATGGCGTGGATCGCGCACTCGAGGCCGGCCGCCACGGCCCGCGCCATGAGCGGTCGCAGCTGCTCGGGCGGCACGGACAGCACGCCGTGCGCGCCGGGTCCCGTCAGCCCCGGGTACGGGTCGTGGCAGTAGGCGGTGCGCGTGTTGAGCGAGCCGTCCGTGATGACCTTGAGCGGGCCCATCGTGACGAGCGACGCGGTCCCCGGCCCCCCGGGTCCCCCGAGCGCGTCGCCCGTACGCAGGCGGCGCTCGACCACCGCGTCGAGGCCCGCCGCCCACACCGACGCCACGACCCGCAGGCCCGCGTGCCCCGCCGCGACCCGCCGCTCCCAGGCGGGCACCGCGCCGCCCATCTCGTAGTCCACGACGCCGACGACGCCGCGCTCCGCCGCCGCCCGCACGGCGTCCGCTACCCACGCGTCGACGACGTCGCCGGGCGCGTCGCCGAGCCGGTCGAGCACCGGGAACCACGGGTGCTCACGCAGCAGCCCCGTGCCGTCGGCCCCGATCGCGTCCAGGACGCCGTGCCGCCGCGCCGCGAGGGAGCTCAGCCAGCCGCAGTGGAGGTCGCCGCTCACGAGCACGACGGGGACGTCGGGGTGCCCGGCCGACGCCGCGGCGTCGTCGAGCAGGGCCGAGGTCGGCACGTCGCCCCACAGCCCGTCCCGGAAGCCGACGCCGACCAGGGCGGTCCCTGCCGGGGGCGGTGCGGAGCGCAGGCGGTCGCGCACGAGCGCCGCCGCCGCGGCGGCCGACGCCGCCGCGGACACGTCGAGGCGCTGGCGCGCGAGGGCCCACTGCTCCATGTGCGTGTGCGCGTCCCACAGACCCGGCGCGAGCCAGCGCCCCTCGAGGTCGACCGTCTCGACGGACCGGCCGCCCAGGTCGCCCGTGGCGCGGACGCCCGCGGTGCCCTTGTCGCCGGCAGTGCCCGTGGGCGCCACCGCGCGCACGACGCCGTCGACCACGAGCACGTCCGACTCGCCGGGCCCGGCGACCGGGACGCCGGCGGCCGGGACCGCGCCGGGCGGCACGTCGACCACACGCGCGCGCCTGAGCAGCAGCGCCGCGCCGCTCCGCGTCGCGGCGGTCATCGTCCGTCCCCCGGCCCGCTCGGGCGCCGCATGAGCTCGGCCCGCATCTCGGCCGCGAGCGCCGGGT
>NZ_JACVQL010000393.1 GCF_019733465.1 Actinotalea ferrariae | reverse complement strand
CGCCATGGCCTGCGCCTCGGCGGCGGTCCCGATCCCGCGCCGGCCCGTCTCGCGCCGCTCGCGCCCGAAGGTGCGCCGCGCCGCGTCGGCGATGGTCCGGACCGCGGGCGCGTCCGTGCCGGGGTCGCCGGCGCTCGCGCTGCCCCGCACCGTGCGCTTGCCGAGAGCGTCCCACCCCGTCACGACGACCTCGTCGCAGCGGTCGACCGCCGAGAACCGCACCGAGAAGCCCAGCAGGTTCTCCTTCCAGACGAGCGTCGGGGACTCGCCGGCCGCGGGGACCGGTGCGACGTGCAGCGTCCCGCCGCTCACCCACATGTCGTGACCGGTGCGCGTCACGCGATCGCGCAGGAAGGCCCAGTCCGACTGCGCGGCCTGCAGCACGTACGCGAAGGTCTCACCCTCGAGCTCGACCGCCGCGTCGAGCCCGTGCTCGCCCGCGAGCTGGATGGCGATGGCGGCGTCGGACATGTTCTGGAACGAGCGCGTGCGGGCGACGCGGGCCAGCCGGTGGCCGCGGTCGAGGCCGGTCACGACCAGCTCGTGGTGGCCGGCGGAGCCGGGCTCGACGCAGACCGTGGTGACCTCGCCCTCGGTCACGACGAGGGGCTCCGCCTCGGTCCGGAAGGCGATCTGCACGCGAACGCCCGGCAGGAAGGTGCCCTCGTCGAAGAGCTCGAACACGGGGTCGTCGAACCGCAGCGTGAACCGGTCGGGCAGCTGCACGGACTCCTCGACCCGGACCTGCCGGATGCGGGGGTAGAGGGTGGGCGCGAGCTGCCGCCCGTCCACGGTCAGCACGGGGGTGTCGAGGCGGCGGTCGCCCGCCGGCTCAGCCGACACGGTGGCTCACCGGGACCTCGGGGATGACCAGCGGCGTCCCCGCCGCCACGGCGAGCGGGTCGTCCACGCCGCTCGCGGTGGCGATCAGCCGCCACCGCGTCGGGTCGCCGTAGTACCGGGCCGCGACCCGGTCCAGGGACTCACCGGGCAGCAGGTGGTGGACGGTGTGCGGCGACGGCGTGTACGACGTGGGGTTCTGGCGGGGGCGCACGGTCTCGTCGTCGTACTGCTTGAGCGTCAGGTCGACCTTCGCGCGCAGCGGGACGCCCGTCGCCGAGAAGTACGTGTACCGGATCTGCAGCCGCTCGACGACGGCGCGGAACGGTGCGTGCAGGCGGCCCCAGTGGAGCTCGACCCACGGCGGCCGGCCCGACTGGCGCTGACGGTCGTCGCCGCGCACGGACCGGTCGATGCGGACGAGCCCCAGCAGCTTGTCCGTCTCGTCGGTGACCGAGGTCCCTGAGGCGGTGGCGTCGATGGTGATGGACATCGACAGCGTCCCCGACTGCCCGCCCTCGAAGCGGAGTGTCGGCGCGTTCGTCCCGCGGGCCGTCGACGCCTGCCACGTGGCGCCCTTGGTGATGGTGAGCTCGGCGGGGTTGAACTCGAACGGGATCTCCTGGTGCGTCTCCGTGTGGAGCGTCGCGTGCTGGAACACTCAGAACACCCCCGTGTAGCGGCCGCCACGCCGCTCGAGCTCCGCGACGAGCCGTCGCTCGAGCGCGTCCACGAGGCCGTCGACGACCTCGTCCGTCAGCAGGGTCGCGGCCGGGGCGCCCGCCACGGTGCCGACGCCCGCACCGGCGCCGCCCGCGCCGCCCGACGCAGCCGGGGGCGCAGGGACGCCGACGCCCCCCGGTCC
>NZ_JACVQL010000392.1 GCF_019733465.1 Actinotalea ferrariae | reverse complement strand
GTCCCGACGAGCGCCGCGACGAGCACCCCCGAGCGGGTCACGGTCTGCTGGGTCGCCGCGGCCGCGACGGTCGCGGGGAGGGCGCTGATGACGCGCACGTCGGCGCCGTCGTCGCCGAGGCCGACGGCCACCGCGCGCCGCATGCCCCCGACCCCCGCCGCGACGTCGGCGAGCTCACCCCCACGGGCGCCGTCGAGGTCGGGGCGGGCCACGAGGTGCAGCCCCGTCACGCCCGCCTCGGCGGCCAGCAGAGCACCCCCGTCGACGAGGAACGGTCCGTACGCCGGCAGCCGGACGCGGCCCGAGGTCCCGGGCTTCTCGACCTCGGCGTCGAAGCCCCCGCCGTCCAGCAGGTCCGCCTCCCAGAGCGGGGTGCTGGTCGCGGTCACGGTCCCGACCACGCGCACTGTGACGACGTCGTCCGACCGGCCGCCCTCGGGCTGGGCCACCGACGCGGCGACCCGGCCCAGCGCCACCTCGTCGCCCGGGGCGAGGCCGAGCAGCGACGCGGTCGACGCGAGCAGCACCGCCTCGAGCGGCCCGTCGCCGACGCGCTCGGCCGGCCAGCGGCCCGCGACGAGCTCGGCGTGGTCCGCCAGGGCGTCCGTCGGCCCGGCCAGGTACGCCATCCGCACCGGCTCACCGGGCAGGGCCCGGAGGCTCGACGTCACCCAGGCCGTCGTCACCGTGTCGTCCCCGAGCCGGTCCGTGACGGTCTGCCGGAGCTCCGTCGCGACCGCGACCGGGTCCCCGCCCACGACGGCGACGTCGATCCGGACGTCGACGTCCTCGGGCGGAGCCGAGCCCAGCGACGCGTCGAGGGCGGAGTCCTGGCCGGCGGTCAGCAGCAGGGCGCACAGCCCGAGCAGGGTCGTGCCGAGGACGACGACGGCGAGCAGGGTGGCGAGCAGCGGCACCTGCGTCGGCGCCCGGTGCACGACGACGGCGGCGCGGTCGACCAGGGCGAGGGGCCATCCGTCGCGTCGGCGACGGGTCATGCGTCGGCGAGCCGGCCGTCGGCGATGCGGACCGCCCGGTCGGCGAGCGCGATCATGACCGGGTCGTGCGTCGAGACGATCGCCGTCATCCCCTCGGCCTCGACCACGGCGCGGATCAGCGACATCACGGCCAGGCCTGTCTCGGTGTCGAGCTGACCCGTCGGCTCGTCGGCGACGAGCAGGCGCGGGGACCCGGCCAGCGCGCGTGCGATCGCGACGCGCTGCTGCTGCCCGCCGGA
>NZ_JACVQL010000391.1 GCF_019733465.1 Actinotalea ferrariae | reverse complement strand
GGGTGGCCCCGCGGGCGCGCCGCCCGCCGCGCCGGTGCGCCCGCCCCAGCGCGGTCCGATGGGGATGATGGCCGTCGGCATGCCGACGGCGAAGCCGGCCGACTTCCGGACGTCGGCGCGGCGCCTGCTCGGGGTCCTGCGGCCGGAGCGCGGGCCCCTGCTCGCGGTCCTCGGGCTCACCGTCCTCAGCGTCGCCCTCGCGGTGCTCGGCCCGCGCATCCTCGGCCGCGCGACGGACATCATCTTCGCGGGCGTGCTCGGCCGGTCCCTCCCGGCGGGGACCACGCAGGACGAGGCGGTGGCCGGTCTGCGCGCCCACGGGCAGGACACGCTGGCCGACGTCGTCGCGGCGACCGACGTCGTGCCCGGCCAGGGCGTCGACACGGCGGCGCTCGCGCGGGTGCTGCTCCTCGTGCTGGCCCTGTACGCCGGCGCGTGGCTGTTCGGCTACCTGCAGGGGCTGCTCACGACGGGCGTGGTGCAGCGCATCGTGCTCCGGCTCCGTGCGGACGTCCAGGCGAAGCTCGCGCGCCTCCCGCTCGCGCACGTCGACCGTCAGCCGCGCGGTGACCTGCTCTCGCGCGTCACCAACGACATCGACAACCTCGCGATGACCCTTCAGCAGACGCTGAGCCAGCTCATCACGTCGGTGCTCACCATCGTCGGCGTGCTGGTGATGATGTTCTGGATCTCACCGCTCCTCGCGCTCATCGCGCTCGTCACGGTGCCCGTGGCCGGGTTCGTCACCGCAGCCGTCGCGAAGCTGTCACGCCCCCAGTTCGCGACGCAGTGGGCGCGCAGCGGGACGCTCAACGCGCACGTCGAGGAGATGTTCACCGGGCACGCGCTCGTGAAGGTCTTCGGCCGGCAGCGCCAGGCGTCCGAGGCGTTCCACGCCGAGAACGAGGCGCTCACGGAGGCGAGCTTCCGGGCGCAGTTCATCTCGGGCCTGATCCAGCCCGCGATGATGTTCGTCTCCAACCTGACCTACGTCGCCATCGCCGTCGTCGGCGGGCTGCGGGTCGCCTCCGGCGCGCTGAGCCTGGGCGAGGTGCAGGCCTTCATCCAGTACTCGCGCCAGTTCACGCAGCCGATCACGCAGGTCGCGGCCATGATGAACCTCCTGCAGTCCGGCGTCGCGTCCGCCGAGCGCGTGTTCGAGGTCCTCGACGCGCCCGAGCAGTCGCCCGAGCCGGCCGACGCACCGCGCCCCGACCCGGTCCGGGGACGCGTCGCCTTCGAGGACGTCTCGTTCTCCTACGCGCCCGAGTCGCCGCTCGTCGAGCACCTGGACCTGGTGGCCGAGCCCGGCCGGACGGTCGCGATCGTCGGCCCCACGGGTGCCGGGAAGACCACCCTCGTCAACCTCCTGCTCCGGTTCTACGAGCTCGACGGCGGGCGGATCACGCTCGACGGCGTCGACGTCGCGGCGATGGACCGCGAGGTCCTGCGCAGCCAGATCGGCATGGTCCTGCAGGACACGTGGCTGTTCGGCGGCACGATCGAGGACAACATCGCCTACGGTCGCGCGGGCGCCACGCACGACGACGTCGTCGCCGCGGCCGAGGTGACGCACGTCGACCGGTTCGTCCGGACGCTGCCCGACGGGTACGCGACCGTGATCGACGACGAGGGCGGCAACGTCAGCGCGGGGGAGAAGCAGCTCATCACGATCGCGCGGGCGTTCCTCGCGGACCCCGCGATCCTCGTGCTCGACGAGGCGACGTCGTCCGTGGACACGCGGACCGAGGTGCTCGTCCAACACGCGATGGCGGCCCTGCGGAAGGGGCGCACGTCGTTCGTCATCGCCCACCGGCTCTCGACCATCCGCGACGCCGACACGATCCTCGTCATGGACCGCGGCGCGATCGTGGAGCAGGGCACGCACGACGAGCTGCTCGCCGCGGGCGGACCGTACGCCGCGCTCTACGCGAGCCAGTTCGCGGCGGCGGCGGCTCCGCTCGACTGAGCCCCGGTCGGCACCTGGGAGGATGCTCCGGTGCCCGTGCTGCGTGTGACCGACCCCCATGACGACCGGCTCGCGGACTACACGCGGCTCACCGACGTCGCGCTGCGGGCCAAGCACGAGCCGGCCAAGGGGCTCTACATCGCCGAGAGCTCGACCGTCATCCGGCGAGCCGTGGCCGCGGGCCACCGGCCGCGATCGCTGCTCATGGCCGAGAAGTGGCTGCCGGACCTCGCCGACCTGCTCGACGCGGTCGGCGCCGGCCCGGACGGCCACGTGCCCGTCTACGTCGGGGAGTCCGACGTGCTCGAGGCGATCACCGGGTTCCACCTGCACCGCGGCGCGCTCGCGGCGATGCACCGCCCACCGCTCCGCGACGTGCACGAGCTCCTCGCCGGCGCCCGCGGCGGTGCCGGAGCGCGCCGGGTCGCCGTGCTCGAGGACGTCGTCGACCACACCAACGTGGGTGCGGTGTTCCGGAGTGCGGCCGGTCTCGGCGTCGACGCCGTGCTCGTGTCCCCGCGCTGTGCCGACCCGCTGTACCGACGCAGCGTCCGCGTCTCGATGGGCACGGTCTTCCAGGTGCCCTGGACCCGCCTCGAGTCGTGGCCCGGCGGCCTGGACGACCTGCGCGCGGACGGGTTCGTCGTCGCCGCGCTCGCGCTCGCGGACGACGCCGTGACGCTCGACGCGCTCGCCGCCGATCCGCCCGAGCGGCTCGCGATGGTGCTCGGCACCGAGGGCGACGGCCTCTCGCGCGCCGCTGTCGCAGCCGCGGACGTCGTCGTCCGCATCCCCATGGCCGGCGGCGTCGACTCGCTCAACGTCGCCGCGGCGTCCGCGGTGGCGTTCTGGGCGCTGCGCTGACGCCTGCTCAGCCGCCTGCGGGTCGCAGGCGTGCCGCGGGCGCTCTCACGAGACGGGCAGCGCGAGGTCCTCGACGACCTCGACGCCCGGCATCCGGGCGAGGAGCGCACCGGGCAGGGTGATCTTGGACCGCCGGAGCCCGCTGCCGACGACGACGTCGCCCGCGTCGCGCACGCGTGCGTCGACCAGCACGCGCCAGCCCTCCGGCAGGCCGATCGGCGTGATCCCGCCGTACTCCATGCCCGAGTCCTCGACCGCCCGGTCCATCGCCATGAACGACGCCTTGCGGACGTCGAGGAGGCGCTTGATCGCGTTGTTGACGTCCGCGCGCGTGCTCGCGAGCACGACGGCGGCCGCGACCCGCTCCTCGCCCGCGCGACGGCCGGCGACGAGGACGCAGTTCGCCGACGCGTCGAGCGGCAGGTCGTAGGCCGCGGTGAGCGCGGCGGTGTCGGCGAGGTCGGGGTCGATCTCCGTGACCCGGACCGCCGCGGCGACGTCGTCGCTCGCCGTGGCCCACCGTCGGACGGCGTCGGCGGTGCCGGCGGCGAGCAGGTCGGGTCGGTCGAGGGCGGGCGTCCAGGTCAGCGATCCGAGCGGCATGGCCTCATCGTGCCGGGCCGCCGTCCGCGAGGCCACGCGACCCGCGTCACGCCGGGCCGCACGCGCCGGTCGGCACGCGCCGGCCGGGCGTGCGAGCGGCGTGCGAGCCGGGTGCGAGCGGGCTCGGCACGCTCGACGCGTCCCCACCGTGGGGACGGACGAGAGAGGGAACCATGACCACCACGACGCACCCCGCGGCCGCCACCGAGACATCGGCTGCGACGCCTGCGGACCTCTTCACCGCGCTGCGGCCGGACGCGCCGGCGGCCGAGGTCGCGGACCGCGTGCTCGCGGCGACGCTCGGCGCGATGGAGCTCAGCGCGATCCACCTCGGCGACCGGCTGGGCTGGTACCGCGCGCTCGCCGACCACGGGCCGCTCACGTCCGTCGAGCTCGCGACGGAGACCGGCACGGTCGAGAGGTACGCGCGCGAGTGGCTCGAGCAGCAGGCGGCCTCCGGGTACCTGCGCGCCGACCTCGACGGTCCCGCACCGCGCTTCGCCCTCGGGGCCGGTGCGCGCGAGACGCTGACCGACGTCGACAGCACGGCGTACCTGGCCCCGCTGGGCCGCTTCCTCGCGGCGTCGGGACGAGTCCTCGACGACCTCGTGGACGCCTACCGCCACGGCGGCGGCGTCAGCTGGGAGCGTCTCGGCGCGGACGCGCGCGAGGCGCAGTCGGCCATGAACCGGCCGTACTTCCTGCACGCGCTCGCGCAGGAGTCCATCCCCGCGGTCCCGGAGCTGGACGCGCGGCTGCGCGCCGGCGCTCGCGTGGCCGACGTCGGCTGCGGCGAGGGCTGGTCGGCGATCGGCGTCGCACGGCAGCACGCCGGCGTCACCGTCGACGGGTACGACGTCGACGCCCCGTCCGTCGAGGCGGCCCGTCGCCACGCGGCCGAGGCGGACGTCGCCGAGCGGGTGCGCTTCACGACCACGGACGTCGCCACGCTCGGCGCGGCCGTCGCGTACGACGTCGTCATGGCGTTCGAGTGCGTGCACGACATGTCCGACCCGGTGGCGGTCCTGAGCGCGATGCGGACGATGGCGTCGCCCGACGGGTACGTGCTCGTCGTCGACGAGCGCGCCGACGAGGCGTTCACGGCGCCCGCGGACCCCGTGCAGCGGCTGTTCTACGGGTTCTCGCTGCTGTGCTGCCTGCCCGACGGGCTCTCCGCCGAGGGCGGCGTCGGCACGGGCACGGTGATGCGGCCGTCGACGCTCGCCCGCTACGCGCGGGAGGCGGGGTTCGTACGCCTCGAGGTGCTGCCCGTGGAGCACGACATGTTCCGGTTCTACCGGCTGCACCTCTGAGCCGGTCGAGCGCCGGGCGGGCGGCGTCAGGTGAGGGCGCCGAGGGCGTCGAGCGCCGCCCGCGCGGCGGCCTCGACGCCCCGCGCGCGCCCACGGGCCAAGGCCTCCGCGAGGTGGTCGGGCTCCTCGTCCGCGTCGAGCGCGTGCCGGACCCGGTCCAGGCGCTCCCGCTCGGGACCGAAGCTGGACGAGGCCGCCGGCGCCTCGACCGCCGCCCAGAGCTCCGCGGCGGCGGTGCGCGAACCCGCCCGGAGCAGCAGGTCGACGAGGTTGCGCAGCGTGGTGAGCAGGTGGGTCCGGTCGCCCCGGTCCAGCCACCACGGCACGACCTCCGCGAAGGTCCGCGCCGCCTCGACCGGATCGCCGTGCCGCGCCCGGACGCTCGCGACCGAGACGCGCGCGACGCCGCCCAGGTAGAGGTTGCCCACCTCGTCCGCCGCGCCGAGTGCGCGCTCGAGGGGCTCGAGCGCGCGCGCCGGGTCGCGCTCGACCTCCGCCTCGCCGTCGGCGTAGTCGAGCCATCCGAGGGCCGACGGCGGCACGTCCTCGAACCGCCGAGCGAGCGCCGCCCGGCACGCGGCCACCGCGGCGTGCGCGCCGGCGGGGTCGCCCTCGTAGGCCGCGCACAGCGCGCGAGCCGTGCCCGCGACCGCGACGTAGTACGGGTCGCCCACCGCGAGGGCGACGTCGCGGAGCTCGACGGCGCGGCGGCGCGACTCGTCGAAGCGCGCGTCGTAGAGCGGGACGTCGGTCAGGACGTCGAGCGCGTGCATCCGGTCGACGTCGTTCGCGGCCGTGGTCAGCGCGAGCACGGCGCGCGCCTCCGCCGCGGCGAGCTCCCCGGCCTTGAGCAGCCGGGCGGCGACGGCCGCGTGCGCGACGGACGCGTCCCGGTCGCCCTCGAGCGACGGCGTGAGCTGCGCGGCCCAGCCGAGGCGCTCGTCGTCCATCGACATGACAGCCGTGGTGTGCAGCGCGCGGGAGAGGCGTGCGCCGAGGTGCGGGTCGTGCTGGCGCGCCCACGCGTGCGCGGCGCGGAGCTCGGCGACGACGGACGCGAGTCGTCGCACGGCCCGCGCCTCGTCCCCGGTCCGCCGCCCGGCGTCCGCCTCGGACGCGACCGCGAGCAGGTGGGCCGCGTGCCGCGCACGGTCCGCGTCGGTGGGCGCCCCCCAGCCGGACTGCACCGCGGACGCGACCGTCCGCAGCATCCGGTACCGCGTGCCGCCCGTCGGTCGGGCGGGGTCCACCACGAGCAGCGACCGCCGGACGAGCTGCTCGACGACGGAGCGCGGCGCGGCCACGACGGCCGCCGCGTCCCGGGCCTCGACGGGGCCGGCGAACACGGGCCAGCGGCGCAACGCGTCCCGCTCGGCCGCGGTGAGGAAGGTCTCCGACCACGCGATGACGGCCCGCAGCGTGCGGTGCCTGTCGGCGCCGTGGCGGCGGGGGTCGCGCAGCAGCTCGATCTCCGCGTCGAGCCCGTCCTCGAGGGCGGTGCTCAGCTCGTCGAGGTGGAGCGTCGCCGTGCGTGCCGCGGCCATCTCGATCGCGAGCGGGAGGCCGTCGAGACGCCGGACGACCCGGTCCACCAGGTCCGGGTCCAGCGCGCCGGGCCCGCCCAGCACGCCGGCGGCGGTGGCCCGCTCGACGAAGAGCCGCCGCGCCGCCGGCTCGGTGCCCGCCGTCGCGAGCGGCTCGACGACGCGCACGTGCTCACCGGGCACGCCGACCGGCTCCCGGCTCGTCGCGAGCACGCGTGCCCGGCCGCCGGGGAGCAGCTGCTCGAGCATGTGGGCGACGGTGTCGAGCACGTGCTCGCAGTTGTCCAGCACCACGAGGACGTCGAGCTCTCCCGCACGGCGCAGACCGGCCTCCACCGGTCCGCCCTGGGTCCCGACACCGATCGCCGCGAGCACGGCGGCCGGCACGGAGCCGGGGTCGGTGAGCGTCGTGAGCTCGACGACGCGCGCTCCCGACGCGTGGCCGGCAGCCCGACGCCGGGCCACCTCCAGCGCGACGCGCGTCTTGCCGACGCCGCCGGGTCCCACGATCGTCACCAGCCGCGCCCCGTCGAGCAGGGCGCCGACCTCCGCGACGTCCCGCTCACGACCGACCAACGACGACGCGGGCACCGGGACGTGCGCCGGGGTGCCGGGGGAGACGCGGGCGGGGACGGGGTGCGCCCGGACGGCAGCCGCAGGGGCGGCGGGCACCGGACCCGGCGGGGGGCGGGGCGAGGTGGGGGCGCCGAGGGCCTCCGCCTGCGC
>NZ_JACVQL010000390.1 GCF_019733465.1 Actinotalea ferrariae | reverse complement strand
CGCTCGACGCGCGCCGCCGCGTGCGACGGCGTCAGCGCAGGCCGACGCGCCGCGCGAGGCGCAGGCCGGCGGTGAAGGCCTCCGTCCAGCGCTCGGCCGGCAGGGCGTAGAGGCGTCCGAGGCCCAGGCCCTGGTGGGCGCCGCGCTGTGTGGCGACCGTCTGCGTCCGGGTCACCGCGTGGATGCCCTCGGCACCGTGGCGACGGCCGAGGCCCGAGGCCTTGACCCCGCCGATCGGGGCGCCCGTGCTCCCCCACGCGGCCGCGTACCCGTCGTTGATCCCGACGGCGCCGACCTCGAGCCGCTCGGCGACGGCCCCTGCGCGTCGGAGGTCGCGGCACCAGACGCTCGCGGCGAGGCCCATCTCGCTGTCGTTCGCGAGCGCGATCGCGTGCTCGTCGTCGCGCACGCGCTGGACGGAGACGACCGGCCCGAACGTCTCCTCCCCCGCGACCGCCGCCTCCTGGGGCACGCGGTCCAGGACGGTCGGCTCGTAGAAGAAGGGGCCGACGTCGGGCCGGTGCACGCCGCCCGCGAGCACGACGGCACCGCGGCCGATCGCGTCCTCGACGTGGCGCTGCACGCGCTCGAGCTGTGCGGCCGACGTGAGGGATCCGACGTCGGCCGTGTAGTCGAGCCCGGCCCCGAGGCGCAGCGCCCGGACGCGGGGCAGCAGCTCGGCGAGGAACGCGTCGGCGACCGCCTCGTGCACGAGGAGCCGCTCCATCGAGACGCAGAGCTGACCGGTGTTGGAGAAGCACGCGCGGACCACGCCCTCCGCCGTGACCGCGAGGTCCACGTCGTCGGTGACGTAGAGGGCGTTCTTGCCGCCGAGCTCGAGCGTCGCGCCCACCAGGGCGTGACCGGCCTGCGCGGCGACGCGGCGTCCGGTCGCGGTGGAGCCGGTGAACACGACGTGGTCGACGGCCTCGATGAGCGCGCTGCCGACCTCGGCCCCACCAGCGACGACCTGGACCAGCCCGACCGGCAGACCGGCCTCCTCGGCGAGGGCGACGGCCCAGAGCGCGGTGAGGGTCGTCTGCGGGTCCGGCTTGATGACCACGCCGTTGCCCGCCACGAGCGCGGGGAGCGCGTCGCCGATCGAGAGGTTCAGCGGGTAGTTGAACGGGGCGACGACGCCCACGAGTCCCACAGGGTGCCGCAGCACGCGCACGGCCGTGAGACCCGGGAGAAGGCCGGGCACGCGCCGGGGGGCGAGGTAGGCCGGGGCGCGGCGGCCGTAGTGGCGCGCGAGGAGCGCCACGTCGGCGACCTCCTCGTAGGCGCTGCTGCGCGCCTTGCCGTTCTCGAGCTGGACGAGGTCGAGAACCTCGGACTGCCGGTCGAGGACGAGGTCGTGGAGCCGGAGCAGCACCGCGGCGCGCCGGTCGACGGGCGTCCGCGCCCACGCACGCTGCGCCCCACGCGCGAGGGCCGCTGCACGGACGACGTCGTCGGCGGTCGACGCGGGCACCTCGGCCAGCGGCGCACCGGTGAGCGGGCTGTGCGTCAGCGAGGACGGGCCCGCCGCGACAAGCCGGCTGGTCAGCCGCCGCACCTGCTCGGGCTCGAGCGCCCAGGTGGCCGTCGGATCGGTCTCGGGGTCCACGACGTCGGCGTCACGCATGGTGCCCAGGCTACGGCGGACGCAGCACAGCAAGGTGCCTCGACACCACTGCGCTCAGGCGCTCAGGCGCTCAGGCGCTCAGCATGTCGAAGAGATCCGGACCGTCCGGAGGGTGCTTCGCCCCGACCTCCTCAGGCGGCGAGTCCTCGGCCCGAGGATCATCCGGCGGAGCTTCGACCGGCGGCGATGTCGTCATCGGGGATCGCGTCGTCGGCGGCGGCCCCAGCTCCTCTGCTGGCGAGGCCCGGCCTGGGT
This sequence comes from Actinotalea ferrariae, assembly GCF_019733465.1. Lineage (GTDB taxonomy): Bacteria > Actinomycetota > Actinomycetes > Actinomycetales > Cellulomonadaceae > Actinotalea > Actinotalea ferrariae_A. The sequence continues at coordinate 3,310 of NZ_JACVQL010000390.1, read as the reverse complement.
CGCGCAGCGGCTGTCCGTCGCGGCGGGTGAACTCCCAACCGTGCGGGACGCGGGTGATGCGCAGGTCGCGCTCGTGCACGACGTCGTGGTGGTACCAGCAGAGCAGGACGCCGTTCACGGCGGACGTGTCACCGCCGCGGCTCCACCAGCGGATGTGGTGCACCTCGGAGAGCGTCGGGGGCGACGAGCAGCCGGGGTAGCAGCAGTGCCGGTCCCGCGCGATCACCGCGCGGCGGAGCTGCTTGGAGAACGGTCGCGTCGCCCGACCGACGTCGAGCACGTCCCCCTCAGGTCCGAAGACGATGCGGCTGATCTCGGAGTCGCACACGAGCCGCTCGAGAGTCGATCGAGGGATCGGCTCCCCGGACTCGAGCTCGGCCGGGGCGACCAGCACCGGCTCGAGGCCGGTGGGCGCCCGACGAGAGCTGTGCAGCCCGCGAGCGGCGCCTGCGACGGCACCAGCACCAGCACCAGCACCAGCACCAGCGTCGGCATCGGCATCGGCGTCGGCATCGGCGTCGGCATCGGCATCGGCATCGGCGTCGGCATCGGCGTCGGCGTCGGCGTCGGCGTCGGCGGCGGCGGCGGTACCTCCCGCACCTTCTGCCAGCTCGCGCTCGGCCGCGCGATCCTCCAGGTTCCGCATCGCCTCGTACGAGACCTGGACGCTCAGGTGGGGCCGGACCAGCGCACCCTGCCCGACCAGCCCGCGGTCGAGGACGAGCCGCGACACGTCGGCGAGCGCCGCGGCCATCCGCTGATCCGTCGTGCGCACGTCGTCCTTCGCCGGGACGCCGACCACCGCACGCAGGGCCGTCGACAGGAGCTCGCCGTGCTCGTGGGTGAGGAAGCCCGAGAGCGCGAGCCCGTCCCGGCGCCGCGCGAGCGTGAGGTACTCGCGGGCCTTGGCCGCGATGTGCTCCCGCTCGGCTGCCTCGTCGTCCACCGCGGCCGCCCATCGCCGCACGTCCTTGCGGAAGTCGTCGACGCCGAGCCGGCGTGCCTTCGCGAGGAGGAACCGCTCGTTGCGGTCGGGCAGGTCGCTCGCCAGCGCCGCGCGGCGCGCCGGCGAGGTGGGACCGAGCTCCGCCAGCACGGTCGCGTGCTCGAGGGTGATCCGACCGCTCGCGACCGCGTCGCGCGTCGCCGGCAGGTCCCCGCCCAGCGCACGCCCGAGCGTCACCTCGCGCTTCGCGGTGCCGTACGAGACGCCCTCCCGCTGCGCCGCCCACTGCGGGACGTCCCGGGCGCCGCCGGACGCGGCCCAGCGACCGTCGGCCTCGACCTGAGCGAGCAGACCGGCGGAGACCAGGCCGAGCCGGTCCCGCACCTCGCGCACCGCACGGTGCGCCGTGGCGGCTGCGACGCCGTCGAGGCCGCCGAGCGGGACCGTCGCGAGCTCGGCTGCGTCAGCGGTCAGGCGCGCGAGCAGCGCCTCGAGCCGCTCTCGCTCCATGCCCGCCATCTCCGCCATGGTCCCCCGCCCGCCACTCGCTCTTCGCCCGGTTCGTCCGGTTCAAACAAGTGTACGAAGAACCTCCGACACGGATGTCGGAGGGCCCGTCCGGGCTGGGGACGGGCCGCGCATGTGGATGCGACGGGGGTGCGACGCGACCGTCGGACGGCTCGGCCCGGCGGACCGACAGCAAGGACGCCCAGCAGCCAGCAGCCAGCAGCCAGCAGCCAGCGAGCCTCAACCAGCCCGCTACCCCAGCGCGAGCACCTCGCGCACGTCGTCCTCCACGAGCGCGAGCGCTGCGGCGCGCGCCTCGACGGCCGTCCGACCCGCACGCGCGGCCGCGGCCACCTCGCGGCACCGCTCGAGGCTGTGCCGCGACAGCGCGAACCGCACGCCCGGCACGGCCGACGGCGACATGGACAGCGACGTCACGCCCATCCCCACGAGCGCGAGCGCCATCACCGGGTCGGACGCGGACTCGCCGCACACGCCCACGGGCTTGCCGACGTCGGCCCCCGCTGCGGCGGCCGCCGCGACGAGGTCCAGCACGGCCGGCTGCCACGGGTCGAGCAGGTCGGCCAGCTCGCCGAGGAGCCGGTCGGTCGCCATCGTGTACTGCGCGAGGTCGTTGGTCCCGATCGAGATGAAGTCGACCTCCTCGAGCAGGTCACGCGCCCGCAGGGCGGCGGACGGCACCTCGACCATCACGCCGACCGTCCCGACCCCCTCCTCGCGCGCGATCGCGGCGAACCGTGCGGCCTCCTCGACCGTCGCCACCATCGGCGCCATGACCCACGGCTCTCCCCCCGACGCCGCCGCGGCCCGCCCGATCGCCCGCAGCTGCGTCCGCAGCAGGTCCTCGTCGGTGCGCACGAGGCGGTACCCCCGCACGCCGAGCGCCGGGTTCTCCTCGCCGGCCCGCGTCACGAACGCCAGCGGCTTGTCCGCGCCCGCGTCGAGCGTCCGGATCACGACCTTGCGGTCCCCGAGCGCCGCGAGCGCGCGCCCGTACGCCGTCGCCTGCTCGTCCTCGGTGGGCGCCGTCGAGCGACCGAGGAACAGCACCTCGGTGCGGAAGAGCCCCACGCCCTCGACGCCCTCGCCCACGCGCTCCGCGTCCTCCGCCGTGCCGATGTTGGCGAGCAGCGCGACGGCCTGACCGTCGCTCGTCGCGCCCGCACCGGTCACCTCGGCGAGCCGCGCGAGGCCCGCGGCGCGCGTGGCGACCCGCGCACGCACCTCGTCGTCGGGGTCGCGCGTCACCGTCCCGGCCGCGGCGTCGACGGCGACGACCTCACCCGGCTCGAGCACGGACGCACCGACCACCTGCACCACGCAGGGGATCCCGAGCTGGCCCGCGATGATCGCGGTGTGCCCCGTCGGGCCGCCCTGCTCGATGACGATCCCGAGCACCTTGTCGAGCTCGAGCGCGGCGGTGTCGGCCGGCGAGAGGTCGTCCGCGACGACGACGGACGGCTCGACGAGCGCCGGGACGCCGGGCTCCGGCAGCCCGAGCAGCCGCGCCACGACCCGGTCCCGGACGCTCACGAGGTCGGTGACCCGCTCCGCGAAGTACCCGCCCAGCTGGCTGAAGGTCGCGACGAACTCGCCCACCGCCTGGTCGACGGCGACCGCGGGGGCCGCCCCGTTCTCGACGCGCGTGCGCGCGCCGGTCCGGAGCTCGGGGTCCGCGGCCATCATCGCGGTCGCCCCGAGCACCTCGGCGATCGTGCCGCCCGCCGCGTCGGCACGGGCCTGGAGGCCTGCGGCGACGGCCGCGAACGCCTCCTCGACGGCGGCCACCGCGGCCGGCACGTCGTCGGGCGCGGCGGCCGACGGGTCGGCCCGGGG
>NZ_JACVQL010000039.1 GCF_019733465.1 Actinotalea ferrariae | reverse complement strand
CCGTCCGCGGCGCCCGACCGCTCCGCGGCCTCGTGCGCTGAGCAGCGTGCGCCGCGTCAGTGCGCGAAGTGGCGCGTGCCCGTGAGGTAGAGGGTCACGCCCGCGGCCGCCGCGGCCGCGACCACCTCGTCGTCGCGCACCGAGCCGCCCGGCTGCACGACGGCGCGCACGCCCGCGTCGAGCAGCACCTGGAGCCCGTCCGCGAACGGGAAGAACGCGTCCGACGCCGCCACGGCTCCGCGGGCGCGCTCGACGTCGCCCGTGTTCGCCCGCTCGACCGCGAGCCGGCACGAGTCGACCCGGTTGACCTGCCCCATGCCGACGCCGACGGAGGCGCCCCCGCTCGCGAGCAGGATGGCGTTGGACTTGACCGCCCGCACCGCGCGCCACGCGAACGCGAGGTCGGCGAGCGTGGCGTCGTCGGCGGGCGCGCCGGTCGCGAGCACCCAGCGCGACGGGTCGTCGCCGCCACCGTCCACCACGGCGTCGACGCGGTCCGCCGTCTGCACGAGCAGGCCGCCGGTGATCGGCCGCAGCTCGACGGTGGCGGCGTTGGCCGGCGCCGCGACGCGCAGCAGCCGCACGTTCTTCTTGCGCGTGAGGACCTCGACCGCCGCCGGCTCGAAGTCGGGCGCGAGGACCACCTCGGTGAACACGGGAGCGAGCTGCTCGGCCATCGCCGCGGTCACGGGCCGGTTCGCGGCCACCACGCCGCCGTACGCCGAGACCGGGTCGCACGCGTGGGCGCGGGCGTGCGCCTCGGCGACGTCGGCGCCCACCGCGATGCCGCAGGGGTTGGCGTGCTTGATGATCGCGACGGCCGGCTCGTCGTGGTCGTGCGCGGCGCGCCAGGCGGCGTCGGCGTCGACGTAGTTGTTGTAGCTCATCTCCTTGCCGTGCAGCTGCTCGGCCTGCGCCAGACCCGGGACCGCGGGGTCGACGTAGAGCGCCGCCCGCTGGTGGGGGTTCTCGCCGTAGCGCAGCACCGACGACCGCTCCCACGTCCCGGCCGTGACGGCGCCGAAGCCCGACTCCTGGGCGATCGCGTCGGGGGCGTAGGCGGACGCGAACCACGAGGCGACGGCGACGTCGTAGGCCGCGGTGTGCGCGAAGGCCGCGCCCGCCAGCGCGCGCCGCTCGGCGAGCGTGAAGCCGCCCGCGCCGAGCGCCGCGACGACGTCGTCGTACCGCGCCGGGTCGACGACGACCGCGACGCTCGGGTGGTTCTTGGCCGCCGCACGGACCATCGAGGGCCCGCCGATGTCGATCTGCTCGACCACCTCGTCGGGCCCGGCGCCCGACGCGACCGTCGCGGCGAACGGGTACAGGTTGCCCACCATGAGGTCGAAGCCCGCGACGTCGAGCTCGGCGAGCTGGGCCACGTGCTCGGGGCGGCGCGTGTCGGCGAGCAGACCGGCGTGGACGCGCGGGTGGAGCGTCTTGACGCGGCCGTCGAGGCACTCGGGGAACCCGGTGACGTCCTCGACGCGGGTCACGGGCACGCCCGCCGCGGCGACCGTCGACGCGGTGGACCCGGTCGAGACGATCTCCACGCCCGCCGCGTGCAGCGCGGTCGCGAGCTCGGCGAGGCCCGCCTTGTCGTAGACGCTCACGAGGGCGCGGCGGATGGGCCGGCGGGTGCTGTCCGCGGTCGGGTCGGCGACGGGCTCGAGGGGGCTGAGGTGCACGGTCACTCCTGGGTCGGTGCGGCGCGTCCGGTCCCCACCCACGGGGACGGGGGACGCTGCTGTTCTCGGACCCAGGCACCCAGGCGGACGGTGCGCTGCAAGGGGACTCCGGCCGCTCCCCGGTGGTGCTCCACCTCAGGTCGCCAGTCACGGCCGGGGCCGATGCTACCCCCGGGGGCGGGTCGCGACCGGCGCGTCCGGCGCGGCGCCCGGCCCGGCGTCCGGCGGGGCGTCCGGCGGGGTGTCCGGCGGGGCGTCCGGCGGGGTGTCCAGGCGCGTGTCCACCGGCGCGTCCAGCGGGACGTCGAGCCCGACGCCGAGCGCGGCGGTCGCCGTCGTGAGGTCGAACACCCGGTCCGGCTCGCGCGCGAGGCCGTGCAGGTGGCCGAAGAGCTCCGCGCTCACGGAGCCGACGAGCGAGGCGAACAACGTCACCGACCGCGCGACGTCGGCCTCGAGCACGGCCAGGTCGACGTCCGACACCGGCGCGGCCCCGGCTGCGCCGCCGCCGTCGGCCGGTGGGCCGTCGCCCGCGTCACGGGCGCCAGCCCCGTCGTTCACGTCACGGGCGTCGGCCCCGTCGCTCCCGCCACGCCCCTCACTCGCGTCCATCCGGTCGCTCGCCGCGTAGGCGTCGGGCGTCGTCGCGCCGCGGAGGATCCCCGTCGCGAACTCCACCACGCGCGGCTCGAGCAGCCCCGCCGCGTCGAGGACCTGAGGGGGCCGCAGGGTCCCGCTCATGCGCGCCGCGACCAGGACGCGGGCCACGACGCCCCACAGGCGGACCGCCGCCCCGACGGTCTCCACGGGAGCCGCGTACCCCGGCACCGGAGTCCCGTAGACGAGCGCGTACTGGTGCGGGTGCTCGAGCGCCCACTTCCGGAAGGCCCGCGCGACCTCGAGCCAGCACGAGCCGGCGTCCAGGCCGCGGCGTGCCGCCGCCTCGAGCGCGTCCTCGCACGTCTGACCGACGGCGTCGTAGGCCTCGACGATGAGCAGCGTCAGCAGCGCGTCCCGGGACTCGACGTAGCGGTAGACGGCTGACGACGCCACGCCCAGGTCGCGCGCGATCGCGCGCAGCGACAGGTTGGCCGGCCCGTCGGTCGCGAGGTGGTGCCGCGCGACAGCGAGGAGCTCCGCCCGGATCTCGGCCCGGGCGCGCTCGCGGGCGGTACGCGGACGCGACGTCGAGGGCTGCTCGGTCACGACCCCATGCTGCCCAGCGCGAGCACCGATCGCAAACGCGAGCACCGCTCTTGACACACGACCAATCGCGGTGCGAGCGTTGCTCACATCCGAGAGCACCGCTCACACAATCGTCCTGAGGAGTCCTCATGAAGCACGTCGTCCTGGGCAAGGGCCCGATCGGCAGCCACCTCGCCCACCAGCTCGCGGACGCCGGCCACGACGTCGTCGTGCTCAGCCGCTCCGGCGGCCCGCCCGCAGGCCCGGGCGCCCCGTCGCCCCTCGCCGCGGCGACGGCCGCGACCCCGCGCGGTGCGATCACCCACGCCGCCGTCGACGCCGCCGATGCCGACGCCGTGGCCCGTGCCGCGGCGGGCGCTGCGGCCCTCCACAACGCGCTCAACCCGGCCTACCACCGCTGGACGACAGACTGGCCCCCGGTCGCCGAGGCGCTGCTCACGGCGGCCGAGCGCACGGGTGCGGTGTACGTCATGACCGGCAACCTCTACGGGTACGGCCGGGGCACCCGCCACATGCTCGAGGCCTCGCCGCTCGCGACGGCGGAGCCGAAGGGCCGGGTCCGGGTGGCGATGTGGGAGGAGGCGCTCCGGCGGCACGAGGACGGGCGCCTGCGCGCGACCGAGGTGCGAGGCAGCGACTACCTCGGGCCGCTCTCGCTCGAGCACGCCCATGCCGGGCCCCGCGCCCTGCGGCCCCTGCTCGCCGGGAAGGTCGTGCGCCCGATCGGTGCCGCCGACGCGCCGCACACGTGGACCTACCTGCCTGACTTCGCCCGCGCCCTCGTCGCCGCGGCGACGACCGAGGCGGCGTGGGGTCGCGCGTGGCACGTCCCCTCCCCCGAGCCGCTCACCTTCCGTGAGCTCATGGCCCGCTTCGCGACCGCGGCCGGAGCCCCCGAGCCGCGGATCCGGGTCGTGCCTCTCGCCATGGTGCGCGCGCTCGGCGTGGCACAGCCGATGATGCGCGAGCTCCATGCCATGGGCTACCAGTTCGTCGAGCCGTTCGTCATGGACAGCGCCGCGTCGCAGGACGTGCTCGGGTTCGGCCCGACGCCGTGGCCGACGATCCTCGACGAGACGCTCGCCTGGATGCGCCGCCAGGAGCGTGTCGCGGCGTAGGTCGCCTCGGGCGAGCCGGGCCCCCAGCCGAGCGAGGCGCCCTCAGCCGAGCGAGGCGCCCTCAGCCGAGCCGGGCGCCCTCAGCGAGCCGGGCGCCCTCAGCCGAGCCGGGCCCGGCGGCCGATCACCGTCAGCCCCTCGCGCGCGACCCGGCCCACCACGTCGACGAGCAGCTCCCGCTCCACGGTCTTGATCCGCTCGTGGAGCGAGGCCTCGTCGTCGTCGGGCCGCACGTCGACGGCGCGCTGGGCGACGATCGGCCCGGTGTCGACGCCCGCGTCCACCAGGTGCACCGTGCAGCCGGTCACCGCGACGCCGTACGCGAGCGCGTCCCGCACTCCGTGGGCACCCGGGAAGGACGGCAGCAGCGCCGGGTGCGTGTTGATGATGCGGCCGGCGAACCGGTCGAGGAAGGGCGCCCCCAGGATCCGCATGAAGCCGGCGGTGACCACCCAGGCCGGGTCGAACACGTCGACGGCCTGGGTCATCCCCCGGTCCCACGCCTCGCGGTCCGGGAAGTCGGCGGGGGCGACGACGGCCGTCGCGACGCCCGCGGCCCGGGCGATCTCGAGCCCGCCGGCGCCCGCGCGGTCGCTCACCACTCCGACCACGCGCGCACCCCAGGCCGGGTTCCCGTGCGCGGCGAGCAGCGCGGCGAGGTTCGACCCGCCGCCCGAGACGAGGACGACGAGACGGGCCGACGGCGGGACGACGTCAGGGGTGGCGCGCACGGCGCGACCCTAGCGCCGGGCGCAGGCTCCGGGCACGGACGTCCGACACCGTGCTGCACCTCCGACGCCGTGCCGCACCTCCGACGCGGTGCTGCACGTCGGAGGCGGCGCCGCACCTCCGACGCGACGGTGGTGCCGAAGCCGCCGGCGCCCGAGGGGCAGCGCCCGGGGCGGCGGCGCCGGGTCCGTCGGGCCGGCGCAGCGATGGAAGACTGTTCCGCGCACCGGCCACGCCGGTGCGGCGCTGCACACCACGTGACCGCAGCACCAGCGCAGCAGCACAGCCCCGCCCAGCCACCACCCGCCGCGAGGAGCGAAGCCATGACGTCCCCGCCCGGTACCGGGGTGCGACCGCCCGCGCCGCCCGCGCCGCCCACGCGGAGCGACCCCGAGGCGGTGCGTCGCGCGCACCGGCAGGTCATGCACTTCGGGCTGCTGGTGCTCGCGACGATCGTCGTCGCGCCCCTCGCCCTGCCGGGTCAGGTGGCGTCGTTGCTGCTCGCCGTGGCCGCCGTCGTCGTCGGCATCCGCGCCCTGCTCGCGGTCGTCCGCGCCGGCATGCGCGGCGTGCTCGTCCCGCTCCTGGGCCTCGGCCTGGGCTTCGCCCTGATCATGGTGCTCTCGCTCGCGACGATGCTCGCCCTGTGGCCCCTGCAGGAGGAGCTGCGCCAGTGCCTCGGCGACGCGCTCACGATCGCGGCGCAGGACCAGTGCCAGGTCGAGTTCCAGCGGAGCCTCGAGGAGCGCCTGGGCGCCCCCACCGGCTGATCCACGCCGGGTCGCCGGCACGCGTCAGCCGCGCGACGGCGCGCAGCGCCGGGCCGAGCCGGGCCGGGCCGGGCCGGGCCGAGCCGGGCCGAGCCGGGCCGAGCCGAGCCGAGCCGAGAAGGGTTACGCACACGTGGCGTGCGCAACCCTTCCCCAGGGCGTCCGTCGCGGCGCGGACGTCGATGCTCAGGGCAGGTCAGTCCTCGGGGCTGCGCGCGGTGTCGCGGACGTGGGCGCGGCCGTCGGCATGCGCACCACCCGGGTCGTCGTCCGCCGCGTCGTCGGCGGCGGTGAGGTCGACGTCGGCCCGGCCGCGCAGGCGGTCCCACGCGGCGCGGCACCCCCGCCGAACGGCGGCACGGACCGTCGCGTCGGTCGGCACGGCGGCGGGCACTGCGCCCGCGAGCGTCCCGGCGAGCACCCAGACCGCCACGACGACCGGTGAGCCGCCGACGACCGCGAGCCGGCCCGGCCCCGCTGAGCCCGAGCCGAGGAGGACGAGCGCGCCGGTGAGGAGCGCGGCCGTCACGCCGACGACGGCGACCGCCGCGAGCGTGTCCCGTGCACGGGTGACGACGAGCCGGCGGTGCAGCCACGCGCCCGCCAGGACGCCCGCCACCACGACGAGGACCGGGGCCCACCGCAGCAGCCCCCCGCCCTCGACCGGCAGCGCGCCCAGCATCGGCAGGGCGGGCAGCGGACCGGCGACGACCTCGGCCGGCGAGTACAGCGTGCCCTCGCCCACCGCGAAGCCCGGCCCGACCAGCCACGAGAGCGCCCACACCACGAGGTTGGGCGCGACGGCGAGCTGGGCGACCGCGAGCAGCAGCCCGCCGAAGGTGTCGACGCCGAGGAGCGCGACGACGTCGCCCGCCGCGGCACGGCTCGAGACCACCCAGTACCCCGTGACCACGGACGCGGCGCCCAGCAGGGCCGCGACGGCGACCACGCCGCCCACCACGCCCGCGCGGACCGGGTGCGGCACCCGCCCCCACCACCGCTGCGTCGCCGCG
>NZ_JACVQL010000389.1 GCF_019733465.1 Actinotalea ferrariae | reverse complement strand
GTCCCGGGCGTGCCCGGCGTGCCCGCCACGGCCCCCACGGGGCGTCCGACCCCGACCCGGATGCGCCTCGTCGCCGCGGCGCTCGTCGTGCTCGGCGCGCTCGTCGGCCTCGCGGGCGCGTGGTCGTTCTCGTCGGCGGACGCGGCCCTGACCCGCGCGGACGACAACGCGGCCCAGCTGGTGCGGCTCCAGGAGCTCCAGACCCGGCTCGTGAGCGCGGACGCCAACGCCACGAACGCGTTCCTCGTCGGCGGCCTCGAGCCGGCCGACCGTCGCGCGGTGTACGACGACGCCGTGACGGCGGCCGCGGAGCTCGTCGCGGAGGCCGCCCGGGCGCAGCCCGCCGACGGCGCCGTCCTGGCCGCGCTGAACACGGCGATCCTCGACTACACCGGCGGCATCGAGCAGGCGCGGGCCGCCAACCGGCAGGCGCTGCCCGTCGGCGCGCAGTACCTGCGGGAGGCGAGCGCGACCCTGCGCGCGGACGCCCTCCCGGCGCTCGCCGCGCTCACCGACGCCAACGACGACCGCGTCCGGACCGAGCTCGCCGCGGCCCAGCTCGCGTGGGTGCTCGCGGTCGTCGCCACGGCGCTCGGCCTCGTCGGCGTCGTGGCCGCATCCGTCTGGCTCGCCCGGCGCACGCACCGCGTCGTCAACGTCCGGGTCGCCGTCGGCGGCCTCGTGCTGGTCGTGCTCCTCATCGCCTCCGCGGTCACGCTCGGCTCGGTGTCCTCGCAGGTCGGCGAGGTCCGCGACGGCCCCTTCGCGGCGGCGAGCGCGCTCTCCGAGGCCCGCCTCGGCGCGTACGACGCCAAGGCCAACGAGAGCCTGACCCTCATCTCCCGCGGCTCGGGGCAGGCGTTCGAGGACGCCTGGGTGGCCTCGTCGGACGCGACCGTCGCGGCGCTCGACACCGCGGCGGCCACGGGCACCGTCGCACCGGGCCTCGCCGAGGCCTGGGACGAGTACGCCGCCCAGCACCGCGCCCTCCGCGAGCTCGACGACGGCGGGGCGTGGGAGCAGGCGGTCACCGCCGCCACGAGCGACGCCGAGGCCTCGCCCAACGCGGCCTTCGCCGCGTTCGACACCGCCTCGGCCGCCGCGCTCGACGACGCGAGCGCCCAGGTGTCCGGCGCCCTGGGCGACGCCCGCGGCGGGCTGACCCTCGGCGCGTGGCTCGCGGCAGTGGCCGGCCTGGCCGTCGCCGTCCTGTCCTGGACCGGCTTCGCCCGGCGGATCGAGGAGTACCGGTGACCGCGCAGACCATCCGCCCACGCCGTCTGCGGTCCGTCGTCGGCGTGCTCGTCGTGCTCGCCGCGACCCTCTCGGGCTGCACGGCCGGTGCCTACTCCGAGACCACCGTCCCGACCCCCTCGGCGACCGAGTCGGCACCGTCCGCCGCACCGGGACCGGCGCCGGCCCCGGTCGAGTGCGCGGACCCGCTCGCCTCCTACGCGCCGGACGGCGCTGCGGGCCCGGGCACCATCCCCGCGGGCTCGACCATGGCGCAGATCCGCGAGCGCGGACGCCTCGTCGTCGGCGTCTCGGCCGACTCGCTGCTGCTGGGCGCGCGGAACCCGATCTCGGGCCGGCTCGAGGGCTTCGACATCGACATGGCGCGTCTCGTCGCGCAGGCGATCTTCGGCGACCCCGAGCGGCTCGAGCTGCGCGTCATCACGGCCGCCCAGCGCATCCCGTCGCTGCAGGACGGCACGGTGGACCTCGTCGTCCGCAACATGACGATCACGTGCAGCCGCTGGCAGGACATCGCGTTCTCGGCCGAGTACTACCGGTCGGGCCAGAAGGTCCTGGTCCCGCTCGGCTCGGACGCCACGTCGCTCGACGACCTCGCCGGGCAGCGCGTGTGCGCTCCCGCAGGCTCGACGACGCTCACGAAGCTCGAGGAGTTCGAGGGCGTCGAGGCGGTCGCCGCGAGCACGCACACCGACTGCCTGGTCCGCTTCCAGCGGGGCGAGGTCGACGCGATCACGGGCGACGACACGGTGCTCGCGGGCCTCGCGGCCCAGGACCCGTACGCGAAGGTCGTCGGCGAGGCGTTCACCGACGAGCCGTACGGCATCGGCGTCAACGCTGGCGCCGTCGACCTCGTGCGCTTCGTCAACGCCGTGCTCGACCAGGCGAAGTCCGACGGCACCTGGGCGGCGTCGTACGAGCGGTGGCTGGCCGAGGCGCTCGGCCCGGCGCCCGCACCGCCGGCGTCGGTCTACGGCCGGTGACGAGCCGTGGTGCACCGACGATGACCGCGCCCGCGACCGCGCCGGCCGCCCCGGCCGCGTGGGGCCGGTCCGTCGAGCCGGCGGCGATGAAGGCGTACCTGGCCGACCTCACCGCGTGGCGTGACGCGCGCCGCGCCGAGCTCGACGAGCTCGACCGCGTGGCCGTCTCCTCGCCCGACGCCGACCTCACGCGGGACGTCACGCTCGCGATGGCGCTGTGGCAGTCGGTCGCGACCCGGTGCGCCGAGCTCGAGCGCGTGTGGGACGGCGGACGCGTGGGCGGAGTGGAGCTCGCGCGCCTGTCCGCGCTCGTCTGGGGCCGGACGGACCCGGCCGCGGGGACGTCCGCCGCCCCCGGCAGCGGCGGCGTCTCGCTGCCCGAGGCCTGCCGCCTGTCCGACGCCGTGACCGCCCAGCTGCGCCGCAGGCTCGCGCTCGAGACGGTCACGGCGGACCTCGTCGGGCACCTCACCGCGCTCCGCGCCTCCGTGGAGCGCGTGCGGGACCTCGCGACCGCTGCTCCCGCGGGCGAGGCGCGGGACGCCGCGGGCGCGCTCGTGGAGCGCCTCAGCACGCGGCTCGACGACGTCACGGCC
>NZ_JACVQL010000388.1 GCF_019733465.1 Actinotalea ferrariae | reverse complement strand
CTGCTGGGGTGCCGCGGGAGCGGCGGGCGTAGCGGGGGCCGCCGCCGCCGGGGCGGACGGTGCTGCAGGGGCCGCCGGCGCGGGGCGCGCTGCGGGCTTGCGGGGTGCCTGCTCCTGCGACCCCGCGGGGTAGGCGTCGCGCAGCTTGCGCACGACGGGCGGTTCGATGGTCGACGACGCCGACCTGACGAACTCTCCGAGCTCGTTGAGCTTGGCCATGATGGCCTTGCTCTCGACGCCGAGCTCCTTGGCGAGCTCGTAGACGCGGACCTTTGCCACAACTCTCCTGTCTCGGCCCGCCCCGGACAGGGTGGACCGTCGTTAGTGCTGGGTACTCATCGCCGGGTACTCATCGGGTGCCCATCGGCTTCCAACCCGCTTTCCTTCTCGATGAACGACGGACGTGCTGCTGGTCGTGCGGGTCCTGCTCTCGTGCTCGTCCTGCGACCTGTCCTGGGACGGTCATCGCGTCGACGTGCGCGCGGCCTCGAGGTGCTCACGGACCGAGGCGGTGTCGAGCGGACCGGTGCGCAGGGCACGCGGGAGAGCACGACGCCGTTCGGCGAGGTCGAGACATGCCAGGTCGTCGTGCACCCAGGCACCCCGACCAGGCATGCGGCGACCCGGGTCGACCACGGCGCGCACGCCGTCCTCGTCCCGGACCACCCTCAGGAGGACGGACCGGGGACCCCGCTGCCGGCACCCCACGCACGTGCGGACCGGCCCCTCGACGGGACCCCGTGCACGATCGGGACGCCGGACGCGTGGTCCAGCCTCGACCAGTCTAGCGCGATCGGTCACGAACCGGGACCCGAGGGCTCCTCGTCGACCTCCGGGCGCCCGCCCTCGTCGGAGCGGATGTCGATGCGCCACCCCGTCAGCTTGGCGGCGAGGCGTGCGTTCTGCCCCTCCTTGCCGATCGCGAGCGAGAGCTGGTAGTCCGGCACGACGACGCGCGCGGACCGCGCCGCGAGGTCGACGATCTCGACCGACGACACGCGGGCGGGCGAGAGCGCGTTGCCGACGAGCTCGGCCGGGTCGTCGCTGTGGTCGATGATGTCGATCTTCTCGCCGTGGAGCTCGGCCATCACCGCACGGACCCGCGCGCCCATCGGGCCGATGCAGGCGCCCTTCGCGTTGAGCCCGGCCACCGACGTGCGCACGGCGATCTTGGTGCGGTGCCCCGCCTCACGCGCGATCGCGGTGATCTCCACGGACCCGTCGGCGACCTCGGGCACCTCGAGCGCGAACAGCTTGCGCACGAGGTTGGGGTGCGTGCGGGACAGCGTGATCGAGGGGCCCTTGGGCCCGCGGGACACGTCGAGGACGTACGCGCGCAGGCGCTCGCCGTGGACGTAGCGCTCGGTGGGCACCTGCTCGTGAGCGGGCAGCACGGCCTCGGTGCCGCGCACGGCGACCAGCACCGTGCGGGGGTCACGGCCCTGCTGGATGACGCCCGCGAGCACCTCGCCCTCGGTGCCGCGGAAGCTGCCGAGCACCTGCTCGTCCTCCGCGTCGCGCAGCCGCTGGACGATGACCTGGCGCGCGGTCGCCGTGGCGACCCGGCCGAAGCCGTCGGGCGTGTGGTCGAACTCCGGTCCGAGCTCGGGGGCCGGCGGCGCGACCCCGGGCTCGTCGTCGGCGGCGGCCGAGGCCTCGGGCTCCAGGCGCTCGCGCGCCCAGACCGTGACGTGGCCCGAACGCCGGTCGACCTCGACCCGCGCGTCCTCGAGCGCACCCGGGGTGCGGTGGTAGGCCGAGAGCAGCGCCTGCTCGATGGCGGAGACCAGCGTGTCGATGCTGATGTCGCGCTCGTGCTCGACGAGCCGCAGCGCCGTCATGTCGATGTCCATCAGGCGGGACCCTCCTCGTCGTCGTGCACGTCGGTGCCCGGCACGTCGGTGCCGTCGGCACCCAGGCGGTTGAGCTCGACCTCGACGCGTCCGCGCGCCACCCGGGCCGGCTCGACGGCCGTCCGCTCGGCGACGCCGTCGGGCGTGGGGTCGAGGACGTAGCGGTCCGGCTCCGCCTCGACGAGCCGGCCGGTCAGGGTCGACCCGTCGTGCAGCGCGAGGCGCACGAGCCGTGTGCGCGCACGACGGAAGTGGCGCAGCTCGGTCAGGGGCCGGTCGGTGCCCGGCGAGGAGACCTCGAGGACGTACTCGCCGCGGACCGGGTCCGCCGCGTCGAGGGCCGCGGAGATGGTCCGGGAGACCTCGCCGACGGTGTCGAGGTCGAGGCTGCCGACGGCGTCCTCGTCGAGGTCGAGGACCACGCGGACGACGGTGCGGCGGCCCGCCGGGGCGACGGCGACGTCCTCGAGGTGGAGCCCGGCGGCGGTGACGGCCGGCTCGACGGCCTCCCTCACACGCTGTGCCGGTGTCGGCCCGGAGCTCGCGGGCGTGACCATGTTCGCCTCCCGTGGGTCGTGGCGGGCCACCCGACGTGGATACGACCCTCTGGACTTGTCGCGCCCAGCCTAACGACTCGCCGGGGGTGCGGCGTGGCAGGATCGGCCGCGATGAGCCCCCGCCCGACCCGTGACCGCCCCCTGCCCGCGGGCCTCGCCCTGCTCCTGGCGGCGGTGCTGGTGCTCCTGCCGGGCTGCGGCCTGCGGCTCGAGACGCCCGCGCCGCGTGCCCCCGAGCCCGACGCGACCGAGACCGTGCGCCAGCGCACGACGGCGGACGCGCTCGCGCTCGAGGTGCTCGCGCGCTCCCTCGCGGACTCGGGCGGCGATCCCGGCGTGGTCGCCGCGGCGACCACCGTGGCTGCCGCGAGCACCGCCCACCTCGACGCCCTCGGGGGCCTGTACGTGCCGTTCCCCGACGCGACCGAGCCCCCGGCCCCGGCCGACGACGCGACCGTCGACCCCGACCCCGCGACCCCCGACCC
>NZ_JACVQL010000387.1 GCF_019733465.1 Actinotalea ferrariae | reverse complement strand
GGGGGGACGCCCTGCTGCGCCCGGGCGCGGCTGCACGCGGTTCGCCGACGGCGGCGGGGGCGGGCCGGGCGGGGCCGTGGTGGTCACTCGACGACTCCTTCGGAGGTCGGGGCGGGCTCGGTCGTGGGCGCGACGTCGCCGGGCACTGCGTCGGCGGGCAGTGCGTCGGCGGGCGGCGCGTCGGCGGGCGGGGCGACGTCGTCGGGGCGGTCCTCGAGGTCGCGCGGCAGGAGCAGGCGCAGCTCGTCGGTGGTCGGGCTGTCGACGTCGCGCAGCCGCCAGGCGTGGCGGCCGACGGCGCCCTCGAGGACGTTCCGCGCGAAGCGGCCGTTGCCGAAGCCCTCGCCGCGGGGCGTGGCGGCGAGGATCTCGCGGAAACGCGTCAGGCACTCGGGCGTCGGCTCGAAGTCGGCCGCCTCGGCCATCCGCACGAAGATCGTCTCGATCTCGTCGTCCGTGTAGTCGGCGAACTCGATCGTCGTGCGGAAGCGGCTCGCGAGCCCCGGGTTGGACGCGACGAAGGACGCCATCGGCCCGGGGTAGCCGGCCACGATCACCACGAGGTCCTCGCGGTGGTCCTCCATCTCCTTGACCAGGGTGTCGACCGCCTCACGCCCGTACTGGTCGCCGGTGAGCGCGTAGGCCTCGTCGACGAAGAGCACACCGTCGATCGCGCCCGCGACGACCTTGGACGTCTTGACGGCGGTCTCGCCCAGGTACTGGCCGACGAGCTCGGACCGGTCGACCTCGACGAGGTGACCCTTGGCGAGCAGGCCGAGCGCGGCGTAGATGCCGCAGACCAGGCGGGCGACCGTGGTCTTGCCCGTGCCCGGGTTCCCCGTGAACACGAGGTGCCGGGAGATCGTCGGCGTGCGCAGGCCGTGCGCGGCCCGGAGCTTCTCCATGCGCAGGACGGCGGCCTGCTGGTGCACCTCGCGCTTGACGTCCGCGAGGCCGACGAGGGCGTCGAGCTCGGCGAGCAGCTCCTCGACCGACCGCCGCGGGGGTGCCTCCTCGGCGGCGGCCTCGGCAGGGGCGGAAGGCGGCACCGGGGCGGGGCTCGTGCTCGTCATCCCCGCCGGCACGCGTGCCGGCTCGGGCACCGGCGGCAGGTCGGCGAGGCTGCGGCCGGGGACCGCGGCCATCTGGGCGGCGCACGCCCGGGTCGCGTTCTCGACGACCCGCTCGGTCGGCGTGCCGAGGGTGCACGCGGCGGTCGCGACGCCCAGGAGGGCGTCGGCGTAGGCGTCCGTGTGGGCGGAGGCCGCCTGGGCGAGGTGGGCGAGGTGCGCGGTCGCGCTCACGCGCCACCGCCGTCCGCGCGCGGCCGCGTCGAAGAAGGCCTGCGTCCCCGACCCGTCGACGCCCACGGCGGACGCCCAGTCCGCAGGCGCGCCCGGCGCGGCCTCCGCGAGGGCGGCGGCGAACGCGGCTCCCTCGGCC
>NZ_JACVQL010000386.1 GCF_019733465.1 Actinotalea ferrariae | reverse complement strand
GCGCGAGGCTCAGCCGGAGGTCCTCGGGGCCGCACGGGCCGCCCGCCTCCGTGACGAGCCGGCACCAGCGCTCGACCTCGTGCTCGTCCGCGCGCCACGCCGGCCCGTCGTGACCGGCCTCGGCGCTCGCGAACGCCACGAGCCGCTCGGGCTGCGTCGCCTGCAGCAGCCGGTGGCTCTCCGGCCCACGACCGTGCAGGTTCACCGCGACGTGGCCCCGGCCGTCCCACTCGAGCCGCTCGAGTCCCGACGTCGGCAGCACGTCGTCGACCACGCCGAGGTCCCGCAGCCACCCGCCGACGCCGGCCGGGGCCGCGAGGACGAGGCGGCGGTCCGGCCAGGCGCGGCGCACGCCGCGCAGGGCAGCGACGCCCGTGAGCGCGTCGCCCAGGCCCAGCGCGCGCAGGACGAGGACGTCGCCCTCGTCCCGCGCGGCGACCGGCCGGCCCGCGTCCCCGGTCACGGCCAGGACGACTCGCCGGAGGCCATCACGAGCATCTCGCGGATCTCCGAGCCGACCGGCTGGCGCAGCGCCGAGATCACCGCCGCCGCCGTGCTCGCGGGGTCGTTGAGGTCGGCGTCGGGCCCGGGCTTGTACTGCTCGGCCCGGTCGTCGAAGAACGCCGTGCGCATCCCGCCCGGGATGAGCAGCGTGACGCCGACGCGTCCCTTGAGCTCGGCCGCGAGCGCGTGGCTGAAGCCGCGCACGCCGTACTTCGACGCGCAGTAGGCCGTCGCGTCGCCGAAGCCGCGCAGCGACAGGGTCGAGCCGACGGTCACGACCGTGCCGCGCGACGCCTCGAGGTGCGGCAGGCACGCACGCACGACGGCGACCGTGCCGAACAGGTTGACCCGGACGACGCGCTCCCAGGTCTCCACGTCGATGTCCAGCAGGCCGCCGCACGCGTCGGTGCCCGCAGCGGTCACGACCGCCGACGGCGGCCCGACCTGCTCGACGAGCTCGGTGACCGCACGCGCGGCGTCGGCCGAGTCGGCCAGGTCGACCTGCACGAACGCGACGCCCTCGCGCGGGGGCACCCGGTCGAGCACGGCGGGGGTGCCGCCGGCCGCCTCGACGGCGTCGACGAGCGCGGCGCCGAGGCCGCTCGACCCGCCGGTGATGAACACGGTGCCGATCTCGCGCGGGACGGCGACGGGACGTGCCGGGGTGGGGCTCGTGGTGCTCACGGATCTCCTTGCTGGGTGGTGGCCGGTGCGGCCGGAGGTGGGGGCAGTGGTCGTGGGCCCGCTCGAGGAGCGGGGCCGGGTGGGATCAGCTCGCGGGTGCGGCGCGCTCGAGGATGCTCGTGGTCGACCGGCCGCCGAGGTACGGCAGCAGCACGACGCGGCCACCGTGCTCGCGCACGACGTCGGCCTCGGGCAGCGGGGCGCCGCCGTAGTCGCCGCCCTTGGCCCACACGTCGGGCCGCAGCCCGGCGAGCACGGCCCGGGGGTCGTCGTCGTCGAACACGACGACGGCGTCGACGCAGTCGAAGGCCTCGAGCACGCGCGCGCGGTCCGCCGCGGTGACGACGGGACGCGTCGGGCCCTTGAGCCGGCGGACGGACTCGTCGGAGTTCAGCAGGACGACGAGCGCGTCCCCGAGCCGGCGCGCGGCCTGCAG
The DNA here is from genome assembly GCF_019733465.1 of Actinotalea ferrariae. Taxonomy (GTDB): domain Bacteria; phylum Actinomycetota; class Actinomycetes; order Actinomycetales; family Cellulomonadaceae; genus Actinotalea; species Actinotalea ferrariae_A. Next base: position 144 of record NZ_JACVQL010000386.1, on the reverse strand, counting down.
GGTCGCGACGTGGCCCGCGTGGACGATGTCGAAGCAGCCGCCGGTTGCGACGAGCGTGCGGCCGCCGGCGCGCAGACGGGTCGCGAGCGCCGCGAGCTCGTCGGCCGTCGCCGCTCGGCCCGCGGCGGCGGCCCGTCGCTCGAC
>NZ_JACVQL010000385.1 GCF_019733465.1 Actinotalea ferrariae | reverse complement strand
GGCGGCAACGGCGGCGGTCGCGGCGGCGACGGCGGCTGATCGGATGACTCTCGCCCCCTGGGGCCGCGCGGCCGGTGCCGTCGTGGCCCTCGGCGCCGGCACGCTCGCGTACGCGGCGGTCGAGGCGCAGTGGTTCACCCTGCGCCGCGTCACCGTCCCCGTGCTCCCGCCGGGCGCCGCCGACCTGCGCGTGCTGCACCTCAGCGACCTGCACCTCGTGCCGGACCAGGAGCGGAAGATCGCGTGGGTGCGCTCGCTGGCGTCGCTGGACCCGCACCTCGTGGTCGACACCGGCGACAACATGGCGCACGTCGACGCGCTCCCGGCGCTCCTGCACGCGCTCGAGCCGCTCATGGCCGTGCCCGGCGCGTTCGTCATGGGGTCGAACGACTACTACGCCCCCACGCCGAAGAACCCGGCCCGGTACCTGCTGCGCGACGCCCGCGGGCCCCGGCGCACGGACCACGTCCTGCTCCCGGCCGACCGGCTCGGCGACGCGCTGCGCGGCGCCGGCTGGAAGGACCTGACGAACCGGCGCGACGTCGTCGAGGCGGGCGGGCTCCGCATCGCGCTCGTCGGCGTCGACGACCCGCACCTGGACCGCGACCGCATCCCCCCCGTCGCGACACGGGCCCACCGGTCGGGCGCCGACCTACGACTGGCCGTGACGCATGCGCCGTACCGGCGGGTCCTCGACGCGATGCACGCCGACGGCGCCGACCTCGTGCTCGCCGGCCACACCCACGGCGGGCAGCTGTGCGTGCCGGGCCTCGGCGCGCTCGTCACGAACTGCGACCTCGACCGCGGTCGCGCCAAGGGTCTCCACGGCTGGCCGGGCGCGCGTCCCGACCGGCCCGGCGGCGAGGACTCGACCTGGCTGCACGTGTCGGCGGGGCTCGGCACGTCGCCCTACGCGCGCGTGCGGTTCGCGTGCCGGCCGGAGGCCACGCTGCTGACGCTCGTCGCCCGCGACGCCTGAGCGCGATCGCCGTCGGCCCCGGTTTCACCGGGGCACCCGGGCTGGGCTATCCTTGTCAGGCTCCACGGGGTGTGGCGCAGCTTGGTAGCGCGCTTCGTTCGGGACGAAGAGGGCGCAGGTTCAAATCCTGTCACCCCGACCGTGTGATCTCTCAGGAGATCGGAAACGGGTCGA
>NZ_JACVQL010000384.1 GCF_019733465.1 Actinotalea ferrariae | reverse complement strand
CGGACGACGTCGGCTCGGGCGTCGGGGCGGCGGCGTCGTCCGGCGCGTCGGCCGCGCAGCCGGCCGTCAGGGCGGCCACGGCCAGCGCGACCGTCAGCGCGACCGTGAGCGTGCGCGCGGCTCGGCGTGCCGTGAGGGCCATGCGTGTCCTCCTTCGTCGGTGGCGCCGGCCCCGCGCCCGGCACGTCGCTCAGCGGTCGAGCAGCTCGCGCAGCATCGCGGCGACCGCGCGCGGGTGCTCCTCGGCCATGAAGTGGCCCCAGCTCTCGCTGCGGTGCTGCAGGTCCGACGCCCAGGCCGACCACAGCGCCACGGCGTCGTAGCCGAGCATCGAGCCCCAGTCCTGCTGGACGACGGTCACCGGCATGGTCAGCCGCCGCCCGGCCGCGAGGTCGGCCCGGTCGTGCTCGACGTCGACCCCCGCGGAGGCACGGTAGTCGGCGACGATCGACGGCACCGCCTCGCGGCTCGCGCGCAGGTACTCGGCGCGCACGTCCTCCGGGATCGCCGACGGGTCGCCCGTCCACGCGTCGAGGAAGTGGCCGAAGAAGGCGTCGGCGCTCGCCGCGATCATCTGCTCGGGCAGACCGGGCGGCTGAGCCATGAGGTAGAGGTGGAAGCCCACCGCCGCCGTGACGCCGTGCAGGACGTCCCACATGTCCAGCGTGGGCAGCACGTCGAGGATCGCGAGGTGCGAGACGGCGTCGGGGTGGTCGAGGCCCGCGCGGAACGCGACGAGCGCGCCGCGGTCGTGCCCGGCGAGCGCGAACCGCTCGTGCCCCAGCTCGCGGGCGAGCGCGACGACGTCGGCCGCCATCGTGCGCTTGCTGTAGACGTCGGCGTCGTCGGCCGCGGGCTTGTCGCTCGCGCCGTAGCCGCGCAGGTCCGGGCAGATCACGGTGTGGTCGGCGGCGAGGTCGGCGGCGACGTGCCGCCACATGAGGCTGGTCTGCGGGAAGCCGTGCAGCAGCACGACGGGGCTGCCGCTGCCGCCGACGGAGGCGTGCAGCGCGACGCCGTCGGCGACGGTGAGGCGCTCGGAGGTGAAACCGGGGACGGGCAGGCTCACGGGGTCGTCCTTCGCTCGGGGTTGCTGATGTGATGGAGCCTCGCCGGTGCGGATGAGCACCGGATGAGCAGCCGGCGCGCCGACGTGCCGCGGGCGAGGGTCGGCGAGCGAGGGACGGGACGGGTGGAGGTCACCTTCGGGGTGCTGGGGCCCGTCGCGGCCTGGGCTCAGGACGAGCCGGTCGCCCTCAAGGGACCCCGGCACCGCGAGGTCCTGGCGCGCCTGCTCGTCGCGCGCCGGCGCATGGTCCCCGTCACGCTCCTGGTCGACGACCTGTGGGACGACGACCCGCCGCCCGGGGCGGTCGCCGCGGTGCGGACCTTCGTCGCGTCGCTGCGCCGCGCGGTCGAGCCGGACCGGCCGCCCCGGGCAGCGCCCCGCCTCCTGGTCACCGAGGGGCCGGGCTATGCGCTGAGGCCGGCGCCGGACGCCGTGGACGCCTGGCGGTTCGAGGCTGCCGTGACCGCCGCCGATGGTGCCGTCCCGACGACCGCCGTCGCGCTCCTCGAGGAGGCACTCGGGTGGTGGCGAGGACCGGCGTACGCGGACTTCGAGGGAGCGGCGTGGGCGCGCGCCGAGCGCGGCCGCCTCACCGAGCTGCGCCTGCACGCCGTCGAGCGGCTCGCCGAGGCCCGGGTCGCCGTCGGTGACGCCGGCACGGCCGCGCGCGCCGTCGCCGACCTCGACGCGCACGTCGCCGAGCACCCGTGGCGCGAGGAGGGCTGGCGCCTGCTCGCCCTCGCGCTGTACCGGACCGGCCGCCAGGCGGACGCCCTGGCGGTGCTCCGCCGCGCGCGTCACCTGCTGGTCGCCGAGCTCGGGGTCGACCCGGGTGCGGCGCTGCGGGACCTCGAGCTCGACGTGCTGCGGCACGCCGACCACCTGCTCCCTGGCCGGGGGCCCACTTCCGGCGACCACGCGCCCGGCGCGGCCGCCGGGCGCGTGTGGGCCGAGGCGACCGCCGCGTACGACCGCACGGTGGCGGCCGGCACCGCGGTCCGGCTCGAGTCGACCGTGGGCCTGCTCCGGTCGCTCGCGGTCACGGGCGGCAGCGGGCTGCTCACGGCACGCGAGCACCGGGTCGCCGCGATCGCCGCCGCGGAGGAGCGGGGCGACGCCGAGCTGACCGCCCGCGTCATCGGCGCGTACGACGTGCCGGCCGTGTGGACCCGCGTCGACGACGCCGAGCAGGCCGCTGCGGTCGTGGCGGCGGCCGAGCGCACGCTCGCCCGGCTCGACGCGTCCGCCCACCCGGCGCTGCGGGCGCGCCTCCTCGCGACGGTCGCGGTCGAGTCCCGCGGCCACCGGTCGGCGCGCGGGGCGCAGGCGGCGCGTGAGGCCGAGGGGCTCGCGCGAGGGCTCGGCGACCCGGCCCTGCTCGCGTTCGCGCTCAACGGGGTCTTCATGCAGACGTTCGGGCGCACGGGCCTCGCCCCGGAACGCGACGCCGTCGGCGCCGAGCTCGTCGACCTCGCGGCCCGGACCGGACTGGTCGGGTTCGAGGTGCTGGGCCGGCTCGTGCGCCTCCAGGCGCGGTGCGCGCTGGGCGACCTCGACGGCGCCGACGAGCACGCCGAGGCCGCGGACCGGCTCGCCGCGCGGCACGACCGGCCGCTCGTCGGCGTCTTCACCACCTGGTACCGGGCGCTGCGCCTGGCGCTCGCGGGGGAGCCGACGTCGGCGGTCGCGTCGGCCTACCGCGACGCGGCGCGGACGCTCGACGGAGCGGGCATGCCCGGCCTCGAGCGGGGCCTGCTGCCGCTGGCGCTCGTGTGCCTGCGCGTCGCGCGGGACGAGCCGATGGCCGCCGACGACGTCGCCGGTGCGGACCTCGGCCCGTACGCGCCGTGGATCACGCCGCTCGTGCTGCTGGCCGAGGGACGGCGCGGCGCCGCGGCCGAGGCGCTCGCAGCGCTGCCGGACCCGCCGCGCGACCTGCTGACGGAGGCCCTGTGGTGCCTCGCGGCCGCGGCGGCGCTCGACGTCGGCGACGCCACCGTGGTGGAGCGCGCGCACGCCGCGCTGGCCCCGGCCGCGGGCGAGGTCGCCGGCGCCGGCAGCGGTCTCCTCACGGCCGGACCGGTCGCGAGGCATCTCGCTCGCCTGGAGGGTGCGTCGACGCCGTCCCACCGGTCCGGCGGCTGATCGCGGCGCACGTCGTCGGTCATGATGGGTCGGTGGACTCGAGGGCGAGCAGCGACCGGACGCCGGGGGCCGCGCCCGGCCCGGGCGCGCGGCCGACCGGCGCCGTCGCCCGGCCCACGCTGCGCGACGC
>NZ_JACVQL010000383.1 GCF_019733465.1 Actinotalea ferrariae | reverse complement strand
GCCTGCGGTCGCGCCACCTCGTGCCGGCGCTCGCGACGGCGCGCGCGCGAGCCACGGCGGCGGACGCGCTGCCGTTCGTCGCGCTCGTGCTCGCCGGTGCCATAGCCACCATGGCCGCCTCCGTCGCGGTCACGGTGCGGGACGGGCAGGAGAGCGCCTCGTGGTCGGCCGTCGGCGCCGACGTCGCCGCGACCACGGTCCCGGACGCCGGCTTGCAGGACGTGGCACGCACGCTCGAGGAGCGCGACGACGTCGCGGCGGCCGTCGCGGTCGCCGTCGCTCCGCAGACGCAGGTGCGCGGCGAGGGGTTCGGCCGCCGGGTGCGCCTCGTCGTGGCCGACCCGACCGACCTCGCCCGGCTCACGGACGCGGCCCCGGCGCTCCCCCTGCCGGCCGAGCTGCTCGCGGCGCCCGCCGACGGCGACGCGGACACGAACGACCTGCCCCGTGCGCTCGTCAGCCCGGACCTCGCGGACACGGTCGGGTCCACCCTGAGGGTCCGGGACGACGACGGCGAGCAGCCCGTTCTCGTGGTCGGCACCGCGGTGCTCGGCGAGGGCCCGACGGTGGTCGTCGGCGCCGCCGCCGGCGAGGGCGGGGCCGAGCGCGCGCTCGGGGCGGAGCCGGACACCGTGTGGGTCGTCGGCCCGGGCGCGCGCGCCGCCGTCGCCTCGACGGCCGCCCTCGCCGGCGCCGACGTCGTGGACCGGTCGGCGTTGCTCGCCGAGCGCCGCGCCGGGCCGCTCACGAAGGGGCTGACGGGCCTCGTCGTGGGCACGATCGCGGTCCTGCTCGTCCTCACCGTGCTCGTCGTCGTCCTGACCGCGAGCGCGACGGCACCCGCGCGCGGGGCAGCGCTCGCACGGCTGAGGACGCTCGGGCTCACGGGGCGCGAGGTCCGGGCGATCACGACGGGCGAGCTCCTTCCGCCGGCGCTGCTCGCGTCGGGTCTCGCCGTCGGCGTGGGGGCGCTGGTCGCCGCCGTGTGCACCGCTCCGCTCGGGCTGCGCCTGCTCACCCACCAGGACGTCGAGCCGGCGCTGCGGCTCTCGTGGTGGGGCGCGACGCCGCTGGTCGTCGCCGCCGCGACGGTCGCCGCGGTGGTCGCGGTCGAGTCCTCCCTCCGGCGGCGCGAGCGCCTCGGCGAGGTGCTGCGCGTCGGCGGTCCCTGAGCGCCGGGCTGCCGTCAGCGCACCGCACGCGCGTCGACCGCTCAGGCGGGGTCGGTGAAGGAGATCGGCTTGCCTGCGGCGCGGGCGTAGGCGATCTCCCTGCGCGTCGACTCGCCGACGTGCCCGCCGGGGTTGACGACGAGGACCCGGTCGGCCAGGTCGATCTTGCGCAGGTGGAGGGCGTCCAGCACGGCCTTCTGCTCGTCGGTGACCGGCTCGTCCGCCTCGCCGGGCGCGACCACGATGACGCCGGCGAAGGTCAGGTCGCGGTTCGCGGCACGCATCTCGGCCTCGAACCGGGCGGAGCCGCAGAGGCAGACGATCTCAGGCCGGTCGGGCACGGCTCGGTCCTCCGCTCGGTCGGGACACCGTCAGGGAGCACCGTGACATCAGGCGCAGGCGCACGAGGCACGAGGTCACGCAGCGAGACGCACACGGACGAGCCGCCCTGCGGCATCACGAGCCGGCAGGGCGCGCGCCACGCGCGGCACCCGTTGCCCTCCCGGGCGGGGTGGCGCAGACTCGGGAAAAGCCCCGATCTGAGCGGGTGATCCTCGTGGACCGCACCACCCCCGACGGCCTTCCTCTCCTCTCGGCCGGCCGCCACCGGCGTCCCCGCCACGGCGCGTGCCTCATGGAGCTCGTGAGCGTGCTTGCCGGCGAGCGGTGGAGCGACGGACCGCGGTGCACGCACCCGGTGCTCGCGCGCCTCGCGCGGCTCGTCAACGACGCGACGTCCGACGCGGCGCGGCCCGTGCTGGCGCTGCACGCGCCCTCTCTGGTGGGGCTCGTCGGTGACCGCAGCTGGGACGCCGAGCTGGCGCTCCTCGCGGCGACCACCGCGCTGCCCGTCGCCGCCCCGTGGCACCAGCGCCCGCTCGCCGGCGCCCTCCTGACGGCCGACGCCGCGGTCGCCGAGGTTCCCGGCGTGCTGCGCCGGAC
>NZ_JACVQL010000382.1 GCF_019733465.1 Actinotalea ferrariae | reverse complement strand
GCGCGCGTTCGCCCTCGCCCATGCGCACCGCGCGCCGCCGCGGCGCACCGAGCGACGCCACCGGGCCGCCGTCGCCCAGCGGCGACACGACGCCGTGGAAGTCCCAGGCCCCGTAGAGGCCGAGGTGCACGTGCAGCCAGTGCGGTGGGCCATCGCGCGCGCCGGCGCCGTCGAGCCGGGGCAGCGTCCCCGGCGAGGACGGCGGGCTGCCGGGCTCGTCGAACCCGAGGAAGAGGTGCTTGCCCAGCGCGGACGCCACGGTCATCGCGCGCCCGTCGAGCAGCGCCGCGCCGTCGGCGAAACGCCCCTGGGGCGAGCTCACGGCGACCGTGCGACCGACGAGGTCGGCGTCGAACTGGCGCGCGATCCGGTGGACGGTATGACCTTCGGGCACCGGCCGAATCTACGTCACGCCCCGCGAGACGGCCGTCCCGCGGTGCTTCCGGTCGTGCGCGGAGGTGACCGCGGTGACGATGGGCCGGTGACGCACCCCTACCGGCTCGGCTTCGCGGTGAAGGTCCTCGGCGCCGGGGGCCTCGCCACCTCGGACACGCGGCGGTGGCAGAGCGGCCCGCACCTGTCCCGGTCGCTCGAGCTGCTCGGGCCGGCGTTCGACCACCTCGAGCGGATCGACGTGCGGATGTTCCGGCTCTCGAGCAGCACGATCCCGTACGGGACGCACCCCGACCTGCCCGAGCTCCACTACCGGCGTCAGATCGACGCGTGCGCCGAGGAGCTCGCGGCGCTCGGGGCACGCGCGCGGGCGCTCGGGCTGCGGCTGTCGACCCACCCTGGGCAGTACACGGTCATCAACTCGCCCGACGAGCACCTGGTGGCGAAGTCGGTCGCCGACCTGGAGCAGGACACGGCGCTGCTCGACGCGCTCGGGCAGGGGCCCGAGGCGGCCGTCGTCGTGCACGTCGGCGGGCTCTACGACGACCGGCCCTCCGCACTCGACCGGTGGGCGCGGGCGTACGAGACCCTGTCCGGGAGCGCCCGGGCCCGGCTCGCGCTCGAGAACGACGACGGCCCGTTCGGCGTCGCGGACGTGCTCGAGCTGCACCGGCGGACCGGCGTGCGGATCGCCTACGACCACCACCACCACCGCACGTCGGCGGCTTCGGTCGACCTGCCGCCCGCGGAGGCGCTGCGCGCCACCTACGCGACGTGGCCGGACGGCGTGCGGCCCAAGGTGCACCTGTCGAGCCCGCGCGTCGACCTCGAGATCGCCGAGAAGCGGCCGGCCGGGACGCGCCGCGTCGAGCGCGTCCCGGTGACGCCGCGCCTCACCCCGCACGCCGACTTCATCGCGCCGTGGGACCTCGTCGACCTGCTGCGCTCGGCGCCCGGACCGCTCGACGTCATGCTCGAGGCCAAGGCGAAGGACCTCGCCGTCGCGCACGCGCGCGCCGCGCTGGAGCGGCTGTTCCCCGACCTGGCGGCCGCCGAGGACCGGACGCGGCGCTGACGCCCACGGCATGCCACCGGTGCCGGTCGCCGATCACCTCGCACAGGCGGTCGACCTCGTGTGCCTGCGCGTGGTCGGGTCGCTGCGCGGCGCCATCGGCACGGACCCCGACACGGTCATGACGCGTCGGCGACGGACGGATCGAACGTCCCCGACGCGAACACCAGCCGGGGCAGCCGCCGCACGTTGGTCCGGACGTAGTCCTGCAGGGCCGCAAGCCGCGGGCCGGGCCGGCTCGAGGGGATCAGCTCGGCCATCATGAGGCGCGCCTCGGCGGGCGTCGGCGGTGGCGCCAACCCGAGCGGCGGGTACGACTCGGGCACCCGTTCGTCGACGATCCGCTGCAGCAGGAACATCAACGCCACCGTCTCGTTGAACACGCGGCCGAACTGCGGCAGGTGCGACTCGCTGATCTCGCCTGCACCGATCCGCACCACCTGTCCGATGCCGCGGAGCCGGTGCACGTCCCCGCTCTGCACGGCGTAGAAGGCTTCGACGCCGTACGCCTTGCCCTCCTCCGGTCCGTTGTCGGCGTTCGCGATGCTGAACCCCGCCGTCACGTCGTCGTGCGTGTGCGTCAGCTCGTGCAGGAGCACCCCGCCGAGGCGGTGGACCGGGAACACGGTGGAGTCGCGGGCGACGTCCGGGCGGACCACGGTGTCACCCCCGGAGGTCTCGGCGAGCGGCCGGATGGACCGCACCGCCAGGGAGTGCGTGCTGTAGTGGCGGAACCAGGCGATCGCCACCTCGAGGTTGGGGTAGGCGACCTGCTGCACGGCCGTCTCGATGCGGAGGGTGTCGTCGTCCAGCCCCCTGTTGCGCCGACGGAACGCGGCGACGTACGCCGAGAGCCGCGCGGTGGGAGTGGACCGGGTGTCGATGGGATTCCCGTCCGACAACGACGGGAGCGACACGTCCTCCAGCGGGTCCGCGGCGCGGGGCGGCAACGGCAGGCCGAACCACTGGACCAGCTCGAGATCCTGCCGGGCGTATGCGAGGACCTGCACCCCCGTGGCCATCGACGCCGTCGGGGGCAGCGCGGTGAGGGTGTCGTACAGGTGGAGGCGCCCGTGCCGGTCGCGGACGACCGCCTGGATGGTGCGCCGCCGGGCTGCCTCCGCACCGGCGGCGGCCACGGAGGGGTAGCCCGCCTCGCCGCCGGGCACCTCGGCGCGCGCCCTGAGCTCGATGTCACCGAACGGCAGAGGGCTCAGTCCCAGCAGCGTGACGCGCCCCAGCGGGATCTCGGTGAAGGTGTGCGGTGACGTCCCCGGCCCGCTCCCCGCGACGAGACGCGCGACGGCGGCGTTCCCGGCGGTGGCCTGCAGCGCGAGGAGGCCGCCCGGCCCGTGCCGGCCCCGGTCCGGCGTGCTCGCCTCGGCCGCGGGCGCGAGCCCCGGC
>NZ_JACVQL010000381.1 GCF_019733465.1 Actinotalea ferrariae | reverse complement strand
CGTCGGCGCCGCTCGCGACCGCGCGGCCCTGCGCGGTGCCGGCGCGGACGCCGCTCACGGCGCCGACCCGCGCGTCATCGCGACGGCTCCAGGTCGAGGGCGCTCTCCGCGACGGCGAGCACGGTCCACACGGCGCCGTCACCGCTGATGAGCTCGTACGTCGGGAGCAGCGCGGCCGCCCCGTCCGGGAGCGTGTGCAGCGCGGACCCGAGCCGGACGTCGACGATCGTCACCTCGGTGACCGGCCACGCGAACGGCGCTCCGGCCTCCGGGGTGGTCGGCAGCTGCGGCGTCGTCGGCTCCGCCGGCATCTCGGCCATCGCTCCGGGCTCCCCGTCGAGGAGGCGCACCGGTCCGCTCCCGCCGCTGCCGAACCGCGGGTCGCCCAGCCGCTCGACCGCCTCGGTCGGGCTGACGACGTCGTACTCGCCCAGCTCGACGGCGGGGGCGAGGGGCCCGTACAGCGACTGCAGGCCGCCGCCGGTCAGCGACGCGCTCCACGCCAGGCCGGTGCGCTGACCGCCCACCACCTGGTGCGCGTTCACGTAGGTCCACATCTCGTCGCCGTAGTCCTCGGCCGCGAGCTCGAACCCGGCCGGGTCGAGCCCGAGCGCCGTGAGCGCGTCACGCACGACGGCGACCGCCGCCTCCCCGCGGGGCGCCTGCCCGAGGTCGCGGTCGCCGCACGGCTGCGGCTCCGGGAGCGCGATCGACGGCTCGGTGAGGTCGGCCGCCCCGGACGAGCCCTCGCCCGCAGCCCCGGACGTCGCCGGACCCGACGACGACGCGTCGCCCGACGTGGGCGCGTCAGGTCCGACGCACGCCCACGGGTCCTTGGCGGGGTCGTAGTAGTTGAAGGACGCCGTGCCGTCCGGGTAGAGGGTCACGCCGGCCGCCGAGCCGTCCCGCGGGCCCACGGTCCACACGCCGTCGACCAGCTCCGCCTCGCCGGCGACGCCGAGCGCGGCCGCGGCGGATGCCGCGGCCTCCTGCGTGAACGCCGCGGCCGGGTCGAAGCCCCACGCAGGAGCGCGGCCGCCGTCGGTCGGCAGGCCGGACGCCCGGAACACGGTGCGGCCCCAGCCGCCCCAGGCCAGGTC
>NZ_JACVQL010000380.1 GCF_019733465.1 Actinotalea ferrariae | reverse complement strand
GCGCCGGCCACCGGGACGCCGGGCGGCGCAGCGTTCGCCGGGACCAGCACCGCGGTGACCACCGCGGGACCCGCGGTCATGGGCGACGGGTCGACGGCCGGCTCGCGCGCGCGCTCGCGCTGGCGCTCGGCACGCGGACCCCTGATCGCCGCCGCCATGCTCGTCGTCGCGGGGCTCGTCGCGACCTTCATCCGGCCCGAGACGTCGATCACCCCGCTCGCGCCCGACAACCCCGGCGTGACGGGTGCCCGCGCCGTCGCCGAGGTGCTCGGCGAGCAGGGCATCGACGTCACGTACGTCCGCACGTCTGGGCAGGCCGTCGCGGCCGCCGACGCCGGCAGCACGCTCCTCGTCACGAGCACCTACCTGCTCCTCACCGAGCAGGTCGCGGACCTCGCCGCGACCGACGCCGACCTCGTCGTGCTGGGGCCGGAGGGCTACCACGTCGACGTCCTCACCGACGGCGCGGTCACCGACTCGTGGGACCCCGCGGACGGCGAGCGTGCCGCGGCGTGCGACGACCCGGACGCTCAGGCCGCGGGCGTCCTCGACACCCAGGGCTACGGCTTCACGGCGGCCGAGCCGGGCGTGACGATCTGCTTCCCGAACCCCGGTGGCACCGCTGACGCGGGCGGGGCGTACGCGTCGCTCGAGGAGGACGGCCGCCGCGTCGTGCTCCTGGCGGACCCGGGCGTGATCTCCAACGGCAACGTCCTCGAGGCGGGCAACGCGGCGCTCGCGCTCCGCGTCCTGGGCCACCACGAGGACCTCGTCTGGTACGTCCCCAGCCTCAACGACACCGGCGGCGAGGCGGACGCGCCGACCGGCAGCCTCCTGCCCGGCTGGACCGGCCCGCTCGCGCTCCTCGGCGGGATCCTCGTCGTCGTCCTCGCGCTGTGGCGCGGACGCAGGCTCGGTGCCGTCGTCACGGAACCCCTCCCGGTCACGGTCCGGGCCGCCGAGACCACGCTCGGGCGCGGCCGCCTCTACCGCCGCGGCCGCTCGCGCGGGCACGCCGCCGCGGCCCTGCGGGCCGGGGTCGCCC
>NZ_JACVQL010000038.1 GCF_019733465.1 Actinotalea ferrariae | reverse complement strand
GCGCAGGCCGCGGCGGTCGCCGGCGACGTCACCACGGCGGACGCGCACCTCGCGGCTGCCGCGCGCCTGCGGCCGTGGGACCGCGACGTGCCGCTGATCGCGGCCGCGACCTTCCGTGAGGGCGCGCTCGCCGGGGACCCGGCCTCCGCGGACGCCGCCCGCCGCTGGGCGCTCGAGGCGCTCCGGCGCACACCGGGCTCGGTCGAGGCCGGCAAGGCGCTCCTGGTCGCCGAGCTGTCGCTCGAGGACCGCTCGGCCCTCGCCACCGCCGCCACGCTCGCCCGTCGCGCACCGACCGACCCCGAGGTGGCGCTGCTCGAGGGCTACGCCCTCGCGGTCGCCGGGCGCTGGGACGACGCGGCCGACGCCCTCGGCCGCGCGACGGACAACCCGTTCACGCGCGCGCGGGCCGAGGCCCTGCTCGACGAGGTGCGGGCGCGGGCGTCAGCACAGGGCTGACGCTCCGCGCCCGCGTCCACCACCTGCGGACACCGTCGCACGGCTACCGGACGAGCTACCGGAAGTAGCCGAACACGTCGGCGATGAGGTGCGTCGAGCCGGCGTTGTTGTAGACCTGCACGCGGCGGTTGGCGAGCCCCGTGAAGGTCAGGTTGACCTGGTCGCGCCCGGCCCCGGTGTTGAGGTCGGACGTGGTCGGCCGGGTCGCGCCGTCGCGCCACTGCGTGACGAAGGTGGCCCGCGCCGTCTGACCGGCTGCGGCGAGCGCGAAGACGGCGACCTGCGCGTCCGCGGGAACCGCGGAGACGCCGGTGACGTCGAACCTGCGGGTCTGCCCCTGGGTCACCACGCCGCCGTCGGTCCGGGTGTCGTACGCCCGCGCCGGGACGATCGGGGTGAACTCGAGCGTGCCGCTCGGACCGAACCACCCCACGACGTCGAGGACGACGTCGGACTGCGCACCCGAGAGCACGAGGTCCACCTTGCCCCCCGCGAGCGGCACGATCGTCCGGTTGGACACGTCGTGTCCCGGGAGGTGGTTGACGCTCGCCGTGCCGGTGACGCCCGCACCCGCAGGCTGCGCGACGACGTTGCCCGGCCCGCGCGGGCCGATGGTCGAGACGTTCACGGCGACCGCGGTCGCGTCCGCCGGGATGCCGCCGACGCCCGCGACCTGGACCGTGCGCGTCGTCCCGGGCACGAGCTGTCCGCCCGTCGTCCGCGTGTCCAGGACCCGCGCACCGTTCGCGAGCTGGCCGTAGGGCGAGCCCTTGCCCGGCGCGTCCGTGTAGTACCCGGTGACGTCCACGACGACGTGGGTGATCCCCTGGTTGTTGAGGATGCTCACCTTGCCCTCGCCGCCGACGCCGACCATCATCCCGGCCCCGGTGGTGCGCGCCGGGTCCGTGTTGAGGGCGGAGGCACCCGGCTCCCCCTGGCCGGCGGGCCACACGCGGAGGTAGGTGACGGCCGACGAGGCCACGGTCGTGACGTTCAGCGCGACGGCCTTCGCCTCGGGCGGGACGCCGAACCGGCCGGTGACCGGGACGTCGACGCGCCCCTTCGGCCCGAGCGCCTGCGCGGTCTGCCGCGTGTCGAGCAGGCGTCCCGGGGTGATCGGCACGAACCGCAGGTCGGAGGCGAGCGCCACGGGCGCGACCGGGGGCGGGTTGGCGCCCGCACCGACCTGGACCGTCGCCGACCAGGGCAGGAGCCTGACGCCGCTCGCGCGCTCGACGCCCTCGAGCGTGAGCCGGTAGGTGCCGGGACCGACCGGGTCGCCGTGCGTCGTGCGGCCGTTCCACGTCGCGATCGCGCCGCCGCCCGAAGGACCCCACGCGCCGGTGCCGTAGTAGTGGCTCATCCCGGTGCTCGTGTCCGTCGCGGTGAGCGTCCAGTCGACCGTCGAGGTGATGCCGCCCGTGATGGTCACCGACCCCGCGTGCGGGATCGAGGTCGCGGTGAGCGCCGGGTTGATGAAGGTGGGGCCGATGAGCTGGCGCGCGCGCTGCTTGAGCCACGGCAGCGTCGCGTAGCCGGCGTTGCCGGGGCAGGCGGTGTAGGCGACGTCACGGTGCCCGATCACGACGGGCAGGTGCAGCGTGGTCCCCCCCGGGACGCTCGAGTTCTCGCCGCCGAGGGTGGTGTAGCCCGTGGTGCTCGTGGGGTCGCGGTGGTACTGCCCGAGGCGCCACGCGATGAGGCGCGCGACGCTCTCCTGCGTGCCGGCCGACGGCGTGACGGTCCCGTAGGTGCCGAGCATCGAGATGCCGAGCGTGCGGGTGTTGAAGCCGCCCGCGTGGACGCCGATGACGGGCTGGGTCGAGCTGTTGGCCCGACCCTCGTAGATGTTGCCCCACTTGTCGACGATGAAGTTGTAGCCGATGTCGCACCAGCCGCGACCGTCGATGTGGTACGCCTGGTCGTTCCTGATCTGCTGCATCGCCTCGGCCACCGACGCGTAGCTGTTCGAGCCCGCCGTGTGGTGGACGACGGCTGCCACCAGCGTCGACGCGACGTCCGGCGCGCACACCTGCGCCCGCGCGCCCCACTGGGCGCGCGAGATGACGGCGGGCTCCGGGCCCACCATGCGCACCGGGCCCGTGCTGAACGCGACGCCCGACGCGTCGGCCTGACCGCCGACGACGGCGTCGTCGGCGGGGAGGTGCTCGGCCTCGGACCCGACGAGCGTCAGACGGAGCCCGTCCGGGCCGGGCGTCGCCTCGGCCGGGAAGGAGAGCTGGACGGCGTCGGCCTCACCGACCCAGACGGGGTCCGTGCCGCCGCGGACCTCCCCCGCTGCGTCGGCCGTGCCGGTGTCGGCACCCGCGTCGGACGCCTCGAGCGGACGCCAGTCCGACCAGGTCCCGTCGTCGGCGCGCGTCCGGGCCTCGATCGCGAGGCCGTCGACCGTCTCGGTGCCCGGCCACGTGACGCCGAGCGTCTGGAACGCGTCCGTCTCGAGCACCTCGCTCTCGACGCGCTCGGTGCCGACGACCTCGTCCGCGGCCACGGCGTCCTCGGCGGAGCGCGCGCGGGTCAGCTCCGGCGTGACCTCCACCTCGCCCTCGGGAGTGACGGCCGGGACGACGACGTCGACCTCGGTGACGGTGGTGGCGGGCGCCTCGGGCTCGGTCGTCGCGGGACGCGTCGACGACGGCACGGCGGACGCTCCGGCACCCGCGGGGGCCGACCCGCTCGCGAGCGCGGGGCCGCTGCCGGCCAGGGCCGCGAGGGTGGTGGCCACGACTCCGAGAGTCACGACGCGGGGCAGTCTCAGAGCCATGTCACAAGTCCAGACCTCGGGGGTGGGCATGGGCAGTGTCAGCGGACCGTCACAGCAGGTCAAGGACCGACGCACCCGGGCGTCCCTTCCGTCCCCGCTCGCCCGGTTTCTGCACGCACCCACGGGCCCGGGCCCGCCGCGGCGGCGGCTCGCCGTGCGCGGGTAGGCTTGCGGGCTGCGTCACAAACTTCGTCCTGGAGGTCCCTCGTGCGGCTGCTCGTCACCGGTGGTGCCGGCTTCATCGGCGCCAACTTCGTCCACCAGACCGTGCGTGAGCGCCCCGACGTCGAGGTCACGGTCCTCGACGCGCTGACGTACGCCGGTGAGGAGGCGAGCCTGGCGCCCGTCGCCGACGCGATCACGTTCGTGCGTGGCGACGTGGCCGACGCCGAGCTGGTCGACCGGCTCGTCGCCGGCGCGGACGCCGTCGTGCACTTCGCGGCGGAGTCGCACAACGACAACTCGCTCTCGGACCCGTGGCCGTTCGTCCAGACGAACGTCGTGGGCACCTACACGCTGCTCGAGGCGGTGCGCCGGCACGGCGTCCGGTACCACCACATCTCGACCGACGAGGTCTACGGCGACCTCGAGCTCGACGACCCGGCGAAGTTCACGCCCGAGACGCCGTACAACCCGTCGAGCCCCTACTCCTCGACGAAGGCGGCGAGCGACCTGCTGGTCCGCGCCTGGGTCCGGTCCTTCGGGGTGCAGGCGACGATCTCGAACTGCTCCAACAACTACGGCCCGTACCAGCACGTCGAGAAGTTCATCCCCCGCCAGATCACGAACGTCGTCGACGGCGTCCGGCCCAAGCTCTACGGGACCGGCGAGAACGTGCGCGACTGGATCCACGTCGAGGACCACAACTCCGCGGTGTGGGCGATCCTCGAGCGCGGCCGCATCGGTGAGACGTACCTCATCGGCGCCGACGGCGAGGAGAACAACAAGGCCGTCGTCGAGCTGATCCTCGAGCTCACCGGGCAGTCCCGCGACGCGTACGACCTGGTGAGCGACCGTCCGGGCCACGACATGCGGTACGCGATCGACTCGACGAAGCTCCGCACCGAGCTGGGCTGGGAGCCCCGGTACGGCTCCTTCCGCGACGGGCTCGCAGCGACCATCGACTGGTACCGCGCGAACGAGGCCTGGTGGCGTCCCCAGAAGGACGCCACGGAGGCCAAGTACGCCCAGCTCGGTCGCTGACGCGGGCGGCGCCGCGAGGCGCCGCCCACCGTCACAACTTCTCCACCCGATCACCGCCCTGGGCGCCCCGGCGACGCCCAGGGCCCTCCTATGCTCGGATCCCGTGACCCCACGCCACTCCGCCCCGCGGCGCCCGCGCGCCGTGCGCCACGCCCGTCGCCTGCGTCGTCATCCCGTGGGGCACGTCGTGGCGCTGGCGACCGTGGCCGCGCTGTCATTCGGCGCCACGGGCGCCGCGACGGCGTACATCCGGCTCGAGAACAACATCGAGACGCACGACGTCACCGCGCTGCTCGGCGAGGACCGTCCCGTGCGCACCGAGCCCGTCGACCCGACCGACCCCAACGCGGGCCGCGCGCTGAACATCCTGCTCATGGGCTCCGACGTCCGTGACGGCGCCAACGCCGCGATCGGTGGCGACGTCGAGGGCATGCGCTCCGACACCACGATCGTGCTGCACATCTCGGCGGACCGGCAGCGGGTCGACCTCGTCTCGATCCCGCGCGACTCGCACGTCGACGTGCCCGAGTGCCCGCGCTCGGACGGCACGGCGTCGTCGCCGCGGTCCACGCGCTTCAACGAGGCGTTCTCCCTCGGTTCCCAGTCGGGCAACGTGGCGGACGCCGCCGCCTGCACCATCCGCACGGTCGAGTCGCTCACGGGCGTCTTCATCGACGGCTGGTTCCTCGTGGACTTCGCCGGCTTCGTCAACATGGTCGACGCCCTCGGCGGCATCCCGATGTGCATCCCGAACGACATGCGCTCCCCCAAGGCGGGCCTCGAGCTGGCCGCCGGGCAGCAGACCCTCGACGGCACGACGGCGCTCGCCTTCGCCCGGGCCCGGACGGGCACCGGCGTGGGTGACGGCTCGGACACCAACCGGCTCGGCCGCCAGCAGCAGCTGCTCGCGGCGACGGCCAACGAGGTGCTCTCGAAGAACCTCCTCACCGACTCGACGAAGCTCTACCTGTTCCTCAACGCGGCCACGCAGTCGCTGACCGCGGACCCGGAGACCGGGAACCTCTCCTCACTCGCCGGGCTCGCCTTCAGCCTGCGCGAGGTCCCGAGTGGGAACATCACCTTCATGACGGTGCCGTTCCGGTCCTGGCCCCAGGACCCCAACCAGGTCGAGTGGACCGACGAGGCCGACACGATCTGGGCGAACATGGCCGCGGACGTGCCGCTCGTCGCCCCGGTGGCGACGCCGCCCGTCGAGCCGACGCAGCCCGGGACCACGGATCCGGCGGCGCCCGTGGACCCGACGGCGACCGCCCCGGCGACCACCCCGGTCACGCCCGTCGAGCCGCCGAAGCCCGGCGTGGACCCGTTCACGCCGGACGACCTGCAGTCCGTCTGCTGATCCCGTGGCCAGCGACGACTCACGTCGACCGCAGGGCGCCCGCCGGGACGCCGGCGAGGCGGCTCCGCCCCCGGTCCGCCGGACGGCGTCGCGCGCCCGGCCCGACGGCGCGGCACGCGCCGCGAC
>NZ_JACVQL010000379.1 GCF_019733465.1 Actinotalea ferrariae | reverse complement strand
GTGCTGCACCCCGGTGCGTCCGTGCCCGCCCGTGCTGCGACGCCCGAGCACGCCCGGGCCCTCGCCGCGGCGCTCGCCGAGCACTGGACCGTGGTCGTCACCGGCGGGCCGGGGGAGCGCGCGCTGGGCGCGGCTGTTGCGGGGGACCACGCGGTCGACCTCTCGGGGCGCACGTCGCTGGCCGAGCTCGCCGGGCTGCTCGCGGACGCCGAGGCCGTCGTCGTCGGCAACACGGGGCCCGCGCACCTCGCGGCCGCCGTCGGCACCCCCATCGTCTCGCTCTTCGCGCCCGTCGTGCCCGCGGACCGCTGGGCCCCGTGGGGCGTGCCGGTCGTCCTGCTCGGCGACCAGCACGCGGCGTGCGCCGGGACGCGCGCCCGCGAGTGCCCGGTGGCGGGCCATCCCTGCCTCAGCGCGATCGCCCCGTCCGAGGTGGTCGACGCGGTCCGCTCGCTCGTCCGGCGCGCACCCACCACGCAGCCTCACAGCACGGAGGTGACGGCATGAGGGTCCTCGTCTGGCACGTCCACGGCTCCTGGATGACGTCGTTCGTCCAGGGCGCCGAGGAGTACCTGGTCCCCGTGGTGCCCAACCGCGGCCCCGAGGGCAGGGGGCGCGCGCGCACGTGGGACTGGCCTTCCTCGGTGGTCGAGGTGACGCCCGAGCAGCTGCGCGAGACGCCGTTCGACGTCGTCGTGCTCCAGCGGCCGGAGGAGCTCGAGCTCCTCGAGCGGTGGACGGGGCTCCGTGCCGGAATCGACGTCCCCGCGGTCTACGTCGAGCACAACACGCCGGCGGGCCACGCCGTCGCGACGCGGCACCCGCTCGCCGACCGCACCGACATCACGATCGCCCACGTCACGGCCTTCAACGCGCTCGTCTGGGACTGCGGCGACGCGCCGACGACCCTCGTCGACCACGGCATCGTCGACCCCGGCCTGCGGTACACGGGTGAGCGCGAGCGCGTCGGCGTCGTCGTCAACGAGCCCGTCCGGCGCTGGCGTGTCGCGGGGACGGATCAGCTGCTGCGGATGGCGCAGCACGTCGGCGTCGACGTCTACGGCATGGGCATGGCGGCGCTCGAGGAGGCGGCCCGCACGTGGCGCGGCGACACGGCCCCCGACCTGACGCTGCACGACGACGTCCCCCAGGGCGCGATGCACGACCTGCTCGCGCGCGACCGCGCGTACTTCCACCCCTACCGGTGGACGAGCCTGGGTCTCTCGCTGCTCGAGGCGATGGCGCTCGGCCTGCCCGTGCTCGCCTTCGCGACGACCGCGGCTCCCGAGGCCGTGCCGCCGTCGGCCGGGCTCGTCTCGAACGACCCGGACGCGCTCGCGGCGCGTGCCCGCCGCTGGCTGCACGACCCGGACGAGGCGCGCGAGACCGGCCTCGCCGCACGGGCGCACGTGCTCTCGCACTTCGGCCTCGACCGGTTCCTGGCCGACTGGCACCGGCTCCTGAAGGAGGTGGCCCGATGAGGATCGCCATGGTCTCCGAGCACGCGAGCCCGCTGGCCGCGCTCGGCGGCGTCGACGCGGGCGGGCAGAACGTCCACGTCGCGGCGCTCGCGACCGCGCTCGCCGGGCTCGGCCACAGCGTCGAGGTCTACACCCGGCGCGACGACGCCGGGCTGCCGGAGCGCGTGCGGATGGCGCCCGGTGTCGACGTCGTGCACGTGCCGGCCGGGCCGGCGCGGCACGTGCCCAAGGACGAGCTCCTCCCGTGGATGGCGGACTTCGGGCGGTGGCTCGCCGACGCGTGGCTCGCCGACACCGTGCCCGACGTCGTCCACGGTCACTTCTGGATGTCGGGTCTCGCTGCTCTCCAGGCGTCGCGCGCCGTCGCGTCCCTCGCGGGGGAGCGCGTGCCGGTCGTGCAGACGTTCCACGCGCTGGGCTCGGTGAAGCGCCGCCACCAGGGGGACCGGGACACCAGCCCGCGCGGCAGGGTCCAGACAGAGGCCGCGCTCGGCCGGTCGGTGGACCTCGTGATCGCGACCTGCAGCGACGAGGTGGCCGAGCTGCGCCGCCTCGGCGTGCCCGACCACAAGGTCGGCGTCGTGCCGTGCGGGGTGGACCTCGAGCACTTCACGCCGCGACGCGCGGGCGGGCGTGGCGTGCGGGGGCCCGGTGGGGCGCCGTCGGCGTCGGGGCGGCCGTACGTGCTGTCGATCGGACGGCTCGTCGAGCGCAAGGGCGTCGACACGGTGATCCAGGCGCTCGTCGACCTGCCGGACGTCGAGCTCCGCGTCGCCGGCGGCCCCCCGGCGGACGAGCTGGCCGACGACCCCGAGGTCCAGCGGCTCAGCGCGCTGGCGCGCCGGCTGCGCGTCGCGGACCGCGTGACGTTCCTCGGCTGCGTGGCCCACGACGACGTGCCGGGCGTCATCCAGGGAGCCGAGGTCGTCGTCGCGACCCCCTGGTACGAGCCGTTCGGGATCGTGCCGCTCGAGGCGGCCGCCTGCGGCACGCCCGTGGTGGGCAGCGCCGTCGGCGGGCTGCTGGACTCGGTGCAGGACGGCGTCACGGGCTACCTCGTGCCGCCGCAGGACCCGGGCGCCGTCGCGGACGCCGTCCGCACCCTGCTGGACGACCCGGTGCGGCGCCGTCGCTTCGGCGTCGCGGCGCGGCGGCGCGCCGAGCAGCTGTACGGCTGGGACAGCGTCGCGCGCGAGACCGCGCGCGCGTACGAGCACGTGGTCGGGGCGGAGGGAGCCGCCCGCGGCACCCTGCACGCCGACGCGGAGGTGGAGGCGGTATGAGCACCGGCATGAGCACACGGACCTGGATCGACGAGCACCTGGCCGAGGTCACGACCGGCATGGCGGTGCTCGCCGAGCACCACGAGATGGTGGACCGCTGGGGGCGGCGCCTCGCGGAGGACCTGTGCGGCGGCGCGCGGCTGCTCGCCGTCGGCAACGGCGGCAGCGCGGCCGAGGCGCAGCACCTCACGGCGGAGCTCGTGGGGCGCTTCCTCGCCGACCGCCGGCCGCTGTCGGCCATCGCGCTGTGCGCCGAGACGTCGAGCCTCACGGCGATCGTCAACGACTACGGCGCGGACGAGATGTTCGCCCGCCAGGTCGAGGCGCACGGACGCCCGGGCGACGTGCTCGTCGTGCTCTCGACGTCCGGCCGCAGCCCGAACGTGCTGCGCGCCGCCGAGCGCGCGCAGGACCTCGGCCTGACGGTGTGGGGGATGACGGGGCCGGGGCCGAACCCGCTGACCCTGCGCTGCGACGAGTCGCTCGCCGTCACGGCGCCCTCGACCGCCGCGGTGCAGGCGGTGCACCTCGTCGCGGTGCACGCGGTGTGCGCGGCCGTCGACGCCCACCTCGCGGCGCAGGCGCCCGCCGCGATGGCGGGCCGGCAGGAGCGGGCGAGCGCATGACGACGCCTGAGCAGCGCGCGGGACGCGAGCCGCACGTCGTCGTGCTCGGCGACGTCGTGCTCGACACCGACGTGGACGGCACGGTCGAGCGGCTGTGCCCCGACGCGCCGGTCCCGGTGCTCGACGTGACCGGGCGGCGGCACAGCCCTGGCGGCGCGGGCCTCACGGCCCTGCTGTGCGCGGAGTCCGGTGCGCGCGTGACGCTCGTCGCGCCGGTCGCCGACGACGACGGCGGCGCGCGCCTCGCCGAGCAGCTGGGCCGCCGCGTGACCCTCGTCCCGCTCGGGCACGAGGGTGGGACGCGCACCAAGGTGCGCGTGCGCAGCAGCGGGCAGTCCCTCGTCCGCGTCGACGAGGGCGGCCCCGGGACGCCGCGCGACGTGTCCGAGGACGAGGTGCGCGCGGTGCTCGCGACCGCCGACGTCGTGCTCGTGTCCGACTACGGCGCGGGTGTCACGCGGGACCCCGTGCTCCGGGCCCTCCTCGCGCGCGCGGCGCGCGAGCGCGTCGTCGTCTGGGACCCGCACCCCCGCGGCGGCGACCCGGTGCCGGGCGTGACGCTCGTGACCCCCAACCTCGCGGAGGCGACGCGCGCCGCGGACGGACTCGGCACGGCGGCGCCGGGCGCCCCCGCGGACGTCCTGGCGTCGGAGCTCTGCGCGGCCTGGGAGGTGCGGGCGGTGAGCGTGACGGCCGGGGCTGCGGG
>NZ_JACVQL010000378.1 GCF_019733465.1 Actinotalea ferrariae | reverse complement strand
GGCATGGCGGGCGGCTCCGCCGACGCCGCCGCGACGCTCGTGGCGCTCGACGCGCTGTGGGGCACCGGCCTGCCGCGCGAGGCGCTCGCCGAGATCGCCGCGACGCTCGGCTCGGACGTCCCCTTCGCGCTGCTCGGGCAGACCGCCGTCGGGCGCGGGCGCGGGGACCTGCTGACGCCCGCGATGAGCCGCGGCGAGTACCACTGGGCGCTGGGTCTGCGCGACGCGGGGCTCTCGACGCCCGACGTCTACGGGATGTTCGACGAGATCGTCGGCGGCGTCGCCGGGGAGCCCGAGGCCGACCGCACGCTCATGCAGGCGCTGCGCACGGGGGACCCCGAGGCCGTGGGCGCGGCGCTGGTCAACGACCTGCAGGACGCGGCGCTCGAGCTCGCGCCCGAGCTGGCCGAGACCCTCGCCGTCGCCCAGGACGCGGGCGCGCTCGGGGTCATCGTCAGCGGCTCCGGCCCCACGGTCGCCGCGCTCGCGCGGACGCACCAGGGCGCGGTCGCCATCGCGGCGGCCATGACGGCGGCGGGCGTGGCGGACGACGTGCTGACCGCCGTCGGCCCCGTGCCCGGGGCCCGGCTGCTCTCGCACGCGGGCTCGGGCGGCGCCCCGCCGGGCCTCACGTCGCCGGGGCGCGACTGATGGCGCACCTGCTCGGCGCCGACTCCCTCACCTACACGGTCGGCACCCGGACCCTGCTCGACGGGGTGAGCCTCGGCCTCGACGCCGGGGCACGCACGGGCGTCGTGGGCCCCAACGGGGCCGGCAAGTCCACCCTGCTGCGCCTCCTCGCACGCCGGCTCGAGCCCGACGCGGGACGCGTGACGCATGCGGGCGGCGTGCGCGTGGGCATGCTCGACCAGCGCGACGAGCTGCCGCCGGGCGCCCGGATCCGCGACCTCGTCCACGGCTCCGACGCCGAGCACACATGGGCGGGCGACGCGGCCGTGCGCGCGGTCCACCAGGGCCTGCTCGCGGACCTCGACCTGGACGCCGACGTCGCGCACCTCTCGGGCGGGCAGCGGCGTCGGGTCGCGCTCGCGGCGCTGCTCGTCGCCGACCTCGATGTGCTGCTGCTCGACGAGCCGACCAACCACCTCGACGTCGAGGGCGTCGCCTGGCTCGCCGAGCACCTCACGGCGCGCTTCGGCGCCCGCGGCGCGCGCGGCGCGCTGCTCGTCGTGACGCACGACCGCTGGTTCCTCGACGCCGTCTGCACGCGCATGTGGGAGGTCACGGGCAGCTCCGGCGCCGACGGTTCCTCGGGCGCGGGCGGTCAGGTGGTCGGGTACGAGGGCGGCTACGCCGCGTACGTGCTGGCGCGCGCCGAGCGCGAGCGCTCCGCGGGGGTCACCGCGGCCAAGCGCGACAACCTCCTGCGCAAGGAGCTCGCGTGGCTGCGCCGCGGCGCGCCGGCGCGGACGAGCAAGCCGAAGTTCCGCCTCGACGCCGCGTCCGCGCTCATCGCCGACGAGCCGCCGCCGCGCGACCCGCTCGAGCTCACGCGTCTCGCGACGTCGCGTCAGGGCAAGGACGTCGTCGACCTCGAGGACGTCACGGTCCGCTTCCCCGCGCGGGGCTCGGGCGAGGACGGCGCGCGGACGGTCCTCGACGGCGTGACGTGGCGGCTGGGGCCGGGGGACCGGTACGGCGTCGTCGGCGTCAACGGCGCGGGCAAGACGACGCTCCTGCGCCTGCTCGACGGCTCGCTGCGGCCCGACGGTGGCCGCATCAAGCGGGGGAAGACCGTCGTCGTCGCGACCCTCACGCAGGACGTGGCGGAGCTCGACGACGTCGCGCACCTCCGGGTCGTCGAGGTCGTCGAGCGCGAGCGACGCGTCGTCGCGGTCGCGGGCAAGGAGCTCACGGCGGCCCAGCTCGTGGAGCGGCTCGGGTTCACGCGCGAGCGCGCCCAGACGGTCGTCGGAGACCTCTCGGGCGGTGAGCGGCGCCGCCTCCAGCTGCTCCGCCTGCTGGTGGGGGAGCCGAACCTGCTGCTGCTCGACGAGCCCACCAACGACCTCGACNNCCTCGACACGGACACGCTCGCCGCGATGGAGGACCTCCTCGACGGCTGGCCGGGGACGCTCGTCGTCGTCTCGCACGACCGGTACCTGCTCGAGCGCGTGTGCGACCGCCAGGTCGCGCTCCTCGGGGACGGCCGCGTGCGCGACCTCCCGGGCGGCGTCGAGCAGTACCTCGAGCTGCGCCGCGGCGCGCCGCGCGCGGCGTTCAGCACGGGCAACGCGGCGTCGGACGACGACGCCCCCGCCGACGGCGGCCCCGCAGGACCGGCCGCGACGAGCGAGCC
>NZ_JACVQL010000377.1 GCF_019733465.1 Actinotalea ferrariae | reverse complement strand
CCGCGCGGCCCGAGCCGCTGCCCCTCCCCCAGCCCGGCTGGGGCGTGGCCGACGCCCTCGAGGCCGTCGCCGAGGCCAGGCTCGCACTGCCGATCGCGCGCACCGAGCCCGTCGTCGTGAGCGCGCTGAGCACCGTCGTGCTGCGCTGCGGCGACCACGCGGTGAAGGTGTACCCGCCCGGCACCGACGCGACCCACCTCGACCGCACGACGACGGCGCTCGCCGGCAGCGCCACGGCGCTCCTCCCGGACGCCGCGCCCGTCGTGACGTCGGCCGGCGTCGTCACCCTGCTGCCGTGGCTCCCGGACGCGCGGCCCGTCACCTGGGCCGAGACGGGCACCCTGCTGGCGCGCTTCCACGCCGAGCACGACGACGCCGACGTCGCCGCCTGGGAGCCGCTGCGACGCCTCGACACCCAGACCGACGGCCTGCCCGACGACGCCGCCGCGGTGCTGCTCGCCGCGCGGGACGCGCTGCGCGACGCGCTGGCCTCGCTGCACTCGCCGCTCGGCGTCGGCGTCGTGCACGGCGACCTGTCGCCGGCCAACGTCATGCGCGGGCCGACCGGGCCCGTGCTCATCGACCTCGACTGGGTGGCGCGCGCGCCCCGCGAGTACGACCTCGGCAGCGCGGCCCGTCGCCTCGACGCCGGCGAGCTCGACGCGGCGACCTACCTCGGCTTCTGCCGCGCGTACGGCGCGGACGTGCGGGGCTGGGAGGGCCGGGTGGTCCTCGACCGCATCGCGGAGCTCGGGGGCGTGGCGTTCCGGCTCTGGGACGACCGGCGGAACGGGCGCACGCTCGACTGGCTGGACGCCGTCGTCGCGCGCTGGCGCACGCCGCTCTGACGCCCGCGCGCCGCCGCGGGCGCGTGCGTCAGGCGAGGTCGGGCGCGGGCAGGCTGCGCAGCCAGGCGGCGAACGCCTCGTTGTTGACGGTGTTGCGGCGGTGCGCCTGCACGTAGGCGACGGCCTCGGCGCCGCTCATCCCGAGCACCTCGCGCACGACGAGCGAGACCAGGAGGCCCGAGCGGTTGCGGCCGAAGGTGCAGTGCACGAGCACCTGGTGGCCGTCCTCGACGAGTCCCGCGACCAGCGCGGCGAGGCGCGTGACGAGACCGACGTCGGGCAGGTCCTCCGCGTCGACGAGCGGCACCTTGAGGTAGAGGAAGCCCTCGGTCTCGCCGACGGGCGGGTACGTGTCGGCGTCCGAGAGGTCGACGACGGCGGTGATCCCGGCGCCACGCGCCCAGTCGTAGTCCACCGGGCAGCCGCCGTGCCACAGCGTGCCGGGGACCATCTCCGTCGGCGGGTCGGCCGGCTCGACGCCCGGCAGGTCCACCGTGTCCGTGGTGAGGGCGGTCGAGGGCTGCGGCTCGTCGGTCGCGTCCTCCGCCTGCGTCGGGGCTGTCGTGGTCACGTCGCGAGGCTAACCGCGCCGTCCGACGTCGGCACGACGGGCGGGTGACGCCCCGGTGGCGGTCGGGCGACGGGGGTGGCGCCCGGCGCGTACCCCGCGCGGCCGGCACCGACCCGGTCAGCCGTCGGAGAGCACCTGGCGGGCGGTCGCGCTGTGCCGCGCGAGCGACCGCAGCATGACGTGCGACACCTGGGCGCCGCGCAGGTGGTCGAGGAGCGCGACGGTCGCGAGCCCGCTGTAGAGGTCGGTCGCTGCCGACCGGTCGAGGCCGTCGCGGCGCGCGGACGCGGCAGCCCGCAGCTCGCGGTGGATCGCGGTGACCTGGGCGGCGTCGAGGTGGCGGCCGTCGACCGGGGTGGACCGCGCGAGGGTCCGGGCGAGGCTGGCGGGTGCGTTGGTGGTCATGGGGAGCGCTCCGTCGGTGAGAGGTCCGGCGACCGGTCGTCCGGCCGCCTCGATTCAGGAGTACGCCTCGGCGACCGCTCGCGTCGGCCGTGCTGAGTGGTGCCACTCAGTGCCACCCAGGCCCACCGAGGCGAGTGCCACGAGCCGGCCCCGCGCTGAGTGGAACCACCTACGGCGCCGCCCGCGCCGCGGCGCGGCACCGCACCGTGGAGATGCGCTCGTCGACCGGCGAGGCGCTCATCACCACGGAAGGACCGCACCATGAACACCCGTCGACGCACCCGCAGGTCGCTCGCCGTCGCCCTCCTCGTCACCGGCGTCGCCGGCCTCGGCATCGCCTCGGCCGCGCAGCTCTCGCTCGGCAGCGCCTCCCTCGGCGCGGGGACGGACGTCGTCGCGTCGTGCCAGCCCGAGGGCGTTCCGGTCGGCGTCTCGTTCACCACCGCGTTCGCGGCCGGCGAGTACGCGGTCACCGAGGTCACGCTCTCCGACGTCGCGGCGGCCTGCGCCGGGCAGAGCGCCCGCATCACCCTGACGGCCGGCGACGCACCGCTCGCGCCGGAGCTCACGGGGCCCGTCGCGGCCGGCAGCACCGCGTTCACGGTCCCGTCGGGCGTCTCGGCGGCCGCGCTCGACGGCGTCGCCGTCGTCATCCACAGCTGACCGACGACCGCCCGACGACCGCCCCGCAGGAGCGCACGATGACCACGACCACGTCCGACACCGGATCCGTGTCGACCACCTCCGGCCCCGCGGTGCCGCCCGGGCCGAGCGGCGCGGGTGGCACGGACGAGGACGACGGCGGGCCGGAGGGCCGGACGGCGCGCGGCCGGGTGCTCCGGCTCGCGGCGTGGCTGCCCGCGCTCCTCGCGGGGCTCCTCGTGGTCGGCCTCTGGCCGTCGTCGTGGGGCGGGTGCACGACCGTCGTGGTGGTCTCCGGCGGCTCGATGGAACCCACCTACGCACCGGGAGACCTCCTCGTCGCCCGGTGCGGCGAGACCGCCGTCGGCGACGTCGTCGTCTACGCGCCACCGAGCGTGCCGGACGCCCGCGTCGTGCACCGCGTGGTGGGCGGGGACGCCGCCGGCTGGGAGCTCCGGGGCGACGCCAACGACTGGCTCGACCCCTGGCAGCCCGACGACCGGCACGTGCTCGGCCGCGTGGTCGCACACGTGCCGGGGCACGGGCTCGCGCCGCTGCTGCTCAGCCCCCTCCTCTGGCTCTCGCTGGTCGTGGTGGCCGGCGGGCTGCTGGTGTGGCCCGGCAGCGGGCGCGGGGACGACGACACGGAGGCCACGGGGGCCGGGGAGGCCGCGGCGTCCACGGCGAGCCCTTCCCTCGCCCCACGGGGGTCACGCACCCGCCGCGCGGCCGTGTCGGCGGCGTCGGGCATGGCTCTCCTCGCGCTCGCCGCCGTGCCGCTGCCGGCGGATGCGGCGCGGACGGACGTGGCGGCGGGCGACGTGCTGGCCTGGACCGGACCGGCCGACGTCGCGCCACCCCGGCCGGCCGCGAGCTGCACGACCGCCGACCCGGACCTGCCCTGCACCGCCGAGGTCCGGCTGATCCACGACTGGGGGCACGGCTACGACGTCGAGCTCGTCGTGCGCGACGCGCGCACCTCGACGTCCGGCGCCATGACGCCGTGGACCGTGGTCCTCGACCTCTCGGCCCCACCCTTCCCGTGGGTGCCCGACGTCGTCGACGCGGAGGGCCTCGTGCTGGGCAGCACGTGCGCCGACCTGCCTGTCATGGTGGTCACCGGGACCACCGGCTGGGGCGACCACCACCTCCTCGGCCCGGGCGCGAGCCGCAGCATGTGGCTCCAGGCGCACCCCGACGCCCTCGCCGGTGACCTGCTCGTGTGCCGCTGAGCGGCGGCCAGGCGCCCTGTCCCGGCCGGCGGGCTCAGCGCGGGGGCACGACGTCCTGCGACGCCGCGCCGACCGGCGTGCGAGCGGCACGAGCCGCGTCCCCGAGCATGCTGTGGGCGAGCAAGGTGGAGCCGACGACGGCGGCGGGCATGGTCGCCACGGCCCCGCCGGGCACCAGGAAGCAGAGCTGGGTCGTCGCGCCGAAGCCGACCGCACGCAGGCGGTGCGCGCGCAGCAGCCGGTTGCGCTCGCGCCGCTCGATGCCGCGCGCGACGAGCGCCCGGGTCGTGAGCTCGTGCGCGAGGACCCACCCGGTGAGCAGCAGGCCCGCCACCCACCCGAGCACGGTCCCGACGACGGGCACGAGGCCCAGGAGGCCCGCGAGCACGGCGACCACGAGGCCGCGCAGCACCATGGCGATCCCGTCGACGGCGCCGCGCCAGAACCCGGTGTCCCCCGTCGGCACCCTGCCCGCCTCGGCGTCCTCGACGGCGCGCCAGATCCGGTCGTAGAACGGCTCGCCGATCGCGAGCGTCAGGCCGGTGAAGCTCACGACGACGAGCACGACGGTCGCGGCCAGGACCAGCGCCTGCGCGCCGAGCTCGACCAGCTCCTGCCACGGGCTCGCCCACCCGTCGGCGAATCCGGTCAGCGCGTCCCCGATGCGGTCGAGGTTGAGCACGAGCACGACGACGACGAGCACGACCAGCGCTGCGGCGACGGCCGCGGGGATCAGCCCGAGCGCCATCGCCGTCGGCCTGCGTCGCCAGAAGCCCCAGCCCCGGAGCAGGAGCCGTGCGCCGTTCACGAGCTCGTCCATGAGGCCGCAGCGTAGGGCAGGCGGTCTCGCGTACGGTGTCCCGATCCCGCCACCGCACTGGGGGTCACTCGATGCAGCCGATGACGACGACCACCGACCTGATGGGTGCGATCCTCGACCTCGCCGGGGACCTCGACATCCGGTCCCTCCTGGAACGGTTCGTCGCCGCGTCCACCGCCATGACGGGCGCCCCGTACGGGGCGATCAACATCGTCGACGACCACGGTGCGTCGGTGACGTTCGTCCAGTCCGGCGTCGACCCCGAGACGGTGGCCGCCCTCGGTCACCCGCCGCACGCGTTCGGCGTGCTCGGCGAGATCCCCGACGAGGGCGTCCTGCGCCTCGAGGACCTCACGCACCACCCCGCGTTCCGCGGACTGCCACCGGGGCACCCGCCCATGGGCTCGTTCCTCGGCACCGCCGTCCGCGTCCAGGGAGGCCGCTACGGCACCCTCTACCTGGCCGACAAGGCGGGCGGCTTCACGGACGACGACGAGTCGGTCGTCCGCTCCCTGGCCGCTGCGGCCGCCGTGGCCGTGCAGAACGCCGAGCTCTACGCCGTCGAGCGCCGCCGCGAGGGATGGCTCACCGCGGGCCAGCAGATCACGACCATGCTGCTCGAGGGCGCCGACCAGGAGGACGTCCTCGAGCGGATCGCCGCGACCGCCCGCGCCGTCGACGGCGCCGACGCGTGCGCGCTCGTGCTCCCGGGCCGGGACGATGCCCTGGTCGTGGAGATCGTCGACGGTCCGGCGCCCGCGACGGACCTCTTCGGCGTGGACCTGTCCGAGTCGCCCCGCGTGCGCTCGGCCTTCGACACGGGCACCGGCCACGTCGTGCCGTCCCTGGCGACGGCGCCGGACGTCGCGCCGGCGCTGGCCGGCTTCGGACCAGCCCTCTTCGCCCCCATGACGGCGAACGGCAAGGGCATGGGTGTGCTGCTCCTGCTGCGCCGTCGTGGGGCCCCGCCGTTCACGTCCACCGACCTCGCGCTGTCCCAGACCTTCGCCGCGCAGGCCGCGCTCGCCTTCCTGCTCGCGGACGCGCGTGACGCCCAGGGCCGCGCGGTGCTCCACGACGAGCGGACCCGCATCGCGCGTGACCTGCACGACCTCGCGATCCAGCAGCTGTTCGCGGCCGGCATCCGGGTCGACGCGATGCGCACCTGGGGTGAGCACGCGCTGTCCCCGCAGGTCGACGCGGAGCTCGGGACCGTCGCGGCTCACGTGGATGCCGGCATCCGGCAGATCCGGGTCATCGTCCGAGCCCTCGACGACCCGCACGCGGCGCTGTCCCTCGTCCACCGGCTGCAGTCGGAGGTCGACCTCGCCACCTCCTCGCTGGGGTTCCGCCCGACGCTCCGGATCACGCTCGACGGGGCCGCGATCGACACCGACGTCGACGACCGTCCTGCGGCCGTCGAGATCGACGCCCTGCTCGCCCCCGGCCGGGCGAACAACGTGGTCGCGGTCGTGCGCGAGGGTCTGTCGAACACCGCCCGCCACGCGCGGCCGCGGTCGGTGACCGTCCGTGTGGCCGTCACGTCCGGCGCCGACGGCACGATCACCGTCGAGGTCGAGGACGACGGCGTCGGCATCCCGGCCGCGCCGGCCAGGGCCTCGGGGACCAAGAACCTCGCGGCGCGCGCGGAGCAGTCGGGCGGCACGTTCATGCTCCTGCGGCCGCCGTCCGGCCAGGGTGCCCTGCTGCGGTGGACGGCCCCGCTGGACTGACCGCCCGCCGGGGCCGTGCGCTCCAGGCCGCCGCGCCGGTCCGTAGGATCGTCCGCACCGCTCGCGCGCGACGTCGTCGCGGCTGAGCCGCCCGCGCCGTACGGCAGCGCGGCGAGACCCACACCGTTCGGAGCACCATGCCGTCCCCTGCCCTCCCCGTGCCTCGTGAGGCTCGTCGTGCGCGCGCCGCCGTCTCCGCGGTGTTCTTCGTCAACGCCGTCCTCTACGCGAACCTCGTGCCCCGCCTGCCCGAGGTGAAGGATCGTCTCGACCTGAGCAACGCCGAGCTGGGCACGGCGATCGCCGCGATGCCCGTCGGGGCGTTGGCCGCCGGGCTGCTGGCCCCCGCGCTCATCCAGCGGCTGGGTTCCGCGAGGGTCGCGGCGTTCGGCCTCGTCGGGTCCGCGGTGGCGGTCGCATGCCTGCCGCTGGCGCCCGTGTGGGCGGTCCTGGCGGCGGTGATGCTCGTCGCCGGGGCGCTCGACGCCGTCATCGACGTCGCCCAGAACGCCCACGGCTTCCGCGTCCAGCGCGCCTACGGTCGCTCGATCGTCAACGCCTTCCACGGCGTGTGGAGCGTCGGGGCGGTGGTCGGTGGACTCCTCGGCGCCGCGGCCGCAGGTCTCGCGGTGCCCCTCCCGCTCCACCTCGCCGTGTCGGGCACCGTGTTCGCCGTCGTCGCCGTCCTCGCCCACCGGTTCATGCTGCGCGGGCCTGAGGACGCCGAGCGCGCACCGGTCCCGGACGAGGCGCGCGAGCCGGCGGCCGTCGGCGGCCGCCGGGCGTGGTCCCGGCGCGCCCTGCTGCCCCTCGCGG
>NZ_JACVQL010000376.1 GCF_019733465.1 Actinotalea ferrariae | reverse complement strand
GCGCACGTCCGGCGCGCCCGGCGCGCAGCCGACCGGCCGCTCGGACGACGTCGTGCCGGCCCCGCCGCCCGCCGAGCGCACCGACGACGTCGTGCTCCACCCCGGGGCGGCGTCGGGATCGCGGCGGTGGCCGCTCGACGGCTGGGTGCAGGTCGCCCAGCGGCTGGTCGAGCGTGGTGTGCCCGTCGTGCTCACCGGGGGTCCGGACGAGGACGTGCCGTGCGACGCCGTCGTGCGCTCGGTCGAGAGGGCGGTGGCGGGCCGGGGTGACGTCACGGGCACCGTCCGCAGCACCGCGGGGACGCTCGACCTGCCGCAGCTCGCCGAGGTCGTCGCGCGGGCCCGCCTCGTCGTGTGCGGCGACACGGGCGTCGCCCACGTCGCGACCGCGTTCGGGACGCCGTCGGTGCTGCTCTTCGGCCCGACCCCGCCGCGCTGGTGGGGACCCGCGATCGACCGCGACCGCCACACCGTCCTGTGGCGCGGCGACGACGCCTACCGCGGCGACCCCCACGCCGCCGACGTCGACCCGGCCCTGGCCGCGATCACCCCCGACGAGGTCCTCGCAGCCGCGGCCACCCACCTCGCCCCCTGACCCGGATACCCGCCCACCTGACGCCGAGGTCGACCTCGGCGAGTGTGGGTGGTCGGGGCGGGGGACGGGTGGTGGCGGTCAGGCGCTCGTGCGGAGCGCCTCGTCGAACCAGGCGACGGTGCGGGCGAGGCCCTCGGTCCAGTCCACCTCGGGCTCCCAGCCGAGGAGCTCGCGCGCCTTGGTGGTGTCCGGCCGGCGCACCTCGGGGTCGTCGACCGGACGCTCGATGAACCGGATCTCCGACCGCGAGCCCGTCGCCGCGACGACGTCCTGGGCGATCTCGAGCACCGTCCGCTCGTGCGGGTTGCCGATGTTGACCGGGCCGGCGTGGTCGCTCTCGGCGAGCGCGAGGATGCCGCGCACGAGGTCGTCGACGTAGCAGACCGACCGCGTCTGGCTCCCGTCGCCCGCGACCGTGATCGGCTCGCCGGCGAGCGCCTGGCGCACGAACGTCGGGATCGCGCGGCCGTCGAACGGTCGCATCCGGGGTCCGTAGGTGTTGAAGATCCGGACGATCGCCGTGTCGACGTCGTGCGTGGTGCGGTACGCGGTCGTGAGCGCCTCGGCGTAGCGCTTCGCCTCGTCGTAGACGCCGCGCGGGCCGATCGGGTTGACGTGGCCCCAGTACTCCTCGGGCTGCGGGTGCACCTGCGGGTCGCCGTAGACCTCGGACGTCGACGCGAGGAGGAACCGCGCGCCCTTGTCCTTCGCGAGCCCGAGCGCGTGCCCGGTCCCGATGGACCCGACCTTGAGCGTCTGGATGGGCAGCTGGAGGTAGTCCACCGGCGACGCGGGGGACGCGAAGTGCAGCACGAGGTCGACGTCGCCCGGCACGTGGATGTAGTCGGTGACGTCGCAGCGGTCCAGCCGGAACGCGGGGGAGCCGAGGAGGTGCGCGACGTTGGCGGGGGAGCCGGTGAGGAAGTTGTCGAGGCAGACCACCTCCCAGCCGCGGTCGACGAGCTCGGTGCACAGGTGGCTGCCCAGGAACCCGGCGCCCCCGGTGACGACGGCGCGGCGTGGGTGCGTCATTGCTCTCCTTCGCGGTGGGTCGGCTCGAGCGACGCCGGCACGGCGCCGCCGGGGAGGTCGGTCGGGGTCGGGTCGGACGGGCCGCCGTCCTGGGGCAGCTCCCGCAGCCGCGCGAGGTCGCCGAGCACGTGCGCCGGCACCACGCGCCGCCCCCGCAGGGCGGCCGGGAGGTCGCGCAC
>NZ_JACVQL010000375.1 GCF_019733465.1 Actinotalea ferrariae | reverse complement strand
CCGCCGCACCGGGTCGCGCTCGCGGACCTCGTCGGCACACCGACGTCGGCCGACCTGGCGGCGCGCTGGGCCGCCAGGACGGCGACGCCCGAGGCCCTGACCTCCCTCGCGGCGCCGGTCGCCGCCACGGACCGGGTGGTCGTGCTCGACCTGCTCGCCGACGGTCCCCACGCGCTGGTCGCGGGCACCACCGGCGCGGGCAAGTCGGAGCTGCTCCAGGCCTGGCTGCTCGCGCTCGCCGTGCGCCACCCGCCGGGCGAGCTCGCGATGGTGCTCGTCGACTACAAGGGCGGAGCGAGCTTCGGCCACTGCGCGCGCCTGCCGCACGTCGTCGGCCTCGTCACCGACCTCGACCCGGGGCTGGCAGGCCGGGCGCTCGCCGGGCTGCGCAGCGAGCTCGCGCGCCGCAAGCGGCTGCTCGCCGGCGCGGGCGTCACGGACGTCGAGGACCTCCGCGCCGCACGGACGGCACCGCCCCGGCTCCTCGTGGTGGTCGACGAGTTCCGCGCGATGGCCGCCGACCTCCCGGACTTCGTGCCCGGACTCGTCGACCTGGCCGCCCAGGGACGCTCGCTCGGCCTGCACCTCGTGCTCGCGACGCAGCGTCCGGCCGGTGCGGTGACCGCGCAGATGCGCGCGAACCTCGCCCTGCGCGTGTGCCTGCGGGTCACCGACGCGGCCGACTCCGTCGACGTCGTCGAGGTGCCCGACGCCGCCGCGCTCCCCCCGGACGTCCCGGGCCGCGCCGTCGTCCGTCGCGGCGGCAGGACGACGGTCGTGCAGACGGCGTGGGCCCCGCTCGGTCGGGGCGCCTGGACCCCGCCACCCGGACCGGACGGGACGGTGACGGCCCGGTGGGTCGGCCGGCCCGCAGTCCCGCGACCCGGTCCTCGGGAGGTCCGCACGCCGTCGAGCAGGGACCACGCGGCCGCGCTCACGGACGCGGTGCTCGGTGCCGCCGACCGGCTGGGGCTGTCCCGGCCGGCCCCGGTGTGGTCGCCTCCGCTCCCGGACGTCGTGCCCGAGGAGCGGCTCGACGGCAGTGCCGACGAGACGGACGACGGGCTCGTCCTCGGGCTCGTCGACCTGCCCGACCTGCCCGGCCACCGCCCGCTCGTGTGGTCGGCCCGCGGACCGCTCGTCGTGGCCGGCCGGCCCGGCTCGGGTCGCACCACGACCGTGCGCACCACCGCCCGAGCGGCCCTGGCGCGCGGCTGGGAGGTCCACGTCGTCGGCCCCGCCGGGCTCGACCTCCCGCCCCACCCGGGCCTGGGCACCACCGCGAGCGCCGACCACCCCGCGGTCGTCGCCCGGCTGCTGCACCTGCTCCTCGAGCGCTCCGCCGCGCCCGCGCACCTCGCTCCACCGCCCACGCTGCTCGCCGTCGACGACGTCGGGACCGTCCAGCGCGCCCTCGAGCGGCTGCCGCGCGGGGCCGGCGCCGAGCTCCTCGAACGCGTCCTCCGTGACGGGCCGCGTCGCGGACTGCGCGTGGTCGTCGCGGGTGCTCCGGGCGACCTGACGAGGCAGGCCCGGCACGCCACCGACCGGCTCGTCCTGGCGACGGAGACCCACGACGACGTGCTCCTGGGCGTGCCGTCCGCGCTCGCCCCAGGTCCGCGCCCGCCGGGCCGGGCCGTCCACCTGGGCCCGGCGGAGGCCCGGCGGTGCCAGGTCGCGCTGCCCCGGACCGGCTCGGTGGTCGGCGGCCG
>NZ_JACVQL010000374.1 GCF_019733465.1 Actinotalea ferrariae | reverse complement strand
CCGCGGTCGAGGTCGAGCCCGCTGAGAGCCCGCAGCCGGAGCCGGCCCCCGCCCTCGACGGCGGCGCGGCGGCGACGCCGGCCGCGCTCCCCGCCGAGGCCGAGGTCGTGCCGGTCCCCGCCGCCACGTCGGCCGTCTCCGTCCAGGTCGCCGCAGCGACCGAGGTGGCCGCCTCCGCGGAGCCCGTCGCGTCGAGCGAGACCGGGCCTGCGGCATTCGCGCTGGGCCAGGCCCCGCTGCCCGCCGGCGCAGGGACGCCCGTGGCCCCCGGCACGGTCAAGCCCGACGCGTCGAACACCGGCGTCCGTGCCGGCTCGAAGCTGACGGTGCACCGCGGAGACATCACGGTGACGCAGCCCGGCACGGTGCTGGAGAACCTGGACATCTACGGGTTCGTGAACGTCAAGGCCGCCGACGTGACCATCCGCAACTCGCGGGTCCGCGGCTCGGGCCCGGGCTCGTACAGCATCGGTCTGATCAACGCGACGGACTCCAAGGTGCGCAACCTGGTGGTCGAGGACGTCACGCTCGTCCCCGACTCCCCGTCGTACTGGATCGACGGCGTCCTGGGGCACGACTACACCGCGCGCCGGGTGAACACCTGGAACGTCGTGGACGGGTTCGGGATCTTCAACACCCACGCCGCCACGGCGAACGTGCGGATCGAGTCGAGCTACGTGCACGACCTGGCCTACTTCTCCCCGTCGCCGACGCACTCGGACAACCAGACCCACAACGACGGCATCCAGATCCAGGGCGGCTCGAACATCACGATCGTCGGCAACACGCTGTCGGCGTGGCGCTCCAAGACGGCCGGGACCCAGAACTACAAGGTCCAGCAGGCCGGGTTCGGCCTCATCGTGACGCCCAACGTCAACGCGGTCACGAGCGCCTCGGTCAGCAAGAACTGGTTCGACGGCGGGCACATCCCGCTGAAGATCGAGCGTCGCGACCGGGTAGGTGCGATGAACTTCGGGTCGATCACGGACAACAAGTTCGCACGTGACATGGGCAACACGTACATGGCTGGGAAGAGCAACTTCTTCACCATCCTCATGACGCCGGACACGACCGCCGTGACGACCGGGAACGTGTACGCCGACAACGGCGCACCGGTCGAGGTGCGCCGCGACAGCGGCACCTCCACCGCACCCTGAGCCGGTCCCACCGCTCAGCCGCCTGACGGCCGACCGTCCGCCTGCCTGACGTCCCGGCTGCCCGGCTGCTGACTGCCCGGCCGCCCTGCCGCCCGCCGTCCGACCCCCGACGGCGCGCCTCGCGGCGTGATCGGGCCTCGATCGCGTCTGCCCCCGCTCGCCCGGACAGGGCGCCGGGCGCACCCCCACCCACGTACCTGCGGCGTACCCGCCGCCCACCGGCACGTCCGCCTGAGGACGCGCACGCCACGAGCGTGCGTGCCCTCCTGCGGTGCTGCCCATCCACAGGAGCAATGATGAGGAACCGTCTCACCGGCCGGAGCATCGCGCCGTCCAGCACCACCCGTCCTGCCCGTCGTCGTGGCCTGCTGGCCACGAGCGTCGCGGCCGCCGTCGCCCTCGCCGGGCTCGTCGCGCCGTCCGCTGCGGCCGCCGCGACCGCAGGCGCCGAGGACCAGTTCTCCCGCACCGTCGTTTCGGGCTGGGGCAAGGCGAACGCCGGCGGCACCTGGTCCGGCAGCGGCTCGCTCGCCGTGCGCTCGGGCGCGGGCCACCAGGTGCTGAAGGCCGGTGCCTCCGCCTCCGCCGGTCTCAAGGACTACTCGGCCACGAGCACGGACCTGCGCGTCCGGACCTCGCTGGACAAGGCTCCCCGAGCTGGCACCGCGTACCTCTCGGTGATCGGCCGCCAGGTCGGCACCGCCGGCGACTACCGTGCCCGGCTGAAGATCGCGGCCGACGGCACCGTCACCCTCGTCGCCTCCCGCGGCGAGAGCGACCTCGACTCGGCGCCCCTCTCCCTGAAGTACGCGAGCGGCACGTCGGTGAACGTCCGCGTGCAGGTGACCGGCACCTCGCCGACGACCGTGAAGGCCAAGGCGTGGAAGAACGGCTCGAGCGAGCCGTCCGCCTGGCAGGTCTCCGCGACGGACACGACGGCCGCGCTCCAGAAGCCCGGTTCGGTCGGCATCTTCTCGTACCTCTCCGGTTCGGCGAGCAACGCGCCCGTCACGACGCGCTGGGACGCTCTCACGGCCGTGCCCGCCGCCGGGAGCCCGGCCGTCGCGCCCGCCCCGGCCCCGGCCCCCGCGCCCGCCCCGGCTCCGGCC
>NZ_JACVQL010000373.1 GCF_019733465.1 Actinotalea ferrariae | reverse complement strand
GCCGCCGCCCGTCGGTCCGGCACGCGCGCCGTGCGGTGGCTGGGCGGCCCGGCCGACGCCGTCGTCACCACGGGGGCGTCCGCGGCGCTCGGCGTGCTCGGCGGACGTCAGGTGCTGCTCGTCAAGGACGACTACGTCGCGGGCGCCGCCCTCATCGGTCAGGACCCGCGGGCGCTCGAGGCGGAGCTGGCGGGTGCGGTCGCGGCCTCCGCCGCCGTCGTCACCGTCTCCCCCGTGCTGCGGGACCGCCTCCGGCGCTTCGACGTCGAGGCGCACGTCATCCCGGCCGGCTGCACGGTGGGCACGGACCCGGTGCGCCGCGGCGCACCGCAGGGCCGCGCGCCGCGCGCCGTGCTGCTCGGCGGTGTCTCGCCCCGCGTGCGGCCGGACCTCCTGCGCGCCGTCCTGGACGCGGGCTGCGAGCTCGTCGTCGTCGGCGCACTCGCGCGGACGTTCCCCGAGGGCGAGCAGCGCTCGGCGGTCGAGGCCGTGCTGGCTGATGCGCGGGTCGACTGGCGGGGACCCCTGCCGCCTGACGAGGTCGCCGCGGTGCTCGCGGGCTGCGACGTCGGGCTCGTGCCCTACGACTCGAGCTCGTTCAACCAGGCCAGCTTCCCGCTCAAGGTGCTCGAGTACCTCGCCGCGGGGCTGCCGGTCGTCTCGACCCCGCTGCCGGCGATCGACTGGCTCGGCAGCGACCACGTCCGCGTGCGCGATGACGTCGCACCCTTCGCCGCGGCGGTCGTCGCGGCCGCAGGCGAGGCCGACGAGGCGCTCCGGGAGGCGTGCCGTGCCTTCGCGGCCGGCCACACGTGGACGCGCCGCGCCGAGCAGTGGTGGGACGTGCTGGGACTCGCGGGCGTCCCGACGGCGGGCGAGCGGTGAGCCCCCGCGCGAGCATCGTGGTGCCGGCCCACGACGAGGAGGCCGTCATCGCACGGTGCCTCGACGCCCTGCACGCCGACGCCGAGCCCGGCGAGTGGGAGGTCGTCGTGACGGCCAACGGGTGCACCGACCGCACGGTCGAGATCGCGCGCGCCCACCCGCTCGCGCCCGTCGTGATCGACCGACCCGAGCCGGGGAAGCCCGGGGCGCTCAACGCGGCCGATGCCGTCGCGACGACGTTCCCGCGCATCTACCTCGACGCCGACATCGAGGTGGACTCGGCGACGCTGCGCGGTGTCGTCGCGACGCTCGAGGAGCCCGGCGTCCTGGCGGCGGCCCCGCGCCTGAACCCGGTGACGACCGGCTGCTCGCCGCTCGTCCGCTCCTACTACCGCATCTGGCGCGACCTGCCCGTGCTGCAGCACGGCTACGTGGGCTCCGGGATCTTCGCCCTGAGCCACGAGGGGCACGCGCGCATCGCGCCGTTCCCGGCGATCGTCGCCGAGGACGACTACGTGCGCCGGTCCTTCCGGGCCGACGAGCGGCGGACCAGCCCGGGCTCGTTCGACGTCCGGGTGGCGCGGACGGTGCGGTCCCTCGTGCACCGCGGCGTCCGCACGCGTGCGGGCAACCGGCGGCTCGCGCAGGACGTCCCCACGCTCGCTACCCAGCCCGACGACTCGACCCTGCGCTACGTCGTGCGGCGCGCGCGGTCCCCGCGCGACCTGCCCCATGCGCTCGTCTTCCTCGGCGTCACGGTCGCGGTGCGCGTACTCGCCGAGCGCAAGCTGCGCCGCGGCGACGAGCGCTGGGAACGCGACGAGTCCACCCGCGCCCCTGCCGGACGCCCGACCACCTCTGCTTGACTTGTCGCGCCATGAGCCCGAACGCCCAGGCACCCCAGAAGGAAGTGAGCACCGCCCCGTGAACATCTCGAGCGTGTTCGGAGCCCTTGCCCGCCGCTGGTACGTGGCCGTCGTCGTCCTGGGCGTCACGGGCTTCCTCGCGTCCCAGCTCTGGCAGCAGGCCGAGCCGGTGTACTCCTCCACGACCGTCGTGAGCGTGGTGCGCAGCCCGGCCTACCTGCAGGCACAGCAGTCGCAGGACCCGCTGGTCACGATGGGCAACCCCTACGGGGACGCGACGACGACGCTCGCGGGGCTGCTCGCCGACAGCATCGGGCACGGCAACATCGACCTGTCCGACGAGGCGCCGGGCGCGTCGTTCACGGTGCAGACCAACACCCAGCGCGCCGAGAGCTTCTTCACGGTGGGCGCCTCCGCACCGGACCCGGAGGGTGCGCTCGCGGCGCTCCTCGTGCTGCAGGAGGAGGCACCCGAGATCCTCGCCGACATCCAGCAGCGCGCCGGCGCGCCGGCCGACCAGCTCATGACCGCGATCCTCACCCGCCCGGCGACCGCGCCGCAGCAGGAGTTCCCCGACCGCGCACGGGTCGTCCTGGGCACCGTCCTCGCCGGCATGCTCGCGACCGCGCTGCTGTGCGTCGCGGTCGACGGCGCCGTCGCGGCGTCGCGCAGGCGTCGGACGGCCGCGCGCACCGAGCGACGGACGTCCACCGGCACGCCCGTCGAGGGCGGTGCGGCTCCGCGCGGACGCACCGGCGGCGCGCGCAGCGGCGAGGACGCCGACCGTCTGACGACGACGAAGTCCTGACCCGGCGGGCGCTGCTCGCGCACTTCTGTCAGCCGTGGCGAGCAGCCCGGCCCGCTACGGTGCCGCGATGGGTACAGCGTCGCGCCGCCTC
This sequence comes from Actinotalea ferrariae, assembly GCF_019733465.1. Lineage (GTDB taxonomy): Bacteria > Actinomycetota > Actinomycetes > Actinomycetales > Cellulomonadaceae > Actinotalea > Actinotalea ferrariae_A. Next base: position 471 of record NZ_JACVQL010000373.1, on the reverse strand, counting down.
GGCACCTCGTTGCTGGTGCTCGTCGCCCTCGTGACGTCCGGGGGGTGCACGGCCGGCGCGTCCGGCGCCGACCTGCCGCCGGCCATCACCTGCACGACCCACGTCCGGCTGGAGGCCGGCAGCGCCGGGGGCGAGGAGTCGACGACCCTCACGGTCGACCGCGTCGACGGTGGTGCGGCGGCGCCCGAGGAGCTCACCGTGGCGCCGTTCCGCCTCGCCGTGTCGTACATCGGTGAGGCGCCCGAGGGCCGCACGGTCACCGTCGTCGTCTCGGACGCCGACGGCGTGATCGTCCGCGACCTGTACCAGCTCGCCGACGGCGACGCGTTGCGAACGCAGTTCGCCGGTGGCCACGGGTTCACGGGGCTGTCGTACGTCTACTCCGGCAGCGCCGAGCTCCAGCTCTGGTGCGCCGCCGACGCCTAGACGGAACGCACGATCATGGCTCCCCTCTGTGTCAAGACGCTGCGG
>NZ_JACVQL010000372.1 GCF_019733465.1 Actinotalea ferrariae | reverse complement strand
CCGCGGACCCGGTCGGACCGGCCGACGTCGCGGCCGCGGCCGCCGAGCTGGCCGGGGTCGTGCTGCGCACGCCGGTCGAGTCGAGCCGCGCCCTGAGCGCGCTCGCGGGCGGGCCCGTGCTGCTCAAGTGCGAGAACCTCCAGCGCGCCGGCTCGTTCAAGATCCGCGGCGCGTACCTGCGGATGGCGCGCCTCGCGGACGAGGAGAAGGCGCGGGGCGTCGTCGCCGCCAGCGCCGGCAACCACGCGCAGGGCGTCGCGCTCGCCGCGCGTCTGCTGGGCGTCCACGCGACCGTCTACATGCCCGTCGGGGCGGCACTGCCCAAGGTCGCCGCGACCAAGGAGTACGGCGCCACCGTGGAGACGGCCGGCTCGAGCGTCGACGAGGCGCTCGACGCCGCGCGGGCGCACGCCGAGCGCACGGGTGCCGTCCTCATCCACCCCTTCGACCACGCCGACGTCGTCGCGGGTCAGGGGACCGTGGCGCTCGAGGTGCTCGAGCAGGTTCCGGACGTGCGGACGGTCGTCGTGCCCGTGGGCGGCGGCGGACTGGCCGCGGGCATCGTCGCAGCGCTGGCGGACCGGCCCGACGTCCAGGTGGTCGGCGTCCAGGCGGCCGGGGCCGCCGCCTACCCGGCGTCCCTCGCGGCCGGGCGCCCCGTGCCGGCGGGGCAGATGAGCACGATGGCCGACGGGATCGCCGTCGGGCGGCCCGGCGACGTGCCGTTCGCGCTGCTGCACGGTCACCGGGTGCCGGTGCGCACCGTCTCGGAGGAGGACCTCTCGCGGGCCCTGCTGCTGGTCGCGGAGCGCGCGAAGATGCTCGTCGAGCCGTCGGGTGCGGCGGGCGTCGCCGCGCTCATGGCGGGCCTCGAGGTGGAGACGCCCGCGGTCGTCGTGCTCTCCGGCGGCAACATCGACCCGCTCGTGCTGCTGCGCGTGGTCCGGCACGGGCTCGCCTCGGCGGGCCGCTACCTGTCGATGAGGGTGCGGATCGACGACCACCCCGGAGCGCTCGCCGCGCTGCTGCGGGACCTCGCGGCCACGGGCAGCAACGTCATGCACGTGGGTCACGTGCGCACGGCGCTGAACCTCGGCATCGACGAGGTCGAGATCGGCGTGCAGGTCGAGACGCGCGGGCCCGACCACTGCGCCCAGGTCGTCGACCACCTCCGCGCGGCCGGCTACCGCCTCACCGACGGCTGACCCACCCCACCCAGCCCCGGGCCACCGCGCCCGCCGGCCCTCGGGCCACCCTCCGGCCACACCACCCCCTCCGCAGACTGGAGGGTTCTCGTGGTGACACGCGGCGTGTCACCACGAGAACGCTCCGGTGTGCTGGGGGGCCGGCGGCGGGGTGCCCGGTGGCCGGCGGGCGCTCAGGGCCTGGCGGCTCAGGCGGGGAGGGTGCGCGCGTAGCGGCGTTCGGTGATCGCGGCGCCGTTGATCACCGCGTCCTTCTCCACGGCGTCGTCGTGCCAGCCGGCGCGCTCGTAGAAGCGGCGCGCGCGGGGGTTCCCCGGCAGCACCCACAGGACCGCCTCGCCGAAGCCGAGCGCGTGCAGCCGGGCGTGGGCCGCCGCGAGCAGCGCCGGCCCCGCGCCCGCACCCCACGCGTCGGGGTGGACGTTGATCGCGTACAGCTCACCCCGCCCGGGCGGGTCCTCGGGCGCGGGCTCACGCTCGGGGCCGACGTCGACGAAGCCGACGAGCGTGCCGTCCAGCTCGGCGACGTGGAGGTGCTCGGCACGCCCCTGGGCGAACATCCGCCGCCAGCCCTCGGTCCAGCGCTCGACGTCGAGGCCGTCGAGGTAGGCGTCGGGCATCTGGCCGCGGTAGGCGCCGCGCCAGGCCGCGACATGCACGCGAGCGAGCGCGGGCGCGTCGTCGGGCACCCCCGCGCGCACGACGACGCCCGGCACGAGGACGCCGGGCGCGACGTCGTCCCGCGCCGCGTCGCCGGGCACGACGTCGTCC
>NZ_JACVQL010000371.1 GCF_019733465.1 Actinotalea ferrariae | reverse complement strand
ACCGGCCACCGAGGGCGGCGCCGCGCCGGCGCCCGTCGTGGTCGTCACCGCGACCGGGCGCGACGCCGACGACCTCGCCTCGGCCCTGCGCTGCTGGCTGCCCGCCGACGACGTGGCCGTGCTGCCCTCGTGGGAGACCCTCCCGCACGAGCGCCTGTCGCCGCGCAGCGACACGGTCGCCCGGCGCCTGGCGGTCTTCCGGCGCCTCGGCCACCCGGACGGCCCGGGGCAGTCGGGCCCGGTCCGCGCGCTGGTGGTCCCCGTCCGGGCGCTCCTGCAGCCCGTGGTCGAGGGGCTCGGCGACCTCGAGCCGGTCGCCCTGCGCGTGGGCGACCAGGTGGACCTCGCGGAGGTCGCCGACCGGCTCGTGGGTGCCGCCTACACGCGCGTCGACATGGTCGAGCGCCGCGGCGAGTTCGCCGTCCGGGGCGGGATCCTCGACGTGTTCCCGCCGACCGACGACCACCCGCTGCGGATAGAGCTCTGGGGCGACACGGTCGAGGAGATCCGGTGGTTCGCGGTCGCCGACCAGCGCAGCCTCGAGGTCGCCGCCGAGGGGCTGTGGGCGCCCCCGTGCCGGGAGATCCTCCTCACGGACGCCGTCCGGACGCGGGCGCAGGAGCTCGTCGCCGAGCTGCCCGGCGCGGCGGAGATGCTGGAGAAGCTCGCGCAGGGGATCGCCGTCGAGGGCATGGAGTCGCTCGCGCCCGTGCTGGTCGACCGCATGGTCCCGATGCTCGACCTCGTGCCCGACGGCGCCCTGGTCGTCGTGGCGGATCCCGAGCGCGTGCGTCGGCGCGCGCACGACCTCATGGCCACGACGCAGGAGTTCCTCGACGCGGCGTGGACGGCTGCGGCCGCGGGTGGGAGCACCCCGATCGACCTGCGCGCGGCGTCGTTCGCCTCGTACGCGGAGACGCGCGAGCTCGCGCTCTCGCGGGGCCTCGGCTGGTGGTCCCTGAGCCCGTTCACCCTCGACGCCGCGGCGGCGACGGCCGACGGCGGCGACACGGCGGCCACAGGCGCAGCCGGCACAGACGACGCAGCGCCCACGGCGGGCGCGAGGACCGGCGTGCTCGCCGACGGCGGCGACGACGCCGTCGAGACCCTCGTCGTCGCGACGCGGGACGTGCACGGCTACCACGGCGACGTGCAGCGCGCCGTCGGCGACCTGCGCACGCTGCAGCGCGAGGGCTGGCGTCTGGTGCTGACGACCGAGGGCCACGGCCCCGCGCAGCGCATGGTCGAGCAGCTGTCCGGCTTCGAGGTGCCCGCGCGGCTCGTCGGGCGGGTGGAGGACGAGCCGGACCCAGGTGTGGTCCTCGTGGTACCGGCCCCCGCGGGCCGTGGCTTCGTCGCGACCGACCTGCGGCTCGCCGTCTTCAGCGAGCAGGACCTCACGGGGCGCGCCGGGACGTCCACCAAGGACATGCGGTCGATGCCCTCGCGGCGCCGCAACACGGTGGACCCGCTCGCCCTGCGCGCCGGGGACTACGTGGTGCACGAGCAGCACGGCGTCGGGCGCTTCGTCGAGCTCGTCCGGCGGACGGTCGGCAGCGGACCGACCGCGGGGACGCGCGAGTACCTGGTGATCGAGTACGCGGCGTCCAAGCGCGGGCAGCCGGGGGACCGGCTCTACGTGCCGACGGACCAGCTCGACCAGGTGACCAAGTACGTCGGCGGCGAGGCGCCGACCCTCAACCGGATGGGCGGCTCGGACTGGGCCAAGACCAAGGGCCGCGCCCGGAAGGCCATCCGTGAGATCGCGGGCGAGCTCATCCGCCTCTACTCGGCGCGCATGGCGACCGAGGGGCACGCGTTCGGGCCGGACACGCCGTGGCAGGCCGAGCTCGAGGACGCGTTCGCGTTCGTGGAGACCCCCGACCAGCTCGTCACGATCGACGAGGTCAAGGCGGACATGGAGAAGACGGTCCCGATGGACCGGCTGATCTGCGGCGACGTCGGCTACGGCAAGACGGAGATCGCCGTCCGCGCCGCCTTCAAGGCGGTGCAGGACGGCAAGCAGGTCGCGGTGCTCGTGCCGACGACCCTCCTGGTCCAGCAGCACCTGGACACGTTCGCCGAGCGGTACGCGCCCTACCCGGTCACGGTCAAGGCGCTCTCGCGGTTCCAGAGCGAGGCGGAGTCGAAGGAGGTCGTCGACGGTCTCGCGGACGGCAGCGTCGACGTCGTCATCGGCACCCACCGCATCATCACGGGCCAGGTGCGCTTCAAGGACCTCGGGCTCGTCATCATCGACGAGGAGCAGCGGTTCGGCGTCGAGCACAAGGAGACGCTCAAGCAGCTGCGCACCAACGTCGACGTGCTCGCGATGAGCGCGACGCCCATCCCGCGCACGCTCGAGATGGCGGTGACCGGGATCCGCGAGATGTCGACGCTCGCCACGCCGCCCGAGGAGCGCCACCCGGTCCTCACCTTCGTCGGCGCGTACGACGAGAAGCAGGTCACGGCGGCGATCCGGCGCGAGCTGCTCCGCGAGGGCCAGGTCTTCTACGTGCACAACAAGGTGCAGTCGATCGAGAAGGCCGCGGCGCGGCTGCAGGAGCTCGTGCCCGAGGCCCGGATCGCGACCGCGCACGGGAAGATGGGCGAGCACCAGCTCGAGCGCGTCATCGTCGACTTCTGGGAGAAGCGGTTCGACGTGCTCGTGTGCACGACGATCGTCGAGACCGGCCTCGACATCTCGAACGCCAACACGCTCATCCTCGAGCGTGCGGACCTCCTGGGCCTGTCCCAGCTGCACCAGCTGCGCGGGCGCGTCGGCCGAGGGCGCGAGCGCGCGTACGCCTACTTCATGTACCCGCCGGAGCGTCCGCTCACGGAGACGGCGCACGACCGGCTCGCGACCATGGCGGCGAACACGGACCTCGGCTCGGGCATGCAGATCGCGCTCAAGGACCTCGAGATCCGCGGCGCGGGGAACCTGCTGGGCGGCGAGCAGTCCGGTCACATCGCGGGCGTCGGCTTCGACCTCTACGTCCGCATGGTCGGCGAGGCGGTCGCGGCGTTCCGCGGCGAGGCCGAGACCCGTCCGGCGGAGGTCACGCTCGAGCTTCCCGTGGACGCCCACGTGCCCCACGAGTACATCGAGCACGAGCGGCTCCGGCTCGAGGCGTACCGCAAGATCGCGGACGCCACGACGCCCGAGGCGCTCGAGGCCGTCCGCCTCGAGCTGGTCGACCGGTACGGGCCCGTGCCGCAGGCCGTCGAGAACCTGTTCGACGTCGCGGGCTTCCGCAACACCGCGCGCGAGGTCGGCCTGACCGACGTGACGGCGCAGGGCCGGTACATCCGCTTCGCGCCGCTCGACCTGCCCGAGTCCGCCCAGCTGCGCCTCACGCGCCTGTACCCGGGCACCATCCTCAAGCCGGCGATTCGCACGGCCCTCGTGCCCTTCCCGACCACGGCCAGGATCGGGGGACGGCCGCTCGCCGGACCGGAGCTGCTCGGCTGGGTCCGCGACCTGGTCGCGGCCGTCTGGCAGGGGAGCGTGCCCGCCGCCGCGCAGGTGGCGGCCGGCGGGGCCGCGCGATGACGTGCGGGCGGCCCGCGGTCCCGGTGCGAACCGGTCGGGCGCACCACGTCGGTCGCCTACCATGGGCGCGCGGGCGCCGAGGGGCGCCCACCGAGGAGGTCCGCGTGAGGGTTCGACCGTCCGCCGCCGTGGTCGCGAGCGTCACCGGCGTGCTGCTGCTCGCCGGCTGCGCGGGTGACCCGTCCGCAGCCGCCGTCGTCGACGGACGCACCATCACGCGCGCCGAGGTCGAGGCCGCGCAGGACGACCTCTCCGGAGGTGGCGGCGTGGATGCCGGCCAGGTGCTCTGGACCATGGCGATCGCGCCGCTGTACATCGACGCGGCCGCGCAGGAGGGCGTCGGGATCTCGTCCGACGAGGCCCGCGCGGCGCTCGCGGAGAACCCGGACGCCGGCGGCGCCGACGGCGAGATCGACCCGGCGACCGTCGAGATCGCGCGCGCCATCTTCTCGGCGACCGAGCTCGAGGGCCTCGAGAACGCGGGCGACGTGCTCGGCGAGGTCAACGAGCGCATCGCGGCGCTCGACGTCCAGGTCAACCCGCGCTACGGCCGGCTCGACCAGGCGACCGGCACGCTCGCACACTCGCTGCCGGCCTGGATCGTCGGGGCGGACGCCGCGGACGGCTCCGACGACGGCGCCGACGACGCCGTGGACGGCGGCGCCCCGGCCGACGGGTGAGCACGCCGCCGCTCGACCCCGCGGGCGGCGTGGCCGACCTCGTGGCGGTCATGGACCGGCTCCGGTCGCCGGGCGGCTGCCCGTGGGACGCCGAGCAGACGCACCGCTCCCTCGCGCGCTACGCGGTCGAGGAGGTGCACGAGCTCGTCGAGGCGATCGAGACCGACGACCGTGCGGCGCTGCGCGAGGAGCTCGGCGACGTGCTGCTCCAGGTGGTGTTCCACGCGCGCGTGGCCGCCGAGCACCCTGAGGACCCGTTCGACCTCGACGACGTGGCCGCGGGCATCGCGGCCAAGCTGCGCCGCCGCCACCCGCACGTCTTCGCCGACGCCGTCGTGCGCGACGCCGAGCACGTCTCGGCGCGGTGGGACGAGATCAAGCGCGCCGAGAAGGGCCGCGCGTCCGCGCTCGACGGCGTCCCGGCGGGCCTGCCCGCCCTCGCACGGGCGCAGGCCGTGCTGTCGCGCGCCGAGCGCGCGGGCGACGCAGCGG
>NZ_JACVQL010000370.1:620-1548 GCF_019733465.1 Actinotalea ferrariae | reverse complement strand
GTGCGGCGTCCTCGCAGGGCCGCGCACCCGGCTCGCAGTTCCGCGTCGCGTCGTCGTCGGGCGGCTCGGGCTCGTCGGGCTCCGGCGGCTCGGGCCGCAGCGGCGCCGTCGAGATGTCGATGCAGGGCGGTGGCCGGCGCCGTGGGCGCTGAGCCCCACCGCGACACCACCTCCGCCGACGGCGACCCGACGGGCTCCACGCCCGCCGCGTCGCCGTCGGCGTCCCACGCCGCGCACGACGCGCCGTCGGCCGCTTCAGGCGGACCCGACCAGACGGGTGCGCGTCCCGCCGGTGCGCGTGCGCGGCTCGCGGCGCTCCTGCTGCGGCTCGCGGGCTGGCGCGCCGTCGGCCGGCTGCCCCGCACGGGCGTCTTCATCGGTGCGCCGCACACCTCGAACTGGGACTTCGTCCTCACGGTGCTCGTGCTCTGGAACGCCGGGGTGTCGCCCCGCGTGCTCGTCAAGCGCGAGCTGTTCTGGTGGCCCCTCGGGCCCCTGCTCCGGCGGCTCGGCGCGCTCGAGACCGACCGCGGTGCCGGTGGTCTCGTCGAGCGGCTCACGGCCGAGGCGCGCGGCGACCGGTCGTTCGCGCTCGTCATCGCACCCGACGGCACCCGGCGGCCCACGGACCACTGGAAGTCGGGCTTCTACCGGATCGCCGTCGCGAGCGGCCTGCCCGTGACGCTCGGCTTCATCGACGGGCCGACCCGCACCACCGGCGTCGGCCCCACGGTCGCGCTGACGGGCGACGTGCGCGCCGACATGGACCTGATCCGCGCCTTCTACGCCGACAAGCGCGGCGTGCGCCCGGGCCGCGGCTCGACCCCGTACCTCCGCGAGGAGGGCACCCGCCCCGAGACCCCCGGCCCCCGCACGTCCTGAGACCCGACGGGCGAGTCGTCCCACTTCGCTGGTGACCTGGCGTCAC
>NZ_JACVQL010000370.1:0-493 GCF_019733465.1 Actinotalea ferrariae | reverse complement strand
GGCGACGCGAAGTCACCAGGCAGCCGCAGCGCGCGGGTGCGGCGCCGGCTCCGTCAGCCCGGGATGAGGACGACGACGGGGGTCGTGGTCGGCTGGTCCGAGCCGCCCTCCGGCTCGACCGACACCGCGAGGCCGTCGCCGGGCTCGTAGTCCTCCGCGGCGACCTGCACCGCGCCCGACGTCGGCGCGAAGAGCCCGGCGGGCACGGGGACGCCGTCGCGCATCGCCCAGAGCTGGTAGGTGCGGCCCTCGCCCGGCGCGGGAAGGCCCTCGGCGACGAGCAGGCCGGTGTCGCTCGCGAGCACGGCGACCGCGGTCCCGCCGCCCTCGACGTCGGCGCGCACGAGCTGCGTGCCCGGCTCGGCCAGGAGGTCGGCCAGGCGCGCGGCCTGCTGCTCGGCGACGACGGCTCGCTCGTGCTGCTGCCACGCGATCGACGTCGGCACCGCGAGCGCCACGACGGCCACGGCCGCCGCCGGCACGAGCCATCGGG
>NZ_JACVQL010000037.1 GCF_019733465.1 Actinotalea ferrariae | reverse complement strand
ACGCAGGGCTCGAGGTCACCGACGAGGCGACCGTGCGCGCGGCGGTCGCGGCGGCCGCCGGTGCCGCGACGGTACGGTGACGCGGCACGCGCGGTGGCGGCAGGGCTGCGCGCAGGACGGGGGAGCCATGCGGTCGGTAGCGGACGGTGCGCGAGCGCGTCGGGCACGCGGAGCGACGCGACGCACGGGCCGTACGGCGTGGGCTGCGGCGCTCGTCGGTACGACGGCGCTCGTGCTCGCAGCGTGCACGGCCGGCGCCGAGGAGGCGCCCACGGACCGGCGGTCGGAGACCCCGGCGTCCCCCACGCCGGAGCCCGAGCCGGTGCCCGAGGTCGGCCCCGTCTCGGCCTTCCTCAGCACCCTGCGCGCGCTGACCGAGGAGAGCGACGAGCAGATCGCCGAGCGCATGGCCGCGGTCGAGGCCGTCGTCGCTGCCTGCATGGCCGACCAGGGCTTCGAGTACGTCCCGGTCGAGTTCCGCCCGCGCGACGACGACGACGCGTCCGCCGTCGCGCCGCCGTCCGTCGACCCCGTCGAGGCTGCCGAGGAGCACGGCTACGGCATCGCGACGGCGCCCACGGGTCCGCCGGAGGGCGCCCCGGCCTCGGAGTGGGTCGACCTCAACGGGCCGATCGTCGAGGCGATGTCGTCGGCCGAGCGGTCGGCGTACTACCTCGCGCTGGGCGGCGAGGGCCAGGGTGAGGCGTACGTGCAGGGCGAGGAGCCGTACGACTGGACCAAGTACGGCTGCAGCGGCCGCGCCCAGCACGAGGTCCCCGGTGCCGTCCGCCCGCAGTTCGACATGAGCGCGTTCGGCGCGCTGGACGCCGACATCCAGACCATGTGGGGGTCCGTGGCCGACGACCCGCGGCTGGTGCCCGTCGTCGAGGCGTGGTCGCAGTGCATGGCGGAGGCCGGGTACCCGGGCATGACCCACGTCGAGCAGCCGCGGGACGAGATCTCCGCCGCGGCCGAGCTCATCTGGCAGGAGACCTACGGCAGCCTCGTGGTCGACGTGTCGAGCGACGACTACATGACCTCGCCCGCGTACCTCGAGGCCAAGGCAGAGACGGAGCGACGGCTCGCCGAGCTCGCCACGACGGAGATCCCGCTGGCCGCCGCGGACGCGCGGTGCGCGGAGGAGACGGGGTACTGGGAGGCCCGTGGGCAGGCGGCGCTCGACGCGGAGAAGGCGTTCTACGCCGCGCGCGAGGGCGAGTTCGAGGCGTGGCGCCAGGCCTACGAGGAGTTCGCGGCGGGACAGGGGAGCTGATGCCGCCCCGTCGCCGCACCGACCCCGCCGAGGGTCGGGCCGCCGTCGCCGCCTGGCGCGCGGACCCCGACGCGGCACCCCGTGCCGTCGTCCGCACGGCCGTGCGCTTCGCGCTCGAGGAGCTGGCCGACGTCGCGCCGGGGAACGCGGTCGAGGTGCGGGTGCCACCGGACGGCGCCGTGCAGGCGGTCGCCGGGCCGAGGCACACGCGCGGCACGCCTCCCAACGTCGTCGAGACGGACCCGGCCACGTGGCTCGCCCTCGTGACCGGCGCGCTCGACTGGCACGACGCCGTCGCGCGCGGTGCGGTGCACGCGTCGGGCGAGCGCGCCGACCTCTCGGCCTACCTCCCGCTCCAGGCGGCCCGACCCCGCTGAGCTCGGCCACCCCACCCGCGCACAGTGGAGCGGAATCGTGCGCCACGCCCGCGTGTCGCCACGGGAACGCTCCGGTCTGCGTGGGTGTGTCCGGCCGGTCCGGTGACCACATGGTGAACGAGCGGTCCGGGTCGTGAACAGGTCGGATCGGGGTCATGACCGGGTATGGGGCGGGTCTGGTTTTTCACCCGCTCGGCGTCTAGCGTCCGAGCGTCGGAGCGCCGTGGAGCGCCGCCGACGTCGTTCGGACGACCCCTGGAGGTCAGCCAGATGCATCCCCTACGGCGCGGCACCCCGCGCCTCCTCGCCCTCTCGGCAGCGGGGGCCACAGCCCTCGCCACCGGGATCGTGGCCCCCGCGGCAGCCGACGACGTCGTCGCTGCCGCCGCAACCCACACCATCGCCGAGGTCCAGGGTGACGCCGACGCCACCCCCGTCGCCGGCGCCACGGTCACCGTCGAGGGCGTGGTCACCGCCGACCACCGCGAGGGTGGCTACCGCGGCATCTACATCCAGACGCCCGGCTCGGGCGGCGCGCAGGACGCGACGCCCGGTGCCTCCGACGGCGTCTTCGTCTTCCTCGGCAGCCGCACGACGCCGGCCGTCGTCGGCGACCTCGTGAGCGTCACCGGCGTCGCGGCCGAGTACTTCGGCCTCACCCAGATCAACGCGAGCGCCGCGGCCGCCACGGTCGAGGTGCTCGGCGCGGGCGAGCTGCCCGCCGCCGTCGCGCTCCCCGACACCGTCGTCGGCGCGGACCGCGAGGCCTACGAGGGCATGCTCGTCAACCCGCAGGGCAGCTACCTCGTCGCGTCGACGCACGAGGTCGACCGCTTCGGGACGGTCTGGCTCGCGGCGGGGGACGCGCTGCCGGTCAAGAGCACCGAGCTGGCACGGCCCGGGCCTGAGGCCGACGCGATCGCCGCCGCGAACGACGCCCGGCTCCTGCTGCTCGACGACGGCCGCAACAACCAGGTCACCGGCGCCACGCAGCCGTACCTGACGGCCGACCCGGTCCGCACGGGTGACGCCGCCGAGTTCGGCGAGCTCGCGTACGTGCTCCACTACGGCTTCGACCGCTGGCGCCTGCAGCCCACGACGCCGCTGTCGGCGACGACGTCGGACGCGCTCGAGCCCACCTTCACCGAGCTCAACCCGCGGCCGGCCGCTCCGGCCGAGGTCGGCGGCGACCTCACGGTCGCGGCGTTCAACGTGCTCAACTACTTCACGACGCTCACGTCCGAGGACTCGACCGCGCGCGGCGCGGCGACCGCCGAGGCGTTCGCGATCCAGAAGGCGAAGATCGTCGCTGCCATCTCCGCGCTCGACGCCGACGTCGTCGCGCTCCAGGAGATCGAGAACTCGGTGCACTTCGGCGACGGCACGCCCGACGTCGCGCTCGCCGACCTCGTCGCGGGCCTCAACGAGGCCGCCGGCGCCGAGGAGTGGGCGTACGTGGCCACGCCGGCCGCGCTGGTCGGCGAGGGCGCGCCCGACACCGACGTGATCATGAACGCGATCATCTACCGGACGGCGTCGGTGACGCCGCTCGGCGACGCGGCCACGCAGGTGGACGAGGAGGTCTGGGACATCGCGCGCGAGCCGATCGCCCAGGCGTTCACGACCCCCGCGGGCGAGGGCAGCGCTTTCCTCGTGGTGGCGAACCACTTCAAGTCCAAGGGCGGCGACGGCGAGGAGCCGGCCGACGGCCAGGGGCAGTTCAACGCCGAGCGGGTCGAGCAGGCGGAGGCCGTGCTGGCGCTGACGTCGGAGCTGCAGGCGCAGACGGGCATCGACGACGCCGTCGTGCTGGGTGACCTCAACGCGTACGCGCAGGAGGACCCGGTCGTCGTCTTCACGTCGCAGGGCTGGGTGGACCTCGTCCCGGCGCGCGACCCGGGCGCGTCGACCTACACGTTCGACGGCGAGCTCGGCTCGCTCGACCACGCGCTCGCGTCGCCCTCGTTCGCGGCGCGCGTCACGGGCGCGGACGTCTGGGACATCAACGCGGACGAGTGGTCCGGCCACCAGTACGCCGGACCGTTCGCGGACCCGTCGCACGTCTACCGCGCCTCGGACCACGACCCGATCCTCGTCGGCGTGCAGGCCGAGGGCGACGTGGCGGGCACGGTCGAGATCGACCTGCTCGGGATCAACGACTTCCACGGCCGCCTCGAGCCGGACGGTGCGACGGCCGGTGCCGCGGTGCTGGCCGGCGCCGTGGACGCCTTCCGCGCCGAGAACGCGGACACGCTGTTCGTCTCGGCGGGCGACAACATCGGCGCCTCGACGTTCACGTCCTTCGTGGCCGAGGACGAGCCGACGCTCGACGCGCTCGACGCCATGGGCCTCGACGTCTCGGCGATCGGCAACCACGAGCTCGACCGGGGCCGCCCGGACCTCGAGAACCGGGTCGTCCCGCAGATCGACTTCCCGTACCTGGCCGCCAACCTGTACGACACGACGACCGGCGAGCCCGCCTTCGACGAGTCGTGGGTCACGGAGGTCGACGGCGTCCGGGTGGGCTTCATCGGCGCGGTGACGGCGGAGCTGCCGTCGCTCGTCAGCCCGACGGGCATCGCCACGATCGACACCCGCGCGGTGGTCCCCGAGGTGAACCGCGTCGCGGCCGCCCTCAGCGACGGCGACGAGGCGAACGGCGAGGCCGAGGTGCTCGTCCTCCTGGTCCACGAGGGCCCGGCGACGGGCGCGGTCGAGGACTCGACGGACGACTCCGTGTTCGGCCAGATCGTCGCCGGTGTCGACGCGGAGATCGACGCGATCTTCGCCGGGCACACCCACCAGGCGCACGCGCACCAGCTCCCGGTCGCGGGCTGGCCCGAGGGCCTTACCCGGCCGGTCGTGCAGAGCGGCCAGTACGGGCAGAACCTCGCGCACGTGACGCTCGAGGTCGACCCCGCCACGGGCGACGTCGTCGCGAGCTCGTCCGCGCTGGTGCCGCTGGCACCGGGCGGCGTGCCGGCCTTCCCGGCCGACGCCGAGGTCGCCCAGATCGTCGCCGACGCCGTCGCGGCGGCCGACGAGCTCGGGAAGGCGTCGCTCGGCGAGATCACGGACGACCTCCTGCGCGCGCGGCAGTCCGACGGGACGGACAACCGGGGCGGCGAGTCGACGCTCGGCAACCTCGTCGCGGACGTCCAGCTCTGGGCCACCCAGGACGTCGGCACGGAGATCGCCTTCATGAACCCGGGCGGTCTTCGCGCGGACCTCACGTACGCCTCGTCGAACCCGGATGACCCGGACGGCAACGTCACGTACCGCGAGGCGGCGACCGTGCAGTCGTTCGCCAACACGCTCGTGACGATGACGCTCACGGGCGAGCAGGTGGTGGAGGTGCTCGAGCAGCAGTGGCAGCCCGCCGCCGCGAGCCGTCCGTTCCTCAAGCTCGGCGTCGCCGGGCTGACGTACACGTACGACCCGACGGCTGCGGCCGGCGAGCGGATCACCGACGTGCGCGTCGGCGACGCGCCGCTCGACCTGACGGCGCCGTACCGCGTGGTGGCGAACTCCTTCCTCGCGGGCGGCGGCGACAACTTCACCACGCTCGCCGAGGGCACGCAGCGGGCCGACTCCGGTCGGGTCGACCTCCAGGCGTTCGTCGACTACCTGGCGGCCTTCACCCCCGTCAGCCCGGACCTGGCCCAGCGCGCCGTCGGCGTCGACCTGGGCGACGTCCCGGCCGAGGGGTACGTGCCGGGCGACACCGTCACGGTGGCGCTGTCCTCGCTGCTGTTCAGCGCGGGCGAGCCGCAGGAGGGGGCGCAGGTGGTGCTCTCCGTCGGCGGCCAGCAGGTCGCGACGGCGCCGATCGACCCGACGATCGTCGACACCACCGACGAGGTGGGCCGCGCCACCGTGTCGTTCACGGTGCCGCAGGGGGTCACGGGCACGGAGCTCGAGGTGACCGGGACCGTGGACGTCACCGGCACGGAGTTCACGTTCACCGTGCCGCTCGGCGAGGTCTCGGTGCCCGAGACGTGCCGCGTCGACCACATCGCGCAGCCGCTCGGGATCGGCATCTTCCTGAGCGTCGTCCAGGTCACCAACCTGAGCGACGAGCGGCTCCGCGGCTGGGAGCTCACGTGGGACTACACCAACGGCGAGCGCACTCTGCTCGGCATCGGTGCCCGCGTCGACCAGCGCGGTTCGACCGTGACCGCGACGAGCCGCGACGTGCTGCGGCCCGGCCGGTCGGCGTCGTTCCTCCTGCTGGGCTTCGGACGGCCGGGCACGCCCGCCGGCTTCGAGCTCGACGGGATGCCGTGCTCGACGTCGTGACGGCCTGACGCTCGACCGAGGAGGGGTCCCGGCCGCGGTGCGGTCGGGACCCCTCCTCGTCCGTGGCGGCCGAGCCGGTGGTGCGGGCGGTCGTGCCGGAGGACCGGTCCGGGCGGGAACTAGGCTCGGCCCGTGAGCCAGACCTCGCCGGACCCGCAGCAGCCCGCCCGCGACGACGCGCTCCCCACCGAGGCGGAGCTCGCGTCGGCGCGCGAGGGCCGCGTGCGGCGCGCTCCCCGGTACCGCCGGTTCGTGCAGGTGGGCGCGCTCCTGGGCGCCGTCGTCGGCGTCGTCGCGGTGCTCGTGCTGCCGAGCGTGCCGACGGAGGCGGGTCTCGGCACGGTCGCGTTCTTCGTCGGCCTGACGGGTGCCGTCCTCGGGGCGGTCCTGGGCGCGGTGGTCGCCGCGGTCGTGGACCGGCGGAGCAGGCGCTGACGCGTCGCGTGGGGCGCCGTGCCGTGCCCACTGGGCGGGCGTGGCGCGAGACGTGACCGGGCGTGTGCGAGCATGGGGACGTGGCCCGCGGAGACGGACGACTGACCCATGACCTGCTTCCCGGCGAGAAGGGTCCCCAGGACGCCTGCGGCGTCTTCGGGGTCTGGGCCCCGGGCGAGGAGGTCGCGAAGCTCACCTACTTCGGCCTGTACGCGCTGCAGCACCGCGGGCAGGAGTCCGCGGGCATCGCGACGTCGAACGGCGAGCAGCTCCTCGTCTACAAGGACATGGGGCTCGTGTCCCAGGTCTTCGACGAGACCGCGCTCAACGCGCTGACCGGGCACATCGCGATCGGCCACACGCGGTACTCGACCACGGGCTCGTCCACGTGGGAGAACGCGCAGCCGACGCTCGGCCCGACGGCGGGCGGCACGGTGGCCCTCGGCCACAACGGCAACCTCACCAACACCGCCGAGCTCGTCGAGCTGGTCGCCGAGCGCTACGGCTCGCGCCGCCGCGGTGAGCTCGCCCGCGGCACGACGACGGACACCGCGCTCGTCACGGCGCTCCTCGCCGGCGACCCGGACCACACGCTCGAGGCGACGGCCCTCGAGGTGCTGCCGCGCCTGCGCGGCGCCTTCTGCCTCGTGTTCATGGACGAGAACACCCTCTACGCCGCGCGGGACCCGCACGGCGTGCGCCCGCTCGTGCTCGGCCGGCTCGAGCGCGGCTGGGTCGTCGCGAGCGAGACGGCGGCCCTCGACATCGTCGGCGCGTCCCTGGTGCGCGAGGTGGAGCCGGGCGAGCTCATCACGATCGACGCCGACGGGCTCCGCAGCCAGCGCTTCGCCGAGGCGACGCCGACCGGCTGCGCGTTCGAGTACGTCTACCTCGCGCGCCCGGACACGACGATCGCGGGGCGCTCGGTGCACGCCGCGCGGCTCGAGATGGGTCGCTCCCTCGCCCGCGAGTTCCCCGTCGAGGCCGACCTCGTCATCCCGGTGCCCGAGTCCGGCACGCCCGCCGCGATCGGCTACGCCGCGGAGTCGGGCATCCGGTACGCGCAGGGGCTGACGAAGAACGCCTACGTGGGTCGCACGTTCATCCAGCCGTCGCAGACGCTGCGCCAGCTCGGCATCCGGCTCAAGCTCAACCCCCTGCGCGACGTCATCCGCGGCCAGCGGCTCGTCGTCGTCGACGACTCGATCGTCCGCGGCAACACCCAGCGCGCGCTCGTGCGGATGCTGCGCGAGGCCGGCGCCGCCGAGGTGCACGTGCGGATCTCGTCGCCCCCCGTGAAGTGGCCGTGCTTCTACGGCATCGACTTCGCCTCGCGCGCCGAGCTCATCGCGACGGGGCTCTCGCCCGAGGAGATCGGCCGGTCGATCGGTGCGGACTCGCTCGGCTACATCTCGCTCGAGGGCATGGTCGCCGCGACCAACCAGCCCACCTCGCAGCTGTGCACGGCCTGCTTCACGGGGAAGTACCCGATCGAGCTGCCCACGGCGGACCGGCTGGGCAAGAACCTCCTCGAGCAGAGCGAGCTGCCGCTGGGCGCGCCCGAGGACGGGCTGGCGACCCTGGTGGCCGCGACCGGTGGCGCGGGCGCGCTCGACCACCCGTGACCGGTCCGGAGGGCGCTCGCGTCACGTACGCCTCGGCGGGTGTCGACACGGAGGCCGGTGACCGCGCCGTCGAGCTCATGAAGGACGCGGTCCGCGCGACCCACGGGCCGCAGGTGCTCGGCGGCGTCGGCGGGTTCGCCGGGCTGTACGACCTCTCGGCCGTGACGCGCTACCGCCGGCCGCTCCTCGCGACCTCGACCGACGGCGTCGGCACCAAGGTCGCCATCGCCCAGGCGCTGGACGTCCACGACACGATCGGGTTCGACCTCGTCGGCATGGTGGTCGACGACATCGTCGTGGTCGGCGCGGAGCCGCTGTTCATGACCGACTACATCGCGACCGGCCGCGTGGTGCCCGAGCGGGTCGCGGACATCGTGCGCGGCATCGCGACGGCGTGCGCGGAGACCGGGACGGCGCTCGTCGGCGGCGAGACCGCCGAGCACCCCGGGCTGCTCGGGCCGGACGAGTACGACGTCGCGGGCGCGGCGACCGGGCTGGTCGAGGCGGACGCGCTGCTGGGACCGGAGCGCGTCGAGGAGGGCGACGTCGTGCTCGCCATGGCGTCGTCGGGCCTGCACTCGAACGGCTACTCGCTCGTGCGCCGCGTCGTCCAGGTCGCCGGCTGGGGCCTCGAGCGCGAGGTCGCCGAGCTGGGCCGTGCGCTCGGCCTCGAGCTGCTCGAGCCGACGCGCCTCTACACGCGTCCGTGCCTCGACCTCGCCGCCGACGCGTCCGCCCACGTCCACGCCTACAGCCACGTCACCGGCGGCGGGCTCGCCGCGAACCTGGCGCGCGTGCTCCCGGCGGGCCTCCTGGCCGACGTCGACCGCGGCGGCTGGGCCGTGCCCCCGGTGTTCGAGCTCGTGCGACGGCTCGGCGACGTGCCGTGGCCGGACCTCGAGCGCACGCTCAACCTCGGCGTCGGCATGGTCGCCGTCGTGGATGCGCAGGGCGCCGACGCCGCGCTCGCGCGGCTGGCCGGCGCCGGTGTGCCCGCATGGGTCCTAGGGACCGTGCGCGCCGACGACGGCTCGACGGGACCCGACGTCGTGCGCGGCACCAAGGGGGTCGACGGCGGTGCCGTCGTCCTCCACGGGAGCTACCGCACGAGCTGACCGCGCTCGCGCAGGAACCCGACCGTGACGGTCACCCTCGCCACCCACGTCACGCGACGGGGTGCACTCCTCCTTGGACGGTCGGCGGACCCGCAGGTCGCGCCGACCTCGTCAGCGGTCCTCGCCCGCCCAGTCCGCGAACTCGTCGACGTCGTCGAGGGAGTCCGGGGTCGGCCGGGTCTCGGTGACCAGGTCGCTGCGGCGGGTACCAGACGTGAGCTCCTGCTCGAGGGCTCGATAGTTCGGCTCGTAGCTCGAGTACTTGAGCTCGCGAGCGACCTTCGTCTGCTTCGCCTTCTGACGGCCGCGCCCCATGGCATCGACCCCCTCTATAACGTAGAAGCGGGGCGGCACCGTGCAGTCACGTGCGGCCCCGGGGTGCTGGTTCTCGTCGTGGGGTAACGCTACATGGTCCGAGGATGTTCCGGCGACCTGCGGGGCGTGGCCCGGGTCACTCGCGCCGCGGGTTCACCCTCCCGGAGGGTCCGACGTGGCGCGGACCCGGCCATGGCATGAACTCGCCGATATCCGTGGAGAGCGTTGTCCGAGTCGTCGTGATCCGTACCCGGTGGCGGCGCGTCCCACGGATCCGGCCGCTCGGCGACGCCCGCGCCACCGGATCCGCGGCGCGGCGACCCGACACGCGGGCCACCAAGCGAGACGGTAACGAGACCTGCCCGTGATGTCCGCTGTACGGTGATTTGGTACGGATCGGCGCGCGACTCGCAGAGTCAGCTCGGGGAGTCACGGCGTCGAGCAAGTGAAGTCACGACGCAGTGACCACCGTCGGGCATCGCGCGCCCCCGCGTGAGTGTCCGACCTCCCGAAGGAGGACCACGTGTCCGCTCGTCAGACCGAACCGGAAGTGCTGCTCACGCCCTCCGAGGTGGCGGCGATGTTCCGGGTCGACCCGAAGACCGTGACCCGCTGGGCCAAGGCGGGCAAGCTCTCCGCCGTCCGCACGCTGGGCGGGCACCGGCGGTACCGCGAGGCCGAGGTCCGCGGCCTCCTCGACGTCCCGCAGCAGCGGGTGCTCGGGGTCTAGCAGCGGGCCGGGCAGTCCCCGGCCCACCGGGGGACCGGACGTCGCGGTGCACCGCGATGTCCGGATCCCGCCAGCCACCGCCTCCCTGCCGGGGGAGGATGAGGGCGTGACCCCGCCTCTCGCCCTCGACCCGGACGTCGCGTACCGCGCCGTGCAGGGGCGCGACCCGCGCTTCGACGGGCGCCTGTTCGTCGCCGTGCTCAGCACCGGCATCTACTGCCGGCCGAGCTGCCCGTCGCGGACGCCCAGGGCGGAGAACTGCCGCTTCCACACGACGGCCGCGGCCTGCGTGGCCGCGGGGTTCCGCGCGTGCCGGCGGTGCCGCCCGGACGCCCTGCCGGGGTCGCGCGAGTGGGACCTCGACGCCGACCTCGTCGGCCGCGCGCTGCGCCGCATCGGCGACGGCGCGGTCGACACCGACGGGGTCGCGGGGCTGGCCGCCTCGCTCCACGTCAGCGAGCGCCACCTGCACCGTGTCGTCGTCGCGCGGGTCGGCGCGACCCCGGGGCAGCTCGCGCGGACCCGCCGCGCGCAGGTCGCGCGCCTCCTCGTCGAGCAGACGCCGTGGCCCATGGCCGACGTCGCCTTCGCCGCGGGGTTCACGAGCGTGCGGCAGTTCAACGACGTCATGCGCGCCGAGTTCGGCGCGCCGCCGTCGGCGCTGCGCCCGGCGGACATGCGGTCCGCCCCCACCTCGCTCACGAGCCCGCGGGCGGGAGGCGAGGACGGGGCGGTGGCCGACACCGGGACCGGCGCCGTCACTCTGCGGCTGCGGCACGGCACGCCGTACGACGCCGACGCGTTCCTCGCGCACGTCGCGGCGCGTGCGGTCCCCGGGCTCGAGGCCGTCGAGGGTCGTTCGGTGCGGCGCCTGGTGCCCGCGGCGGGCGGTGACGCGCTGGTCGAGATCTCGCCCGGCGACCGGCACCTCACCGCGACCCTGACCGTGCCGGACATCTCCGACGTGCCGCGGCTGGTCGGCCGGCTGCGGCACTGGGCGGACCTCGACGCGGAGCCCCTGCGCGTGAGCGCCGTCCTGGGGGAGGACCCGCTGCTCGCGCCGCTCGTCGAGAGGCGTCCGGGGCTGCGTGTGCCCGGGACCGTCGACCCGGCGGAGCTGACCCTGCGCACCGTGCTCGGCCAGCAGGTGAGCGTGGCGGCCGCCCGGACCCTCACGGCCCGGCTCGTGGCCGCGGCGGGCGTGCCGGCGGCGGCCGGCCTGCACCGCTTCCCCGAGCCC
>NZ_JACVQL010000369.1 GCF_019733465.1 Actinotalea ferrariae | reverse complement strand
CGTCGGGGCTCAGGCCCAGGCTGCCCCGCCGTCGGCCGAGGTCCCGCCGACGACGCCGCCCGCGCCGACGCCCCCGTCGGCACCCGAGTCCGGCCGCCAGGCGCAGTCGCCGCCCGACGGGCCGGGGATCACGCCGCCGCCCTACCAGTCCTGAGGGCGGCCGACGCCGTCCAGGCATGAGGTCCGCACGTCGTTCGCCCTGCGAATAACGGCGGGAACCATGTCGGGGGGCGGGGCTACGTTCGGCCGGTGAGCACCACGACCGGCCGCGGCCGCAGCATGCTCGTCGCGCTGCTGCGCGTCCGGCTCGCGCCCTACCGGTCGCGGCTCGGGGTGGTGGTGCTTCTCCAGCTGGTCCAGGCGGTGGCCAACCTCTACCTGCCGAGCCTCAACGCCGACATCATCGACGACGGCATCGCGCGCGGTGACACGGGCGTCATCCTGAGGCTGGGCGCGCTCATGCTGGGCGTGACGGTCCTGCAGGTCGTGTGCGCCATCGGGGCGGTCCACGCGGGAGCGGGCGTCGCCACCTCGCTGGGCCGCGACGTCCGGGCGGCCCTGTTCGACCACGTCCAGACGTTCTCGGCGCGCGAGGTCGGGCGCTTCGGCGCGGCGTCGTTGCTCACGCGCACGACGAACGACGTCCAGCAGATCCAGATGCTCGTGCTCATGAGCCTGACGATCATGGTCGCGGCTCCCGTCATGGTCGTGGGCGGCGTGGTCATGGCTCTGCGCGAGGACGTGGTCCTGTCCGGCCTGCTGCTCGTCGTCGTTCCCGTGCTCGTGGCCGTGCTGGGCGTCGCCGTCGTGCGCATGCGACCGCTGTTCCGGTCGATGCAGGAGCGGATCGACGGGATCAACCGGATCCTGCGCGAGCAGATCGCGGGCATCCGCGTGATCCGCGCGTTCGTCCGGGACACGCACGAGCGCGAGCGGTTCGCGACGGCGAACGACGAGCTCGCGACGGTCGCGATCGCCGTCGGGCGGCTCATGGCCTTCCTGTTCCCCACGGTGATGCTGGTGATGAACGCGTCGAGCGTCGCCATCCTGTGGTTCGGCGGGCAGCGGATCGCGGACGGGTCCATGCAGGTCGGGTCCCTCACCGCGTTCCTCAGCTACATCATGCAGATCCTCATGGCCGTGATGATGGCGGTGATGATGTTCATGATGGTCCCGCGCGCCGAGGTCTCGGCCGAGCGGGTCCAGGAGGTCCTGGGCACGGCGTCGAGCGTCGTGCCCGCGACCGACCCGGTGACGTCCCTGCCCGCGCGCGTGGACGTCGAGCTGCGCGACGTCGTCTTCCGCTACCCGGGGGCGGACGAGCCGGTGCTGCGCGGCGTCAGCCTGCTCGCCGAGCCCGGCCGGACGACGGCGATCATCGGGTCCACGGGCTCGGGCAAGACGACGCTGCTCGAGATGGTCCCGCGCCTCTCGGACGTCACGGCCGGCATCGTGCGCGTGGGTGGCGTCGACGTGCGGGACCTCGACCTGCAGACGCTGTGGGGTGCGATGGCGCTCGTGCCGCAGAAGCCGTACCTGTTCGCGGGGACGGTCGCGTCCAACCTGAGGTACGGCAAGGACGACGCGTCCGACGACGAGCTGTGGCACGCGCTCGAGGTCGCGCAGGGCGCGGACTTCGTGCGGGAGATGGGCGGCCTCGAGGCCGCGGTCACCCAGGGCGGCACCAACGTCTCGGGTGGTCAGCGTCAGCGGCTCGCCATCGCACGCGCGCTCGTACGCCGGCCGTCCGTGTACCTCTTCGACGACTCCTTCTCGGCGCTGGACTACGCGACCGACGCCGCGCTGCGCCGCGCGCTCGCGCCCGAGACGAAGGACGCGACCGTGGTGGTCGTCGCGCAGCGGGTGAGCACCATCCGGAACGCGGACCGCATCGTCGTGCTCGACGTCGGGGCGGTCGTGGGTGCCGGCACGCACGACGAGCTCATGGCGACCAACGAGACGTACCGCGAGATCGTCCTGTCGCAGCTCAGCGAGCAGGAGGCGGCGCGATGAGCACCGGACCGGCGGGGCCCGTGACGCGGCCCGGGACGCCGGCGCCGGGAGCGGGTGGCCCCGCGGGCGCGCCGCCCGCCGCGCCGGTG
>NZ_JACVQL010000368.1 GCF_019733465.1 Actinotalea ferrariae | reverse complement strand
CCGCGACCCTGCGGGGCGGTCGCACGGACCTCCGCGCGCGGCGAGCGCCGCAGCGCGGCCAGGGCCGCGTGGTGCTCGTGGGCGGGGGACCGGGCGACGTCGAGCTGCTCACGCTGCGCGGGCGGCGGGCGCTCGCGGAGGCCGACGTCGTCGTGACCGACCGGCTCGGGCCGACCGACGTCCTGGCCGAGCTCCACCCCGACGTCGAGGTGATCCCGGTCGGCAAGACGCCCGGGCACCACCCCGTCCCGCAGGAGGAGATCGGGCGGATCCTCGTCGAGCAGGCGCAGCGCGGCCGCACCGTGGTGCGGCTCAAGGGCGGGGACCCCTTCGTGCTGGGCCGCGGCGGCGAGGAGGTGCTCGCGTGCCGCGAGGCGGGCGTCCCGGTCGAGGTCGTGCCCGGCGTGAGCAGCGCCATGGCGGTGCCCGCGCTCGCCGGCATCCCGCTCACGCACCGCGGGGTCACGACGTCGTTCCACGTCCTCAGCGGGCACGAGGGGCTCACGCCCGCGGCGCGTCAGGTGCTGCTCGACGGCTCGACGCTCGTCGTCCTCATGGGCGTGTCGACGCTGCCGGCCATGGTGGCCGACGCGCTCGCGTCCGGCGCCGACCCGGACCTGCCCGTCGCCGTCGTCGAGAACGGGGCGACGCCGCGGCAGCGGGTCACGCACGCGACGCTGCACGACGTCGTCGCGCGCGCGACGGAGGTCGGCGTCCGCGCCCCCGCGGTCGTCGTCATGGGCCGCGTCGCGGCGGAGGGGCTGCTCGATGCCTGAGGCGCCCGGCCCCTCACGGCCCGAGCACATCAGCCAGACCATGGCGGGGTGCGTGGTGCTCGTGACGGCGGACCGGCGGTCCGCCGAGCTCGGTGCCGCCCTCGCCCGCCGGGGCGCGTCGGTGCGCCACGCCCCCGCGATGAGCATGGTGCCCCACATCGACGACGCCGCCCTGGCGGCGGGGACGCGCGCGGTGATCGCCGAGCCGCCCGAGATCGTCGTCGTCACGACCGGCATCGGCTTCCGCGGATGGGTCGAGGCCGCCGACGCGCTGGGCCTGCTGGACCCCCTGCTCGAGGTCCTCGGCAGCGCGCGGATCGTCGCGCGCGGGCCCAAGGCGCGCGGCGCGATCCAGGCCGCGGGACTCCAGGCCGACTGGGTGGCCGAGTCCGAGACGTCGGCCGAGATCGCCGAGGTGCTGCTGGGCGAGGGCGTGGCCGGGACCAGGATCGCGGTGCAGCACCACGGCGCGGGCTCCGACGGCCTGGACGAGGCGTTCACGGCCGCGGGCGCCGAGGTCCGCAGCCTCGTGGTCTACCGCTGGGGGCCGCCGCCCGACCCGGCCGCGCTCGACGCGTCGGTGCGCGCCGCTGCGTCCGGCGAGATCGACGTCGTCGTCTTCACCTCGGCCCCCGGTGCCGCGGCCTGGCTCGCGGCGGCCGACGACGCCGCGGTCGGCGCCGCGC
>NZ_JACVQL010000367.1 GCF_019733465.1 Actinotalea ferrariae | reverse complement strand
TGCCGCGCCGGGGCGTCGTCGTGCGCTCGAGGTTCGCGGCGGGACCTCGCGGCCTACCGGCTCGCGACGGACTCCACCCTGTCGCGCGGCATCGCGACGACGGCGATCGCGGTCGCCGCTGCGACCGCCGCGACGGCGACGAACACCGCGGTCGCCGCGCCGCCGAAGAGGTCGGGCGCCTCGAACGCGTCCTGGCCGGCCATGCGCGCGTTGACGACGGCGCCGAGCGCGGCGATGCCGACCGCGCTGCCCATCGAGCGGGCGAAGAGGTTCGCGCCCGTGACGACGCCGCGCTCGCCCCAGTCGACGCTCGACTGCGCGGCGATGAGCGACGGCGCCGCGACGAGGCCCATGCCGATCCCGATGGCGAAGCAGCACGCCGCGACGACGGCGATCGACGGCGACCGCGAGAGCAGCGCGAACGCCGCCGTGCTGAGCACGACCACGACGATCCCGATGAGGACCGTCGAGCGGAAGCCGATCCGCAGGTAGAGGCGTCCCGCCTGCGACGCCGCGAGCGGCCAGCCGAGCGTCATCGCGGCGAGCGTGAGCCCGGAGACCAGCGGCGAGACGTCGAGCAGCGCCTCGAGCCAGGTCGGCACGTAGGACGTGAGGCCGATGAGGATAACGCCGACGCCGACCGAGATGAGGGCCGTCGTCGCGAGCAGGCGCCGCGACAGCACCCACAGCGGCAGCACGGGCTCGGCCGCGCGGCGCTCGACCAGCACGAACCCGACGAGCATCGCGACGCCGACGGCGATCGCGCCGATGCTGCGCGGGTCCGTCCAGGCCCAGGCGTTGCCGCCCTCGAGCAGCGCGAGGATCAGCAGGGTCGAGCCGACCGTGAGCAGCCCGCCGCCGGCCCAGTCGATGCGGTGCCGCTCGCGCTGGACGTCCTCGTGCAGGTGGCGGACCAGCAGCCACGCGGCCAGCACGCACAGCGGGATGTTGACGAAGAAGATCCAGGTCCAGTCGAGGAACTCGGAGAAGAGGCCGCCGAGCGTCGGACCGACGACGGACGAGATGGCCCACACGCTCGCGATGTAGCCCTGGGCCTTGGCGCGCTCGGCGACCGTGTAGATGTCGCCCGCGATGGTGATCGCCATCGGCTGGACGGCGCCCGCGCCGAGGCCCTGGATCGCGCGGAACGCGATGAGGGCGGGCATCGACCAGGCGAGCCCGCACAGGATCGAGCCGAGCAGGAAGAGGCCGACGCCGACGAGGATCACGGGCTTGCGCCCGACGGTGTCGGCGAGCTTCGAGTAGATCGGCACGGAGACTGCCTGCGTCAGCAGGTAGACCGAGAAGAGCCAGGGGAACGACGAGAACCCGCCGAGGTCCGCGACGATCGTCGGGACGGCCGTGGCGAGGATCGTCGCGTCGATGGCGACCAGGCCGGTCGTCACCATGATCGCGATGAGGATCGGCCCGCGCTTCGAGCGGAAGCCGACGCCGTCCTCGTAGGTGGAGGTCGTCGTCTGCCTGGTGCTCGCCACGGACGGGGTCAACCCCGGGCGGTCGCGCGGCATTCCGGGAGTGGTGCGGCTGCGGGGACGGGTCGGCGGCGGGTCACTGCCGGGGTGTGAACAGCCACGGATCCGTGAGGTCGAGGAACGTCGGCTCGCCCTCGGTCAGCTCCGCCATCTCGGCCATCTGCTGCTGCATCTCCTCGGGCATCTCCTTGGCCTCGTTCTCGCGCGCCTCGGCCTCGGACGTGAACCAGATGACCGTCGTCCACGTGCCGTCGTCGTGGCCGATGCTCAGGCTGCCGAGGACATCCGGGCGGGCCGCGGACGGGTCGTCCGGACGCCGCGACATGAGCTCCTCGACGCGGTCGGAGTCCGTGGTGCGGACCTGGATGACCTGGACGAAGCCGGCCTGGTCCGGGTCGCCGACGACGTCCTCGACCACCCGGGAGCTCTCGACGAACGTCGGCGTGCCCTCGAAGAACTCGGCCGTCTCGGCCCACCACGCCTTCTGCTTCGGCTGGTCGTTGTTCTCGCGCGCCGCCTCCTCGGACTCGAAGCGCGCCACGTTGATCAGCTGGCCGTCCTGCGTGACGCCGGCCGTGGCGCCGAGCAGGCCGACGCTGGTGCGGCTGAGCTCCTCCGCCCACCGGTCGAGCTCGGCGCGCACCTGCTCCGGGTGGCGGACCTTCCCCTGGACGATCTGCACGAACATGTGAGCTCCTCGAGGCGACGTCGGTGGATTCGACGGTAGGTCGCGTCGCGGACGACGGCGACCGGGACGGCTGTAGGCGGGCCGCAGCGCCGCGAGCGGGGCGTGCGCTAGCGTGCCGACCGCCGAACCCGGCAAATCGGGCGATGGGCAGACGGCGCAGCGAGGGGGCAGGTGACGGAGCGGTGACGGACGCGGACGACGCTCGGCGAGGCCCGGTGGACCCGGACGGCGCAGGGCGCGGCCCGGTGGGGCCGGACGACGCCGAGCCGCGCGACGTCCTCGACGCCGCCGCCCCGCCCGCGCGGCGCTCGCTGT
>NZ_JACVQL010000366.1 GCF_019733465.1 Actinotalea ferrariae | reverse complement strand
CCTGGGCCCCGTGGCCGCCCTGCCCACCCTTGAGGGAGCCGCCCGAGCCGCCACCCCGGGCACCGCCGCGCTCCGCCACCGCCCGGCCGGTGCGGCTGGGCGTGGTGCGTGGAGCGGACGTGCGGGTCGCCATGATCCCCAACGTACCTTCCGCCGCCCACGCGGCCCGGGAGGCTGGCGGCGGTGTCGCGGCCGGCTCGGCCACGCCGCGCCGCGCCGCGCGACGGTGCCGAGCCGACGGTGCGGACGCGCCGGTCAGGCGCTCACGTGGTGAGCAGGCCGAGGCCGAGCGCGACGACGCCGGCGGCCAGCACCACGCCCCCGACCGGGAGCAGGACCACCCAGCGGTTCGGACGCTCACGGCCGGCTCCCGCCGCGGAGAAGAAGAAGCCCATCGGCATGAGGATCGCCGCGACGAGCACGCCCGTCTGCGCGAGCCAGCGTACGAAGCCGGTGAGGTCCGTCGCCTCGCCGAGCAGCAGGCACACGAGACCGAGCGTCACGAGCACGCCCGCGTGCGCGTGGCCCGCGCGGAAGAAGCTGGTCTGGAACGGCGTCGTCGGCACGCCGCCGGTCACGACGCGCACCATGAAGGCGCCGCCCGACTCGATGGCCACGACGCTGATGAGGACGACCCCCGCCGTCGTGGTGGCCGCCTCGCTGAGCTCGATCACGTCTCCCCCGTCCCGAATACGAACAAGGTTATAGAACATCGTTCACGATGTGCCGTCAAGTGCGTAGGATCGCCGCGTGCCCCGACCCCGGACCCACGACGACGCCCTGCGCGCGCGCCTCCTCGAGGTGACGTCCGAGGCGCTGTCCACCGGTGGGCCCGCGACGGTGACGGTGCGGGACGTCGCGCGACGCGCGGGCACCTCGGCGTCCGCCGTGTACGCGCTCTTCGGCAGCCGCGACGCGCTGCTCGACGCGGTGACGGACGAGGCGTTCCGCCGCTTCGCGGAGCACCTGGCGCGCGTGCCGCGGACCGACGACGCGGGCGGCGACCTGCTCGCGCTCGGCCTCGCGTACCGCGCGAGCGCGCTCGACGACCCGCACTTCTACCGCGTGATGTTCGACCGCTCCCCCGGCGTCGTCGTCGGCGCGGGACCCACCGCCGGTGCGTCCCGTGCCGACCTGGCCGCGGCCGACCAGCCGGCGGTCGAGCGGCCGACGTTCCTGGTGCTGCGCGACGCGGTGGCGCGCGTCCTCGCGGACCGCCCGGGCCACCGCTGGACCGCCGAGGAGGCGGCCCTGGGCCTGTGGGGTCACGTCCACGGACTGGTCTCGCTCGAGCTCGCGGGGCTGCTGCCGGGGTCCGACGGCGAGCACGCTCGACGCTACGCCGCGCTCCTGGCCGCCGCGGGGACCGCCCTGCTCGGGTCGGGCGACCGGGGTGCAGGCACGGGCCCACGTGGTCCGCGCGTCCCCGGGTGACGTCGTCGGCGCGCGTCGACCTGCGGGGCGTCGACCGATGTCGGTGGTCGGTGGGACGCTGACGCACGTGCCACGAGTCGCGACGATGACGAGGACCGAGGTGCTGCGCAGACGGTTCGCCGCGCAGGGCCTGCACCGGGGGGCGGACGCGCTCGCCCCCCGCGCGGACTGGTGGGCCTCGGTCCCGGTGCTGGACCTGGGCGTCCAGGACACGGGGCCCGACGGCGCCGCCTGGGCGCTCGCGCTGCGGGGCGCGCCGCTCGGTGCACGGACGTCCACGCCCGAGCTCGCCCTCGCCTGGACGGTCCGCGGCGCACCGCACGTGTACCGCCGCGCCGAGCTCCCCGACGTGGCACGCGCACTCGTGCCGCTCTCCGAGTCCGACGCCCGCAAGCGCGTCGCCGACGCCTCGAAGCCGCTGCGCGAGGCCGGCATCGACGTCACCGACGCGCTCGTCGAGATCGGGCGCCACATGCGACGGATCGTCACGGCCCCGACCGTGAAGGGTGAGATGTCCACCCGCCTCACGGCCGCGGTGAGCGAGCCGTACCTGCGCTGGTGCACCGCGTGCCGCGCCACCCACCTCTACGAGCTGCCGTTCCGGCTGGCCGCGCTGCACGCGGGCCTCGAGCTCGAGCCAGGCACGTCCCCGCCCGTCCTCGGGCGCGTGCCGTCCTGGCCCGCCGGTCACCTCGACCGCTTCGCCGAGACGGTGCGGACGCCGCCCGCCGAGCGGGGCGTGCCCGACCACCTGGACCTCGTGCGCGCCTACCTCCGCCTGCTCGGCCCGGCCAGGCCGGCCGACGTCGCCGCGTACCTCGACGCGCCGGCTGCCGACGTCCGCCGCCGGTGGGCCGAGCTCGGCGACGAGCTCGTCGAGGTCGACGTCGAGGGCGAGCGCCGCTGGGCGGCGGCGGACGCCGACACGGACGCCGACGGGGGCGGGTCCTCGGGTGTCGTGCGGCTGCTGGGCCCGTTCGACCTGCTCCTGCAGGCCAAGGACCGCGAGCTGCTCGTCCCGAACCAGGCGGCGCGCAAGGAGCTCTGGCCTGTTCTCGGCCGCCCGGGCGCCGTCGTGCTGGACGGCGAGGTCGTCGGCACGTGGCGACCCCGCGCGTCCGGCGGCCGGCTGCGGGTCGAGGTCCGCGCCTGGGCACCGTGGACGCCCGCCGTCGAGCAGGCCGTGGACACCGAGGCCGAGAGGCTGGCCGCCTTCCGGGGCGTCACGTACGCGGGACGCGCCTCGTGAGCCGGCGCGGCTGGGGCCTCCTCGTGCTCCTGGGTGTGATCTGGGGCGTGCCGTACCTCCTGATCAAGGTGGCCGTCGGCGAGGTCTCCCCCGCCACGGTCGTGCTCGCGCGGACGGCGCTCGGCGCCGTCGTGCTGCTGCCGTTCGCGCTCCGCGGCGCGGGCTTCGCCGCGCTGCGCGGCCGGTGGCGGGCCCTCGCGGTGTTCGCGGCGCTCGAGGTCGTCGGCCCGTGGATGCTCTTCTCCGACGCGGAGCGCACCCTCGCCAGCTCGACGACCGGCCTGCTGGTCGCGACCGTGCCCGTGCTCGCGGTGGTCGTCGGCCGCGTCGCCGGGGACCGCCTGCCCGTCCCGCCGGTGCGGTGGCTCGGCCTCCTCGTCGGACTGGCCGGCGTCGCCGTCCTGACCGGCCCGGGTCTCACGGCCGGCCACGGGTGGCCCGTGGTGGAGGTCGTCCTCGGTGCGCTCGGGTACGCCATCGCACCGGTGGTCGCCGAGCGGCACCTGCAGGGCGTGCCCGCGACCGTCTTGACGACGGCGTGCCTGGGCCTCGCGGCGCTCGTGTACGCACCGGTCGTCGCGCTCGAGGGGCCGTTCGCCATGCCGAGCCCGGCCGCGCTGGCGTCCCTCGTCGCCCTCGGGCTGTTGTGCACCGCGGTGGCGTTCCTGCTGTTCTTCCGGCTCATCGCCGAGGTGGGCGGGCCGCGCTCGACGCTCGTCGCGTACCTCAACCCGCTCGTCGCCGTGACGCTGGGCGCCGTCGTGCTCGACGAGCCGCTCGGCCCCGCCGTGTGGCTCGCGACGCTGCTGATCGTCGGCGGCTCCGCCGCCGCGTCGCTCGGCCGGCGGCCCGCCGCAGCGACCCCTCCGGCCCGTGAGGGCCGATCCGACGGGGCCGGCCCGCCGG
>NZ_JACVQL010000365.1 GCF_019733465.1 Actinotalea ferrariae | reverse complement strand
GTCGAGCACGACCTCGCGCGTCGGCCGCCACGCGCCGACCGGGCGCCGGTGCGCCGTGAGGATCGTCGTGCGCCGGTGCGCGTGCCGCGCGAGCACCTCGTGCACGCGCGCGGCGCCGACCGGGTCGAGCATCGACGTCGGCTCGTCGAGGAGCAGCAGCCGCGGGCTGCCCACGAGCACCGCCGCGAGCGCGACCCGCTGCTGCTCTCCCCCGCTCAGCTGCGCGGTCCGCCGGTCCGCGAGGTGCGCGGCACCGACGTCCGCGAGCGCCGCGCCGACCCGCGGGCCGATCTCGTCCCGCGGCACGCCGCGGTTCTCGAGCGGCAGCGCGACCTCGGCCGCGACCGTGGGCAGGCACGTGCCCGACGCCGGGTCCTGACCGAGCCACCCGACGTCGAGCGCCGCCCGCGCGACGGGCGTGGTGCGCGGGTCCCGCCCCAGCACGACGACGTCGCCCGTGACCTGCGCGGCGACCGCCTGCGGCACGACGCCCGTGAGCACGCCCAGCAGCGTGGACTTGCCGCAGCCGGACGGTCCGGCGAGCAGCACCTGCTCGCCGGACGCCACGTCGAGGTCGACGTCCCTCAGGCGCGGGCCCGCCCCGCCGGGGAAGCGCACGGTGAGGCCGCGCGTCCGGACCGCGCTCACGGACGCCGGTCCCGGCGTTCCGGCCGCGCGCCGACGGAGCGCGCCGCCGCCCCGACGACGGTCACCCCGCCACCTCGGCACTCTCCGGTGCGTCGGCGGCCCACCGGTCGCGTCCGGCCGGGAAGTTGTCGAGCACGCCCGTGCGCAGCAACCCGTCCGCGAGCACCTTCGCGAGCGCTCCGGTGAGGAGGAGCCCGCTGACCACCTGGAGCGCGATGCGGAGCAGGAGGTGGTCCTGGTGCCACCAGTCCGCCGTGGTCGCGACCCAGAGGAAGTTCGCGGTCACGGCGGTGAGGCCCGACGCGAGGAAGGTGGGCCAGCCGAACCGCCGGTAGCGCGTCGCGGCGAAGGCGAGCTCGGCGCCGCCGCCCTGGATCAGCCCGGCGACCAGCAGCGTGGGTCCCGCGGGCGAGCCCAGGAACGCGAACTCGACGAACGCGGCACCGATCTCCGCCGCGATGCCCGCGCCCGGACGGCGGACGACGAACACCGCGAGCGGCGCGACGACGATCCAGCCGCCCACGAGCGCGTTCTGGGCGAGGTCCCCGAGCGGTCCCATCGCGACCTGCAGACCACCCCAGGCCTGGACGAGCGCCCAGTAGAGGAACCCGAACACCGCGGCGAGCACCGCCAGCACGACGATGTCGCGCAGCGCCCACGCCACCCGTGCAGACCCCGTGCGCGCCGGCGCTGCGCCGCGCGCCGCCTCGGGCGCCGGCACGGTCGCGGACGACGTCGCCCGCGACGGGTCGCGGCTCATCGTGCACCGCCCGACGTCGTCGGGCTGCCGAGGCTCACGGTCGCGTGCGTGACGACGTGGGGCACCTCGCGGCCGACGCCGGTCCACGTGTCCACCACGGTCGCGAGCACGTCGGCGAGGTCGCCCTCGAGCCGCG
Source organism: Actinotalea ferrariae (assembly GCF_019733465.1). Classification (GTDB taxonomy): domain Bacteria; phylum Actinomycetota; class Actinomycetes; order Actinomycetales; family Cellulomonadaceae; genus Actinotalea; species Actinotalea ferrariae_A. Next base: position 4,432 of record NZ_JACVQL010000365.1, on the reverse strand, counting down.
TCACGAAGTGCTCCGGCCGGGCGAGGCCGGCCGTGCGCGCACCGTCGATCGCGCGCTCGATGGGGCCCATCGCGTCGACCGTCCCGAGCGGGTACAGCGCCCAGTGCGCCGCCGCGCGCATCCCGGTCGGCGCGAGCCGCACGGGCGGGACCACGGGCAGCCCGCCCTCGGGCGAGCACCCGAGCTCACCCGGGCAGCCCCGGGAGAGGTGCACCGAGGCGACGACGTGGCCGCTGCGCGTCACCGTGGCCGCGTGGGTCAGCACGGCCACGAGGTAGGTCGCGAGGTCCTGCTCGGTCCCCCGCACGAGGGTCGACACGTCGTCCGTCGTGACGGCCAGCCCCGGCACGGCCGCCGCGCCCGCAGCGAGCGAGCCGAGGATCGGCGGGACGACGTCGTCCGCCGCCGGGTGGAGCGAGAACCGCAGGCCGACGCCGAGCCGGACGTGCTCGGGGGCCGCAGCACGGTCCTCGGTCTGCGGTGCCGGCGCGGGTACCGGCGCCGGCGCCGGTGCCGCTGCCGGTGCCACGGGTGATGCGGGTGCCGTGCTCATGGTGCGCCTCCTGGGTAGGACGGGTGCACCCCCGGACAGCACGGCACGTCGGTACGACCGACTCCCGCCGAAGCGGTGCCTCGCCCAGCTCCCTACGCCGGTGCGAACCGGGTCAGGTTCCACGGGTCAGTGGCTCGACCTTGCGGTCCGACCACACTCTCAGCGCGTACGCGCTCCCCGGGGGCTTGTCGCAGCCGACCCTGGCGCGCGAGTCATCCCATGTCAAGGCCCGGACCACCGGGCAGGACGCGGTAGCGGCGGTTCACGAGCGACGGGTTGCGCTCCCGGACGGCCTCGACCGTCGCCGCGTCGACGTCGGCCACCGCGCGCTCGGGTCCGTCGGCGCCCGCGTCGGGGCGGCCGTCGAGGACCACGCCCTGCGGGTCGACCACGGCTGGTCCCCCGACGACGCCGCGACCCTGCTGGGTCGCGCCGAGCACGTACGCGGTGCTCTCGATCGCGCGGGCGCGCAGCAGCGTCGCCCAGTGGTCGGCCTTGTGCTCGCCCGCGGCCCACGCTGCGGGGACCGCGAGAACCGTGGCGCCGGCGTCGACGAGCCGCCGCGCCGCCTCGGGGAAGCGCAGGTCGTAGCAGGTCATCACGCCCACGCGGAGGTCGCCGACCGGGACCACCAGCGGCGGCGCCGCGGGGTCCCCGGCCTCGAGCCGCTCGGACTCGCGGTGGCCGAAGGCGTCGTACAGGTGCACCTTGCGGTACGTCCCGAGCACGCCCGCAGGGCCGACGGCGACCACCGCGTTCACGGCCCGCTCGGGCCGGGCGCCGGGCAGCACGGTGCCGGCGACGACGACGGCGCCGGTCCGTTCCGCCACCTCGGCGAGCGCCGTGACGAAGGTGCCGTCGAGCGGCTCGGCCTGGTCGGGTGAGACGCCGCGCGGGTCGAACGCCGCCGCGTACTCGGGCAGCACGACGAGGGCTGCGCCGTCGTCCGCGGCGCGCAGCACCGCAGTGCGCGCCGCGGCCGCGTTCGCCTCCCGGTCGAGGCCCGACCGGAGCGCGACCGCGTGCACCCGGATCACGGCCGGGCGCCGCCCCGCGGGGCGTCGGGGTCGGCCGGGGGCTCCGTCGTCGTGGACGAGGCCTCCCGGCCGTCGACGACGTCCCCGTCGTCCGCCCGCGCGGCGCCGGCGGCCTGTGCTGCGTCTGCCTCCGCTCGCGGAGAGGCCTCTGCTCCGGCCGCTGCCTCGGCCTCGGCCTCGGCCTCGAGCCGCCCGCGGTGCTGCACCCCGCGGATCTTCTTGGTCATCGACAGGAACAGCGGGATGCACGCGAGCACGGCGAACAGCGTCACGACGAACCCGAGCACGCCGGGCGTGACGCTGTCGGGGTCGACCCCCTCCTGCAGCTCGGGCTCCGCGGGTCCGGGCGTCTGCGTCGACGCGACCCACGTCGCCGGGACCGGCGCCACCGGCCAGCCCGTCACCGGTCGTCCTCGGGGCGGATGCCGGCGAAGAGGTCGTCCTCGGGCAGCGTCACGGGCACGTGCGACTCGGCGAGCTCGTACTCCTCGACGGGCCACACGCGCGCCTCGAGGTCCCGGGGCACCGCGAAGAAGAACCCCTCGGGGTCGATCTGCGTGGCGTGCGCCGTGAGCGCCGCGTCCCGCGCCCCGAAGAAGTCGCCGCATGGGACCCGCGTCGTGACGGGCCGCTCGGGGATCTCCCGCATCTCGCGCGACGAGAGCCAGTCGCCGAACGGCGACTCCAGGCCGGCCTCGACGACGGCGTCGTGAACGGTCCGCATCCGGGCGAGCGAGAAGTCGTGGTTGTAGTACAGCTTGAGCGGCTGCCACGGCTCGCCCGAGCCGCGGTAGCGGTCCGGGTCCCCCGCAGCGGCGAAGGCCTCGAACGCGACGCGGTGGCACATGATGTGGTCGGGGTGGGGGTAGCCGCCGCTCGGGTCGTACGTCGTCATGACGTGCGGCCGGAACTCGCGGACCAGCCGCACGAGCGGCTCGGCCGCCTCCTCGAGCGGCACGAGCGCGAAGCAGCCCTCGGGCAGGGGCGGCAGCGGGTCACCCTCGGGCAGGCCCGAGTCGACGAACCCCAGCCAGTGCTGGCGCACACCGAGAGCGCGCGCGGCCTCGGCCATCTCGACGCGGCGCACCTCGGCCATCTCGTCGAGCGTCGCGTGCACGCGCCCGTACCGGGGGTTGAGCACGCTGCCGCGCTCACCGCCCGTGCACGTCGCGACCAGCACGTCCACGCCGCGCGCGGCGTACATCGCCGTCGTCGCGGCGCCCTTGCTGGACTCGTCGTCCGGGTGCGCGTGCACCGCCATGAGGCGCAGGCCGCTGTGCGGGTGAGCACCCGGCGCGCCCTGCGCAGCGGTCGCGGGCGGGGCGTCCTGGCTCACCGACATGCCTCCTCGTCGCGTCGTCGCGGCACGGGCGGGCGCTCAGCGCACCGCCGGCCGCACGCGGACCGTCGGACGGTCCGCACCGGGGACAATGGTGACGTACGACGGCGGCCGCACGCACCACCCCGCACCTCGGGCGCGTGCGACAGCCGCATCCCGCGATCGGAGACGACCATCACGAGCAGCGCAGCGAGCCCCTCCCCGCCCGCCGGGCGCTACGGCCCCGAGCCGCGCCCGGGCGCCGCCCGCGTGCGCACGGCGCTCGTCGCGCTGCTCGCCGCCGGCGCCGTCGCGCTGGCCGTGTGGATCGGCCTCGGTGCCGGCAGCGCGCCCGTGAGCTGGAAGGACGTCGGCTTCACGGTGCAGGACGGCAGCGTGGACGTCACGTTCGACGTCATCAGGCCGGACCCCTCCGTGGCCGTCGAGTGCCGGCTGCAGGCGCTCAGCCAGCAGCACGCGCAGGTCGGCGTCGTGGTCGTGGCGGTCGCACCGGCCGAGGACCGCGTCCAGCGCCTGCGCAGCACCGTCGCGGTGTCGGAGCCCGCCGTCACGGGTGTCGTGGAGAGCTGCTGGACGGTCTGAGCACGCCGTCTTGCTATGATCGTCGTTTCCACCGCCCCCAGGGCCCCGGCGCACGCGCCCCGACCGATCCGCTCGTGCGGCCTCGGCCGAGGTCGTGAGCGCGTCCGGCGCACGGACGACGTCGGCGCACCGCGGCGCCGGCGCGCCGGCCGTCTGCCGGACGTCGGCACCGGCCCGAGGGCACGGATCCCGACACAGCAGACCCGCCCGGACCCGGGCGCGCAGCACCCCACGACCACACGTGGCCGCATGCGGCCCCGCACGTGCACCACCGGAAGGAGCGACCGTGACCGAGACCAGCACGTCCGTCGTCTGGCTGACGCAGGAGGCGCACGACCGCCTCACCGCGGAGCTGGACCGGCTGACCACGACGGGCCGGACGGACATCGCCGCGAAGATCGAGGCCGCGCGCTCCGAGGGTGACCTCAAGGAGAACGGCGGCTACCACGCCGCGCGCGAGGAGCAGGCCAAGCAGGAGGCCCGCATCCGCCAGCTCCAGCAGATGCTCCGCAACGCCCGCGTCGGCGACGCGCCGCCGGACGACGGCGTCGTCGAGCCCGGCATGGTGGTCGAGGCCACCGTCGCCGGTGAGCGGATGACGTTCCTCGTCGGCTCGCGCGAGGTCGCGGAGGGCACCGACCTCGACGTCTACAGCGACCGCTCGCCGCTCGGCGCCGCGATCGTCGGCCGCTCCCGCGGCGAGACGACGTCGTACACCGCGCCGAACGGCAAGGAGATCACCGTCGAGATCCACGAGGCCAAGCCGTACCAGCCCTGACGGGCCGCCCATGAGCAGCACCGCCCCCGCTGGCAGCACGCCTGACGGCAGCGGCGCGCCCGACGCCCCGGACCCCGCAACGGTCCGGGGCGTCGTCGTGCCCGGCGACGCGGCGCCGGACGACGTCGTGCCCGGCGACGCGG
>NZ_JACVQL010000364.1 GCF_019733465.1 Actinotalea ferrariae | reverse complement strand
GCGCAGCCCACCGCGCGGACGCGCGCCGTGCGGCCCGGCGCGCCGGCGGCGGCGCCGGCTCGATGTGACCCACGTCCGCGCGCGAGGGCAGGACGGCCGACCCGGTCAGGACCATCTGCGCACCGATCTGCGTCGACTGCAGCTCCTCCAGCGGCCGACCGCCGGGCGGGCAGCACGCCGGGTCCGAGCAGTCCGCCGCGTAGTACCCGTCGGGGCCGACCACCCAGCAGTCGACCGCGCGGAGGTGGTGCGCGGCCGCCTCCTCGACCGTGGCACGGACGCGGTCGACGACTGCCGCCGCCTCGGGCTGCGGGACCCCGGGGTACAGCACGAGGACGGCGGCCCGCGCGCCGTCCTTCTCCAGGTGACGGACGAGCGAGCGCGCGACGTGGCCCCCGTGGGCCGGGTCGGCCAGGTCGCTGAGGTCGACGCGCGCGACGAGCCCCACGCGGGACCTCTCGCCACGCAGGCTGAGGAGCACGGCGCTCTCGGTGGGCTGGAAGCCCAGCTGGTACGGGATGAGCGAGAGGATCTCGCGGGGCTCGCTGGTGCGGATCGTGGTGGGCATGGGGCCCATCGGACCCTGCCCGGACCGCCCCGCGCCGAAAGGTCCCCCGAGCCTGTGGACGGAGCCGGCCTGTGGACGCCCGCGCCGCCTTCGACCCGGCTACCGTGGGGGCCATGCGCCCCGCCGGCCCCCCCGCCGCACGACGCGCGGCCCGGACGACGTCCCGCGCTCGCGCCGTCTCGACGGCCGTGGCCGCGTCGTTCGTCGCGCTGCTGGGCGTGCCGGGCTGCTCCGGCGCGGACGTCCCGCGCGACGACCCGGCGGTCGACCGCCCGGCCGCGGCGCCCTCGACGTCACCGTCACCTGCGGCCCCGACCCCCGCGCCCGCCGAACCGCTCGTGACCGCCACGCCCGACGTGCACTCGCAGGTCGGCGACCTCGTCGCGGGCTTCCCCGAGGACCTCCTGCCGCTGCCGCCCGACGCCGTCGTGCTCGTCACCTCGGCCGTGCCCGTCGGCGACGCCGAGGTGCAGGAGGTCTCGCTGAACCTGCGCACCGCGACGAGCGTGCAGGACGTCGTGGCCCTGTACCGCACGGCGCTGACGACGGCCGGCTTCACCGAGGTACCCCCGGCCGGCCCCGCCACGGACCTCGCCGCGGAGGTCACCTTCGTCAGGTCGGGCGGCGACGAGCTCGTGTCCATCGGCGTGCTCGACGACGGCACCGCCCGGACCGTCACCGTCGGCGGACGGGTGCGGACGGCGGCCTGAAGCCACCTAGGGTGGCCGCGTGGAGCCGATCCGTGACGCACAGGCCGCCGTCGACGAGGTGAGGCCGGAGGTCGACGCGGCGCTGGGCCGGCACGTCGACGCCCTCGAGCGGGAGCTGGCCGCGATCGGCGCCGACGCCCATGAGCTGGTCGGCGGCATGCGCACGATGCTCGCCGGGGGCAAGCGTCTGCGCGCGGCGCTGTGCTACTGGTCGTGGCGCGCCCACGGCGGTGACGTCGACGACAGCGACGCGCGCACGGCTGCCGTGCGGGCCGGCGCCGCGCTCGAGCTCTTCCAGGCGGCGGCGCTGTTCCACGACGACGTCATGGACGGCTCCGACACCCGCCGCGGCCGCCCCGCCGCCCACCGGGCGTTCGAGGCGCTGCACGGGCGCCTCGGGTGGTCGGGGCCGGCCGACCGGTTCGGGGAGTCGGCGGCGATCCTGCTCGGCGACCTCGCACTCATCGCGTGCGACCGCGAGCTCACCGAGGCCCTGCGCCCGTTGCCGGTCCGGCGCGCCCACGCGGTGCGCGCCGTCTTCGACGCGATGCGCACCGAGGTCACGGTGGGCCAGTACCTCGACGTGCTCGCCCAGGCGCTGCCGTGGGGGCACGACCCCGTCGCCGACGAGGCCCGCGCGCGCGAGGTCATCCGCGCCAAGAGCGCGCGCTACAGCGTCGAGCACCCGCTCGCGCTGGGCGCGACCCTGGCCGGCGCCGACGACGCCGCCGTCG
>NZ_JACVQL010000363.1 GCF_019733465.1 Actinotalea ferrariae | reverse complement strand
GCGCAAGACCGTCGGCACGCTCCGCCGCCGCTCATCGGCGCGCTGAGCCGCCCGACGCCCAGGGGCCGGCGCGGCCGGCGAGCGCGTCCCGCACGGCGCGCGCCATGACCCGGATGCGCTCCGCGCGGGGCGGCGGGACGAGCGCGTAGAACACCGCGTACTTGGTGATCCAGGCGACGTACCCGACGCGCCACCGCAGCGACATGAGGTCCCCGCGCACGAGGAGCAGCGTGTTCCGGACCATGTAGTAGTTGCGCCGCGGGGAGTGGATGTGGACGGCCCGCTCCCGGCCGGGGATGCGCTGCGTGCGGTCGCCGAGCTGGTGCGCGAGGCTCGCCCCGGTGACCCCGTAGAGGGCGAAGCCGGCGCGCCGCGCGCGCAGCCCCCACTCGAGGTCGATGTGGTCGATGAACCAGTCCTCGTTCATGGGCCCGACGGCGTCGAGGACCGTCATGGGGACGAGGCAGCCGGAGGCGATGAGGAACGCGACGTCGACGAGGCGGCCGTCACCCTCCGGCAGGTCGGCGCGCCGGGGCCCCCAGGTCCGCGCCGCGAAGAGCAGGGCAGCGGTGCCGTTGCGCTCGTCGACCGTCACGGGGCCGACGGCGCCGACCGGTCCCCGCCGTTGCGCGACGGCGAGCCCGTCGAGGAGGCGGTGGACCATGTCCGGGGCGGGCAGCGAGTCCTGGTCGGAGAGCAGCACGTGCGTCGCGCCGTGCGCCGCGGCATCCCGGATCCCGACGTTCTGGGCCGCGGCGATCCCCCTGTTGTCGGGGAGCGGGACGAGCCGGACCCCGGGGTGCGCGGCGCACGCGTCGCGCAGCGCCGCCACGCGCTCGGGCGCGCTGCCGTTGTCCACCACCACCACGGCCGCCACCTGGGGCACGAGCGCGCCGAGGAGCAGGCCGACCACGTCAGCGTCGGGCTCGTAGGTGACGACGACGGCCGTGACCGCGGCGGTGGCCGGTCCGGCCGGCGCGCCGACCGGGTCGACGGTCACGTCAGCCTCGCAGGCGCCGGAGGTGCTCCTCGACGTCCTCGAGGCGGGGCAGGAGACCGTCGGCGAGCGCCTGCTCGAGCGTGGGCGCGGCGGCGTCCTTGGTCGACAGCTGCGGCGTGATCGGGCTGCCGTCCCGCGCCGTGGTCGGCCACTCGATGCCGAGCGCCGGGTCGAGCGGGTGGATGCCGTGCTCCCGGCCCGGCGCGTACGGGGTCGAGCACAGGTAGAGGACCGTCGAGTCGTCCTCGAGCGAGCAGAAGGCGTGCCCGATCCCCTCGGACAGGTAGATCGCCCGGCGGTCGACGTCGTCGAGCAGCACGGCGTCCCACTGCCCGAACGTCGGCGACCCGACCCGGATGTCGACGGCCACGTCGAGCACCGCGCCCTTGGCGCACGTCACGTACTTGGCCTGGCCGGGCGGGACGTCGGCGAAGTGGATGCCGCGCAGGACGCCGGCGGCGGAGACGGAGCAGTTCGCCTGCTGGAGGTCGAGGCGGTGGCCGACCGCCTCGGTGAACGCCTCGTCCTTGAACCACTCGAGGAAGACGCCGCGCGGGTCTCCGAACTGCTGGGGCGTGATCTCCCACGCCCCGGGGACCGCGAGCTCGCGGAAGTCCATGGCCGTCCTCCAGGTCGATCCAGCTCGGTGAGCACCGTGCCGGGGGGCACGTGCGCGCCGCCGCGCACGCGGGCGGCACAACCCTAGTCGAGCGTCAGAGGTAGAACCGGTCGGCGATCGTCGCCACGGCGACGACGTGGAGCGCCCACATCGCGACGGCCGTCGTGGCGGTCGCGCCGAGCACCACCACGTCGCGCACGCGCTCCCCGAACCGTGCGGTGAAGGCCTCGAGCGTCAGGGGCAGGAGGGCGAGGAACGCCGGCAGCGCCATGAGGGCGTAGCGCCCCTGGAGCAGCTCGTCGCGACCGGACGACCGGAAGTAGAGGTAGCCGGCGGCGTAGAGCACGGCCATGAGCCCGCCGACGTGCACGAGGGACAGCCCGGTCCGTGTCACGTGCTCGAGCTCCCCGCGCGGTACGAGGACGCCCTCCCGACCCCCGGGCTCGTGCCGCTCGCGGACGAGCCAGCGGACGAGCGCGACGGCCTGCCACACCAGCCACACGACGACGAGCGCGACGACGATCCGGACCCCCCACCACACGGCCGCGTACGCGCCGCCGGGGAGCCGCACGTCGAGCCATGCGAACGTGCCGAACAGCTGCTCGCCCCACTGGGCGCGCATCGCCGCGAAGCCGTTGTCGACCTGCAGGCCGAGGTAGTGGCGCAGACCGCGGGACGGGTCGCCGTCGGACGAGACGGGGACCGAGGTCGAGGGCAGGCCGCCGACGGCCTGCAGCACGAGCCAGGGCACGTAGGCGACCGCGAGCCCGACCGCGACGCCGGCGCCCGCGACCAGCACCCGCCGCAGACGCGGGGCGGCGCGCAGCGCGCCGACGAGCAGCGCGACCCCGACGACCGGGAGCGCGCCCGCCCCGTACTGCTTCGCCAGCAGCGCCGCACCCACGGCCAGCCCGGCGAGCAGCCCGTCGCGCCACCGGACCGAGCCCTGGGCGAGCCGCAGGGCGGCCGCGAACGCCGCGATCCCGCCCGCGATGACGAGGCCGTCGTTGTTCACGATCGCGAACTGGTGGGCCATCATCGGCTGGAGGGTCACCGCGAGCGCGAGCAGCATCGCCGCCGTGCTGCTGCGCGGCAGGAGGCGCCGGGCGACGGCGAGCGTGGCCCAGGCGGCGAGCGCCCCGAGCGCGACGCTCCACAGCCGCATCGCATGGATCCGGTCCTCGAGGGTCCCGGGCGTGAGCTCGTAGAGGACGGCCGCCGGCAGGTAGTAGGTCGGCGGGTACCCGGCGGCCGGTGCCGAGCCGCTCGCGCGGGGCGACGCGTCGGCCATCTCCTCGTCGACCCGCTCGACGTCCTCGGCGAGGTAGGAGGGCCGGTCGCCGGGCGGCAGGGCCCCGCGGTTCTGGTACTGGTCGAGGACCGTGAGCTCGTCGCTGTACGGCACCGGGATGTCCTCGTACGCCCGGTCGCGGACGGGGATCAGGCGCTCCTCCGCCATGAACTGGGCGTACGCGACGTGCGCGCCCTCGTCCATGCCCTCGAGCGGAGGCAGCAGCGCGGACCAGACGAGGCCCCGCCCGACGGCGACGGCGACGAGCAGGACCACCGCGGCGCGCCGCCGGTCGCTCAGCGCCAGCGCTCCGACGACCGAGAGGACGAGGACCACGGCGGCGGCCGCGACCGCCCAGGGCTGCACCCACCAGGGGGCCCCGAGCGCCGCGAGCCCGAGGGCGCGCCACACCTGGTCCCACACGGACGGCGCGCGGTACTCCGCGATCGTCGCGGTCGCGACCGGCTCGTCCTCGAAGACGTCGAGGACCTCCTGGGCGTCGCCCTGCGCCGTCGCGGGCATCGCCGCGCCGCGCGGCGTGCCGACCCACATGGTCACCGCCTGGCTCCAGTCGCCCGGCGCCCCCGTGTACGTGACGGTGAAGACCTGGCCGGCGCTGTCCGGCACCGGGTCGAAGTGGGCGACCTGCGAGGCCCGCGACGTGTCGACGAGGTCGGCGCACGGGACCGCCGCGTCGGACAGGACGGACCCGTCCGGTGCGGTGACGCGGACGTCGACGGCGCAGTCCGTCACGCCGCCGTAGGTGCCGAAGGTCGCCTCGAAGCCGGTCAGCCCGTCCTCGGTGGCGCGCACCTCCTGGATGATCTCGGTGCCCTCCTGGACCGCACCCGAGATGCCGGTCACCACCACGGACTGCGTCTCGAGGCCCTGGACGTCCCCACCGGGGCGGGTGAGCCAGACGACGCCGGTCACGAGGACGAGCAGCGCCGCGACGAGGGCCGCACGCGTGGGTCCGTGCGCGAGACGCGCCCGCAGCGAGCGCGGTGCCGGCTCGGACGCGCCGGGCCGGGCCGGGGTCGCGCCGTGCGGCGT
>NZ_JACVQL010000362.1:1524-1930 GCF_019733465.1 Actinotalea ferrariae | reverse complement strand
GCACCGCGTTGCAACAACCACTTGAACCGAAGTCGGCGCGTCGGCCGCCTTCGCTCCACTGTGCGGGGGCGGGGTGAGACGTCCATAGGGGACGAGAGGTGGGCGCCCGGGGGGTGCCGAGCGATCTCGACGGGAACGTGACCACTTTCACCCCGGAGGGTCTTGCGAACCCGCCCCCCAGAAGTGTTAGGTTTCAACTACCGAAGCCCCGCTGCCCGCCCCCTGGCAGCGGGGCTTCTGTACGTCCGGGCCCGGCGAGCACGCCGGCGGACCGCGCACGACGCCGCCATGTGGGACGGTCGCCACGATCGCTGTCGGCCTCGATCCCGCCGACGCCATGCTGTGACGGTGAGCCCCGAGTTCCTGCTGACCACGCTCGTCGTCGTCGCGACCCCGGGCACCGGCG
>NZ_JACVQL010000362.1:0-1498 GCF_019733465.1 Actinotalea ferrariae | reverse complement strand
AGCGTCGTCGCCGCCGTCGGCTGCACGCTCGGGACGCTGCCGCACATGCTCGCCGCGATCACCGGGCTGGCGGCGCTGCTCCACACGAGCGCGGTCGCGTTCCAGACGCTCAAGTACCTCGGCGTCGCCTATCTGCTGTGGATGGCGTGGACCACGTGGCGCGACCGCGGGGCGCTCGCGGTCGACGACGACGCGGCCACCGGATCGCGCTCGTCGGCCCGCGTCATCGGTCAGGGCGTCCTGATCAACATCCTCAACCCGAAGCTGACCATCTTCTTCTTCGCGTTCCTGCCGCAGTTCGTCGGTGCGGGCGAGGGCAGCCCGGTCGTGCGGATGCTCGAGCTGAGCGGCGTCTTCATGGTCGCGACGTTCGTCGTGTTCGCCGCCTACGGCGTCTTCGCCGCGGGCGTCCGGGCCCACGTCATCGCTCGGCCGCGGGTCGTGCTGTGGGTGCGGCGCACGTTCGCGGCGTCGTTCGCCGTGCTCGCCGGCCGGCTCGCGCTCGCCGAGCGCTGAGCCGGCGCCGTATCGCCGCCCGGGGGACCGGCGACGACGGGACGCTCAGCTCGAGAGCGCCGGCGCCGCGCCGTACTCGCGCGCCGTGAGGCGCGTGCGCGCCGACGGCTCGACCGTCACGCCGAGGCCCAGCCCGGCGAGGACCCACCGCACGCGCGCGACGTCGAGCGAGCCGTTGCGCTCGACCGGGAGGTGCACGACGCCGTCCACCACGCTCACGTGGTGCAGGCCCAGGATCGTCGTCGACATGGGCTGGTGGTACGGGTAGCGGTGCCGCGCGGTGCGCTCGTCCGCGTGCTCGAGGACCACGAGCCCATGCGCCCCGGCGAGGTCGTCGCGCAGGGCGTCGGCGCGCCAGTGGGCCGGTTCGTCGGCGGCCCCCGTGACGTGGCGGGATCGGTTGGCGGACGTGATGAACAGGGGCACGGGCGAGACGGCGGCGGCCGCGAGCGTGAGGAACCGGTTGGACGGGCAGCGCGTGCCGGGCACGATGACCTGCGTCGTCAGGACGCCGTTGGCCGTGCTCGCGAGGTGCGCGGGGACGTGCGACGCGGCCGGGCCGCGGAACCCGATGGGCCCGACGCGCGCGAACGCGTCGACGACGCGCCCGACGAGCTCGGGCGTGAGCGGCTCGGGCAGGGCGTCGACGTCGAACGCGGACAGCAGGCGGTCCGGCGGGAGCGTGATGCTGCCGACCTGGTCGACCGGCCGGCCCTTGAGCGCGTTGACGCGCGCGACCGAGGCGGCGTCGCCCCGTGCCGTGAGGGCGTAGATGTTGCCGAAGCCGTGCGCGACGACGGCGCCGCCCGCGAGGAGCGTCGCGGCGAGGGCGGTGTCGGTCAGGTCGTCCACCACCAGGCGGTGGTTGCGGAACGTGCTCGTGCTCATGCTGGCCTCCCAGGTCTCACCTGTACGGAGGGCGGCATGAGCCGCATGTGACGGCCCGCGCCGCTCGTCTCTCGACGGTGGCACCGCCGGGACG
>NZ_JACVQL010000361.1 GCF_019733465.1 Actinotalea ferrariae | reverse complement strand
GCGCTGCTCGGAAGACCGGAAGCAACCGCCGGCAGGCCACCGCGGGCGTCGGCCGCGCCAGTGACGCGGCGGCCGTGCGGCAGTGGGCCCGCGAGCACGGCTATACCATCCCCGACCGCGGCCGCATCCCGGCCGAGGTGCGGGCAGCGTACGAGGCTCGCTAGGAGAGGCCGTCAACCCAGGTTGACATAACGCACCTTATCGGTGTGCGCTGGAGTGCTTCCACGGTCGCGGCCTCAACCGCGCGGACTCGTCGCGACTCGACTCGAGGACGACGACCCGCGCCCGCGCGGGCCGCTGCCGCGGGCGCCCGGCCGCGGACCGGTCTGGTGTGGCCACGCGGGCCACGCGGGCCAGCCAAGCTGCCCTCTCGCGATTCAATAGAGCGTGAGCGACACCTTGCGTGGAGCCGACTTCATCCGGTCGGGCGCAGAGCGTGCCACGCCACAAGGATCGCGAGGGACATCAGAAGTAAGGCAACACGCTGGCGCCTTCGCGAGTCGCCGACGCGGTCACCGTGGGTCCATTTTCCCAAACTGTGCACGCGCTCGGCGGCCAGGGGGGGGGGGGGGGGGGGGGGGGGGGGCGCAGGAGCGCCGAGACCGCACAGATAGCCGCCGCAGACGCCAGCAGAATCGCCAGCCAGTTGGCCGAGAACATCAGAGCGCTCACGCCTCCGACGGCGAAAAGGCACGGCGGTACATACCAGGTCTTCCGGTAGACGAGACGGTAGGCCCGCTTGTCCATGTTATGGAGCGCACCGCCAGCAATGAGTTCCCAAGCCGTCGCAAAGATCCCAACCAGGAGCGGCAGCGTCATATGTGATTCACCAATCGCAGAGTTCTGCGGCCATATCGATAGACCATAGGCCTAATTCCGTTCCTGCTAGCGCGGATCTAGCTGAGGCGCGTGAAGCGTCATCGACGTGTCGGGCGGTTGTTGCGGCCCCTTGGAAGAAGCGCCCGGCGATGCGTCCTACTCCGAATGGAAGGGCGGTGAGGCCAATACTTACGACGCAGTTGGATGCCGGGCCTCCATCGCTGCACTCGTGGGCTGCGCTCACGGCGCCGGCGCCTGTGCTCACGACGTTAGCCGTTGTGGCGATTGCAGTCATCGCGACGAGCGCAGTCCCTCCGGTCGCAACCGTAAGCGTTGCAATCGTCGCCACCGCGGCGACTGTGCCAACGACGAGGGGACTGCTGCAAGGTCGGTTGACACTGGGTG
>NZ_JACVQL010000360.1 GCF_019733465.1 Actinotalea ferrariae | reverse complement strand
GCCGGGGCCGCCGAGTGAGCGCCGCGCGACCGGCCGCCCCGGAGGCGCCGCCCCGGACGGTCGGGGACCTGCCCTGGGGCACGACGTGGCCGGACCTGCCGACGTTCCGCGAGCTCGCGCGCGACCGCCGCGTGGTCCCCGTGGTGCGCCGCCTGCTCGCCGACGAGGTGACGCCGGTGAGCCTGTACCGGACCCTCGCGCAGGGGCGTCCCGGGACCTTCGTGCTCGAGTCCGCCGAGGTGGACGGGACGTGGTCGCGGTGGTCGTTCGTCGGCGTCGCGTCCCGAGCGACGCTCACGGTCGAGGACGGTCAGGCCGCGTGGCTCGGCGACGTGCCGGTCGGCGTGCCGCGCGAGGGCGACGTCCTCGACGTGCTCGCCGAGACCCTGGAGGCTCTGCGCACGCCCGCGATCTCGGGCCTGCCGCCCCTGACCGGCGGGCTCGTGGGGGCGCTCGGCTGGGACGTCGTGCGGCACTGGGAGCCGACGCTGCCGGCGAAGGCGCCCGAGGAGCTGGGCGTGCCGGAGCTGACGCTGTGCCTCGCGAGCGACCTCGCCGTCGTCGACCATGTCGACGGCTCGGTGTGGCTCGTGGCGAACGCGATCAACTTCGACGACACCGACGCGCGCGTCGACGAGGCGCACGCCGACGCCGTCGCGCGCCTCGACCGCATGCAGGCGCAGCTCGTCGACCAGGTGCCGCTCGCGCCGGCGGTGCTGGCCGACGACGTCCCGGAGCCCGAGCTGGAGTTCCGCAGCCCGCGGCACGAGTTCACGGAGTCCGTGCGCGTCGGGAAGGAGGCGATCCGGGACGGCGAGGTGTTCCAGGTCGTCATCTCGCAGCGGCTCGACCTCGACTGCCCGGCGGACCCGCTCGACGTGTACCGGGTCCTGCGGACCATCAACCCGAGCCCGTACATGTACTACTTCGCGCTCCAGGACGCCGCGGGGCACGAGTTCGCCGTCGTCGGGTCGAGCCCCGAGACGCTCGTCAAGGTGACCGACCGCCAGGTCGTGACGTTCCCCATCGCGGGCTCGCGGCCGCGAGGCGCGACGCCCGCCGAGGACGCCGAGCTGGGCGAGGAGCTGCTCGCGGACCCCAAGGAGCGGGCCGAGCACATCATGCTCGTGGACCTCTCGCGGAACGACCTCGTCAAGGTGTGCGAGCCGACGAGCGTCGAGGTCGTGGAGCTCATGGCCGTGCGGCGGTTCAGCCACATCATGCACATCTGCTCGACCGTCGTCGGTCGCCTGCGGGAGCACGCGACGGCGCTCCAGGCGCTCACGGCGACCTTCCCGGCGGGGACGCTCTCGGGGGCGCCCAAGCCGCGCGCGATCGCGCTCATCGACGAGCTCGAGCCCGCGCGCCGCGGGATCTACGGCGGCACGGTCGGGTACTTCGACTTCGCGGGCAACATGGACATGGCGATCGCGATCCGCACGGCCCTCATCCGCGACGGGCGCGCGAGCGTCCAGGCGGGGGGCGGCATCGTCGCGGACTCCGTCGAGGAGCTCGAGTACGCCGAGTCGCGGAACAAGGCGGCGGCGGCCGTGCGGGCCGTCCAGGTCGCGGCGCGGCTGCGTCCGGCGCGATGACGGGGGCCGCGCCCCGCCCGCGGGCGGCACGCGGGCCGG
>NZ_JACVQL010000036.1 GCF_019733465.1 Actinotalea ferrariae | reverse complement strand
CCGCCCGCCTGCGCCGCGTCCTCGGCCGCGGTGTGCACGACCGCGCCGACCGCGCCGCCCGCCGCCGCGCCGCCCTCGGACGCACCGGGGTCGGGTGCGCCGTGCGGGTCGACGTCGACCGTGATGATCGGCGTGCCGACCTCGACCGTCTCGCCGGGCTCGGCGAGGAGCGCGGTGACGACGCCGGCCCACGGGCACGGCAGCTCGACGAGGGACTTGGCCGTCTCGATCTCGACGATCGGCTGGTTCACCACGACGGCGTCGCCCACGGCGACGTGCCACGCGACGATCTCGGCCTCGGTGAGGCCCTCGCCGGCGTCGGGGAGGCGGAACTGCTCGTACCGGGGCACGCGTGACTCCTGGTCTCGGGGCGTCGGTTCAGTGGGCGAGCACGCGGTCGACGGCGTCGAGGACGCGGTCGAGGCTCGGCAGGTACTCGTGCTCGAGCCGCGCGACGGGGTAGGGGCTGTGGAAGCC
Source organism: Actinotalea ferrariae (assembly GCF_019733465.1). Lineage (GTDB taxonomy): Bacteria > Actinomycetota > Actinomycetes > Actinomycetales > Cellulomonadaceae > Actinotalea > Actinotalea ferrariae_A. The sequence continues at coordinate 6,606 of NZ_JACVQL010000036.1, read as the reverse complement.
GCCGACCCGCAGCACGGGCGCCTCGAGGAGGTAGAAGCACTCCTCGCTGATGCGCGCTGCCACCTCGGCGCCGGTGCCGTAGAGGACGGGCGCCTCGTGCACGACGACGCACCGACCCGTGCGGCGCACGGAGGCCGCCACGGTCGCGGTGTCGAGCGGCGACAGCGTGCGCAGGTCGACCACCTCGATGCTCGTGCCGTCGGCCGCGGCGGCCTGCGCGGCGCGCAGCGCGGTCGCGACGGTCGGCCCGTGGGCGACGACGGTGACGTCCGTGCCGGCCCGCGCGATGCGAGCGCGGTCGAGGCCCTCGCCCGTCGCGGTGCCGTAGGAGAAGCCGCGGTCGACGTCGCCCTTGTCCCAGTAGCGGCCCTTGGGCTCGAAGAAGAGCACCGGGTCGGGCGACGCGATCGCCTCCTGGATCATCGTGAACGCGTCGGCCGGGCTCGCGGGCGTCACGACGCGCAGGCCCGCCGTGTGGGCGAAGAGCACCTCGGGCGACTCGCTGTGGTGCTCGACGGCGCCGATGCCGCCGCCGTACGGGACGCGGATGACGACGGGCAGCGACAGGCGGCCGCGCGAGCGGTAGCGCACCTTGGCGAGCTGCGTCGTGATCTGGTCGAACGCGGGGAAGATGAAGCCGTCGAACTGGATCTCGCACACGGGCCGGTAGCCGCGCAGCGCGAGGCCGATCGCGGTGCCGACGATGCCCGACTCGGCGAGCGGGGTGTCGACGACGCGGTCGGGGCCGAAGTCCTTCTGCAGCCCGTCGGTGACGCGGAAGACGCCGCCGAGCTGCCCGATGTCCTCGCCCATGAGCAGGACCTTGGGGTCCTCCTCGAGCGCGGCCCGCAGGCCGAGGTTGATGGCCTTGGCGAGCGTGAGGCGCTCGACGGCGGGGACGGCACTCATCGCGTGACCTCCGGTGCGACCTCGAACGATGCCTCGTACTGCTCGAACCAGGCCCGCTCCGCCTCGACGACGGCGTGGGCCCCCGCGTAGACGTGCTCGAACATGGTCGACGTCGGCGGCTTGTCCATCGCGCGGACGTCGCGGCGCAGGCGCTCGCCGAAGGCCTCGGCCTCCGCGTCGAGCTCGGCGAGGAACGCCGCGGGCAGCTCGCCGGTGGTCTCGAGGTGCAGGCGGAGCCGGTCGATCGGGTCCCGACGGCGCCACGCCTCCTCCTCGGCCGAGGACCGGTAGCGCGTCGGGTCGTCCGACGTCGTGTGGGCGCCCATCCGGTAGGTGTACGCCTCGATGAAGGTCGGGCCGTTGCCGGAGTGCGCGCGCTCGAGCGCCTCCGCCGTCACGGCGTAGCAGGCGAGCACGTCGTTGCCGTCGACCCGCACGCTCGGCACGCCGAACCCCTTGCCGCGGTCGACGATCGGCACGCGCGACTGGCGGTCGGTCGACTCGGAGATCGCCCACTGGTTGTTCTGGCAGAAGAGGACGAGCGGCGCGTTGTTGACCGCGGCGAAGACGAACGCCTCGTTGGTGTCGCCCTGGCTCGTGGCGCCGTCGCCGAAGTACGTGACGACGGCCGCGTCGCGCTGCGGGTCGCCCGTGCCCACGGCGCCGTCGCGCTGGATGCCCATCGCGTAGCCCGTCGCGTGCAGCGTGTGCGAGCCGATGACCAGCGTGTACAGGTGGAAGTTGTGCGCCTCGGTGTCCCAGCCGCCGTGGTCGACGCCGCGGAACTGCTTGAGGATGTCGGCCATGTCGAGGCCGCGCGTCCAGGCCACGCCGTGCTCGCGGTAGGACGGGAAGGCGTAGTCCTGCGGCGCGAGGGCGCGGCCGGAGCCGACCTGCGCGGCCTCCTGGCCGAGGGACTGCGGGAACAGACCCAGCTCGCCCTGGCGCTGGAGCGCGGTCGACTCGGAGTCGAACCGGCGCACGAGCACCATGTCCCGGTACAGCCCGCGCAGGGCGTCCGGGTCGAGATGGGCGATGCGCGGGCTGTACTCGGGATGGTCCCGCAGCTCCCCGGTCGGGGTGAGCAGCTGGACCATGTCGGGCTCGTTCACGCAGGGTCCTTCCGGCGACGGCCTGGCTAACCTACGTCAGCGTAGGCTACGCAACCGTAGGTTCGGCCTGTGGAGCGCCGACAACAGCGTCCGCACCCCCTTTGTGCCGACTCTCCAACTCCCGCGCCCCGAGCGCCACCCCGACGCCTTGCACGGCCCCCGCCGCCGAGGTCGACATGCGTGGCCGAGGTCGATGGCTGCGGATGTCGACCTCGGTCGGGGATGTCGACCTCGGCGTGGGGTGTGGGCGGGGTCGTGGGGGTGGAGGGTCAGGCGGGGGTGGGGGCCTCCTGCGGGGTCGGGGTCGCGTTGGCCGCGGTCGGGGAGGTCGGGGCCGACGTCGCGGGGCGGCGGGCCAGGGCCGCCGACGCCGCCGTCGCGAGCGCCAGGAGTGCGAGTGCCGCGAGGCCGGCCACCGGGTCCGTGCTCCAGCGGCCGTCCATGAGCAGGAGCGCCGGGACGGTGCAGGTCGGGATCCCGAGCAGCACGAGGAACCAGCCCGTGAAGCGGCCGAGGTCCAGCGTCCCGACCCGGGTCACGCCGAGGCCGAGGAGCAGGAAGAACAGCGTCCACATCGCCGCCCACGTCGCCCAGATCACGGCGAAGACCGGGTCCCCGGCGATCGACGTCACCGCGTAGTAGCCCGCGATCGCGGCGACGAAGGCGCTGTACCAGCCGAAGCCCTGGGGCTCGATCCGGTACACGGTCTGGAACCCGAACCACAGGTACGTGATGCCGAAGAGGTAGCTCGGCCAGGTCGCCTGGAGCACGCCCGGCTCGGCCCCGTGCTGGACGAGCACGATGGTCGGCAGCACGACCTGCGCCGTGCCGACGAAGAAGTTGAGCGGTGCCGCGCCGCGCGCCGGGACGACGCCGAGCGTCGACAGCCCGTTGACGAGCAGCACGACGCCGACGAGGAGCAGGCCGACGTCGCCCATCAGCGGGTCACCAGGCTCTCGAACGTCGCGGCGGAGATGACCGGCGCGAAGAAGTTCGTGATCCGCTCGAACGCGGCCGCCTCCTGGTCGGGGCGCTGCGCGCCGGTGGCGTCGCCGATGACGATCGGCAGGAGGCCGTGGTCGCGCGCCGCCCGGGCGTTGCCCTCGATGCACCAGTCGAGGTGGATGCCGGTGATGACCACGACCTCGACGCGCTTGCGCGCGAGCTCGAGCGGGAGGTCCGTCCCGACGAACGCCGTCTGGAGGGCCTTCTCGTACAGCTCGTTGTCGCCGGGCTCGACGAGCTCGCGCAGCTCGTCGACGAGCGCGTCGTCCCACGCGACCTGCTCGGGCGTCGCGTCGATCGCGCCCGTCCACGAGTCGTACTGCGCGCGGTCGAAGACGGACTGCGGGTAGTCCTGGCGGAACACCGAGTAGCCGATCCAGCTGAACGACACGAAGTTCGGCGCGCGTCGCGCCGCGTGCACCGCGCGCACGGTCGCCGGGAGACTGCCGCGGAACGCGTGGCCCTCCGCGTACTGCACACCGCCGGGCCGGTAGAGGGAGTTGGACTGGCTGACGGACAGGAAGGCCGCCGGCTGGCTGAGGATCTCGCGGAGGTCGAGCCCCGCCCAGTGCGCGGGCAGCGGCGGGATGAGGTCGACGTTGCTCGCGGGGTGGCCCAGCGTGGCCGGGTCGAGCGGCACGGGCTCGAGCGGGGTGATCCGGTCGGTCGTGGTGGTGCGGGTGTCGAGCGCGGTCATGGTGTCTCCTCGGCGCCGCACGACGGCGGCGCCCGGTCGGTGGTGACGGAGGTGGGACCCGGACCTGCGCGGGTGGCGCAGCGCGATGCGCCGGCGTGGGTGGCTCGGCGGTGTCGTCCGGTGCCCGGCCGCGCGGCAACGCGGACGGACGGCCCACGACGGCGGTCGGCCGCGTGGGCGGTGGCCGCGGCTGCTCGGACGAGCACGGCGCGGCGACGATCAGGGCGCCCGTGCGTGCAGCGGACGGGCGCCGGAGTCCTCAGGGACTCAGCGGGGCATTCGGCGACAGGGCGCGGGACAGCCGGCCAACCCGTGCGGGCGACAGGTCGGCGACGACGACGTCGTCCTCGGCCAGGTACCCCGTGCGGTGCTCACGCGGCCGAACCTACCCGTGGGGCTCGCCGTCGGGCGGGGTCGGCCGGCAGGTTCTCGCCCATCGAGACCCGGGCTCCACTCAGGCGGTGCGCGGCCAGCTCTCGGCGAGCTCGAGCACGCGGGCGTTCGCCTCGGCGTCGCCGACCGTGATGCGCAGGCCCTCGCCCGCGAACGGACGCACGAGCACGCCGTGCTTCACGGCGTCGGCCGCGAGGTCGACCGTGCGCGGGCCCGCGGGGAGCCACACGAAGTTGCCCTGGGCGTCCGGCACGGACCAGCCCTGCGCGCGCAGGCCGGCGAGGAGGCGGTCGCGCTCGGCGACCACGGCGTCCACGCGCTCCATGAGCTCGTCCTCGGCCCGCAGCGACGCGAGCGCGGCGACCTGGGCGAGGTGGTTGACGCCGAAGGGCGTTGACGCGGTCCGGATGGCGCTCGCGATCGCGGGCCGCGCGACGGCGTAGCCGACGCGCAGCGCCGCGAGCCCGTAGGCCTTGGAGAACGTGCGGAGCACGACGACGTTCGGGTGCGCGGCGAGCACGGCGGCCGAGTCGACGGCGCCGTCGTGCCGGACGAACTCGACGTACGCCTCGTCGAGCACGACCAGCACGCGCTCGGGGACCGCGGCGAGCAGCTCGACGAGCTCGGCGTGGCGCACGGCCGGGCCGGTCGGGTTGTTCGGCGAGCACACGAGCAGCGCGCGCGTCCGCTCGGTGACGGCCGCGGCCATCGCGCCGAGGTCGTGGCGTCCGTCCGCGGTCAGCGGCACCTCGACCCCGACGGCACCCTGGAGACCGACGAGGATCGGGTACGCCTCGAACGAGCGCCAGGCGTGCACGACCTCGTCGCCCGCGTCGCAGAACGCCTGCAGCACGTGGCCGAGGACGGCGACCGAGCCGCAGCCCGCGACGACGGCGGCCGGCTCGACGCCGTGCCGGGCGGCGAGCGCCTCGCCGAGCTCGGTCGCGAACATATCGGGGTAGCGGTTGAGCTGGACCGCCGCCTCGGCGACCGCGTCCCGCACCGAGGGCAGCGGCGGGAACGGGTTCTCGTTCGACGAGAGCTTGTGCGCGCGCTGGTCGACGGCCGCGCGGGCACCCGGGACGTAGGCGGGGATGCGCCGGACGACGGCGCGCGGCGCGAGCGGGGAGGTCACCGGGTCAGCATGCCACCGCGGCGTGCCCGAGCAGCGGACGACCCCGCTCGCGCCCTTGGCCCCGGTCCGCCCGCCCCACCCGTGCGAGGGCTGCCGCCGGGACGCCCCGCGGTGGGAGCATGCTGACCATGGCCTTCCTGCTACGCGTCATCGTCAACGCCGCCGCCATCTGGCTCGCGACCCAGGTCCTCGCGGGGCTCGACGTGGTGGGCGGTGACGACACCACGACGACGGTCCTGGTGCTCCTCGGCGTCGGCCTCGTGTTCGGCCTGGTCAACGCCGTGGTGAAGCCGATCGTCAAGCTGATCTCGTTCCCGATCTACATCCTCACGCTCGGGCTGTTCACCCTCGTGGTGAACGCCCTCATGCTCATGCTGACCGGCTGGCTGTCCGAGCTGACGGACTACGGCCTGCGCATCGACAACTTCGGGACCGCCGTGCTCGGCGCGCTCATCATCTCGGTCATCAGCTTCCTGCTCAGCGTGGTGCTCCCGTCGGGAAAGAAGCGCGACTGAGGCCGAGCGCCGGACCACCGAGGTCCACGGCCTCACGGCGCGGCGGGGACACGGACGCCGACGTAGCGCTGGGACGTCACCGGCCCGCCGCCGTCGCCGAGGAGCTCCCGCAGCGTGGCGTCGAAGCGCTGCACGGAGGGGTGGTCGACGTCGCCGAGCCGGTCGGCCGTCCGCGCGTAGGTGTCGATGCCGTGCGCGGTGACGGGCGAGGCCGCGGCGGCCCGGTCGGCCGGATCGGGTGACCGCGCGAGGTCGACGTGCACCGACGTGCGGTCCGTCGTCACGGGATTCGGTGCGCCGTCGAGCGTCCACACGTAGTCGGGCGCGTGCTCGAGGTGCAGGGCCGCGACGCCGGGAGGGAGCTCGATCGAGCCGACGGGCGCACCCGCGGTCACGACGGCCGCGACCGCGAAGCGGGCCGCGAGCTCCGGGTCGGCCGCGATGGTGGCCGCCACGATGCCGCCCTGGCTGTGACCCGCGAGCACCACGGGCTCGCCGGGCGCGATCCCGGCCTGGGTCATCGCCTCGACCGCGGTCCGCAGCGAGTCGCTCGACGACCCGGCGACCAGGTCGAAGTTGGACGTGAGGTCGAACGGGTTCGCGCCCGTGACCGGCGACCAGTCCTCGGTGCCCGGGATGGCGACGACCCAGCTGCGCCCGCCGTCCGGGCGCTCGAGCTCCTGGACGCCGACGGTGCCCGGGATCCCGCCCGTGCCGAGGCCGGGGGCGTCGTCCGGGTGCGGGTAGAGCGCATGCACCTGGCGCAGCAGGTCGGCGGCCGACGACGGCGCGGGCGCCTCGGCGTCCGGGCCGCGCGGGGCGGCCGACCGGACGACCGGC
>NZ_JACVQL010000359.1 GCF_019733465.1 Actinotalea ferrariae | reverse complement strand
GGCCGGGCGCGCCGCTGCCGTCGGCGTCCTGGGCCGCCGCCCGGCGCGCGCGGCTGTCGGCGCTGTTCCCCGGGGAGCGCCTCGTCGTGCCGGCCGGCCCCCTGCGGACGCGGTCGAACGACACCGACTACCGGTTCCGCCCGCACTCGGCGTTCGCCCACCTCACGGGGCTCGGCACGGATCAGGAGCCCGACGCCGTCCTCGTGCTGCACCCGGTCGACGACGGCCACGAGGCCGTCCTCTACTTCCGGCCCATGTCGGGGCGGGACACCGAGGAGTTCTTCGCGGACTCGCGCTACGGCGAGTTCTGGGTGGGCGCGCGTCCGACGCTCGCCGACCTCGAGGTCCTCACGGGCATCGCGACCGCCGCCCTCGACGAGCTCGTGGACGCGATCGCCAAGGACGTCGGTCCGGACGGCGTCCGCGTCCGCGTCGTCCCCGGCGCCGACGACGCGGTGACCGCGCAGGTCGACGAGGCCCGCGGGGTCGAGGCCGAGCACGGCGCGCTCGACGCCGAGCTCGCCGAGGCCCTGAGCGAGCTCCGCCTGATCAAGGACGAGTACGAGGTCGAGCAGATGCGCGCCGCCGTCGCGGCGACCGTCGCGGGCTTCGAGCGCGTCGTGCGCAACCTGCGCCGCGCCGTCGAGCACGAGCGCGGCGAGCGCGTCGTCGAGGCGACCTTCGACGGGCACGCGCGCGAGGCGGGCAACGCCGTCGGCTACGAGACGATCGCCGCGGCCGGGAACCACGCCACGACGCTGCACTGGATCCGCAACGACGGCCGCGTGCACACCGGGGAGATGGTGCTGCTCGACGCGGGTGTCGAGGTCGACTCGCTCTACACCGCGGACATCACGCGCACGCTGCCGGTCGACGGCACGTTCACCGAGGTGCAGCGTCGCGTCTACCAGGCGGTCCTGGACGCGGCCGACGCCGCCTTCGCCGTCGCCCGCCCGGGGAGCCGCTTCCGCGACGTGCACGCCGCCGCTATGGAGGTCATCGCCGCACGGCTCGCCGACTGGGGCCTTCTGCCCGGGACGGCCGAGGAGTCGCTCGCGCCCGAGGGGCAGTTCCACCGCCGGTGGATGGTGCACGGAACCAGCCACCACCTCGGCCTCGACGTGCACGACTGCGCGCAGGCGCGGCGTGAGCTGTACCTCGACGCGGTGCTCGAGCCGGGCATGGTGTTCACGATCGAGCCGGGTCTCTACTTCAAGGCCGACGACCTCGCCGTCCCCGAGGAGCTGCGGGGCATCGGCGTGCGGATCGAGGACGACGTCCTCATCACGGCGGACGGCAACGAGAACCTGTCCGCCGCCCTGCCGCGCCGTCCCGACGACGTCGAGGCGTGGATGGGCGGGCTGCTCGAGGGCTGAGCCCGGCCGCTCGGCAGCCGGGCTCCGCGACCGGGCGGGCGGCCCGCGCTCAGCAGCGCGCCCTCAGGACTGCGGGCCGGCCGGGGGCTGCGGCGGGACCGTCGGCGGCTGTTGCGGCG
>NZ_JACVQL010000358.1 GCF_019733465.1 Actinotalea ferrariae | reverse complement strand
CCCACGGCCGAGCGGGCCAGCCGCAGGACGCGGCGCAGCAGTGGCGAGGGCACGCGCCCAGGCTAGCCGCCGACGTCGCACGGGACCCCGCGCGCGGACGGCCTCGCCGGGCGGCCGCGCGCCGCCCCGTCCGTCGGCTCAGTCGTCGAGCACGAAGGTCACCTCGAGCATGACCTGGTACGCGACGATGCGGCCGTCGGCGACCTCGACCTTCTGGTCCTTGACCCACGCGCCCTGGACGTTGCGCAGCGTCGACGTCGCACGCTCGATGCCGCCCTGGACGGCGTCCTCGAAGCTGACCTCCGAGCGCGAGCTGATCTGGGTGACGCGAGCGACCGTGGTGGCCATGAGTCCTCCTGTGCCGTCGGGTCCGGGTGGGTCCCCGGGCCTCCAGCGTCCGCCGGTGCCCGCCGACCCGCAAGGGCGCCGTGCTGCGGGCTCGCGGTGCGGGTGGAGGCGGGCGTCCGTGGGACCATGGTGGTCCGGCCCTGCGCGTCGTCCGCCAGAGCCCGTCCACGAGCACCCGAGCACCGGAGCGCCCCCGCTGTGTCCCCGATCCCCAGCGCCCAGCTGAGCAGCCGCATCCAGCCGGCCGCGACGCCGCCGGAGCTGCTGCGCAACTTCTGCATCATCGCCCACATCGACCACGGCAAGTCGACCCTGGCCGACCGCATGCTGCAGCTGACGGGCGTCGTCGACGCCCGGGCGATGCGGGCGCAGTACCTGGACCGGATGGACATCGAGCGCGAGCGCGGGATCACCATCAAGTCGCAGGCGGTCCGGATGCCCTGGGCGGTCGCCGACGAGCAGGGTGCGCTCGTCCCGTACGCGCTCAACATGATCGACACCCCCGGCCACGTCGACTTCACCTACGAGGTGTCCCGGTCCCTCGCCGCGTGCGAGGGCGCCGTCCTCCTCGTGGACGCGGCCCAGGGCATCGAGGCGCAGACGCTCGCGAACCTGTACCTCGCCATGGAGAACGACCTGGCGATCGTGCCCGTGCTCAACAAGATCGACCTGCCGGCGGCCCAGCCCGAGAAGTACGCGGAGGAGATCGCGGGCCTCGTGGGCGGCGACCCGGACGACGTGCTCCGCGTGTCCGGGAAGACGGGCGAGGGCGTCGAGGTGCTCCTCGACAAGATCGTCCGGACCGTGCCCGCGCCCCACGGCTCGGCGGACGCGCCCGCGCGCGCCATGATCTTCGACTCCGTCTACGACACCTACCGCGGCGTCGTGACGTACGTCCGCGTGGTCGACGGCCAGCTGAGCCCGCGCGAGAAGATCGTCATGATGTCGACGAAGGCGCACCACGAGCTGCTCGAGATCGGCGTGATCTCGCCCGAGGCGATGCCCACCAAGGGCCTGGGCATCGGCGAGGTCGGCTACCTCATCACGGGCGTCAAGGACGTGCGCCAGTCGAAGGTCGGCGACACCGTCACGAACCAGAGCAAGCCCGCGTCGGAGTCGCTCGGCGGCTACGCGGACCCCAAGCCCATGGTCTTCTCCGGGCTCTACCCGATCGACGGGTCCGACTACCCGGTGCTGCGCGACGCGCTGGACAAGCTCAAGCTCAACGACGCCGCGCTCGTCTACGAGCCCGAGACGTCGGTCGCGCTCGGGTTCGGCTTCCGGGTCGGGTTCCTCGGCCTGCTGCACCTCGAGATCGTCCGCGAGCGCCTCGAGCGCGAGTTCGACCTCGACCTCATCTCGACCGCTCCCAACGTCGTCTACGACGTCACGATGGAGGACCGCTCGGTCATCACGGTCACCAACCCGAGCGAGTTCCCGGGCGGCAAGGTCGGCGAGATCCGGGAGCCGGTCGTCAAGGCGACCATCCTGGCGCCGAGCGAGTTCATCGGCGCGGTCATGGAGCTGTGCCAGACGCGCCGCGGCGAGCTCGGCGGCATGGACTACCTCTCGGCCGACCGGGTGGAGATGCGCTACACGCTGCCGCTCGCCGAGATCGTCTTCGACTTCTTCGACCAGCTGAAGTCGAAGACGCGGGGGTACGCGTCGCTCGACTACGAGCCCGCGGGGGACCAGGCCGCCGACCTCGTCAAGGTGGACATCCTGCTCCAGGGCGAGCAGGTCGACGCCTTCAGCGCGATCGTGCACAAGGACAAGGCGTACGCGTACGGCGTGATGATGGTGGGCAAGCTCAAGGAGCTCATCCCGCGCCAGCAGTTCGAGGTGCCGATCCAGGCCGCCGTCGGCTCGCGCGTGATCGCCCGCGAGACGGTGCGCGCGATGCGCAAGGACGTCCTCGCGAAGTGCTACGGCGGCGACATCAGCCGCAAGCGCAAGCTGCTCGAGAAGCAGAAGGAGGGCAAGAAGCGCATGAAGACGATCGGTCGCGTCGACGTGCCGCAGGAGGCGTTCATCGCCGCCCTCTCGACCGAGTCGGGTGGCAAGGACGCCAAGGAGAAGGCGCGGAAGTGACCGCACGGCTCGTGCCGGCCCGTCCGGTCGCGCCGGCTGGTGCGGTCGCGAGGGCCGGTGCGACCGCGGTCGCCGCTGCGCTCGCGGGGGCGAGACCGTGAGCCCGGCTCTGCCCGAGGGCGAGGTGCCGCCCGCCGACGGCTCGCTGCCCGCCTGGCTCGACGACGGCGCCGACCGCTCCTTCGGCGTCTACGTGCACGTCCCGTTCTGCACGGTGCGGTGCGGGTACTGCGACTTCAACACCTACACGGCGTCGGAGCTGCTGGCCGAGGCCGGCGGGCGTGTCGCCGGACACGAGGCGTACGCGGGCACGGTGCTGCGCGAGGTCGCCCAGGCGGCCAGGGCGCTCGACGCCGTCGGCCGCGGCGGCCGGCCGGTGTCCACCGTCTTCGTCGGCGGGGGCACGCCGACCCTCCTCCCGGCGGGCGACCTCGTCGCGGTGCTCGACGGGGTGCGCTCGACCTGGGGCCTCTCGCCCGGCGCCGAGGTGACGACCGAGGCGAACCCGGACTCGGTCACGCCCGAGAGCCTCGCGGAGCTGGCCGACGGCGGCTTCACGCGCGTGTCGTTCGGCATGCAGTCGGCCGTGCCGCACGTGCTCGCGACGCTCGAGCGGACGCACGACCCGGAGCGCGTGCCGCGTGCGGTCGAGTGGGCGCGCGACGCCGGGCTCGCCGTGTCGCTCGACCTCATCTACGGCACGCCGGGGGAGAGCGTCGAGGACTGGCGCCGCTCGCTCGACGCCGTCGTCGCGTGCGGCGTCGACCACGTGTCGGCGTACGCGCTGACGGTCGAGGAGGGCACGAAGATGGCGGCCCAGGTGCGCCGCGGCGTGCTGCCGCGTCCCGACCCGGACGACCAGGCCGCCAAGTACGAGCTGGCCGACGACGTGCTCACGGCCGCGGGCCTCGGCTGGTACGAGATCAGCAACTGGGCCCGCACGCCGGACGACGCCTGCCGGCACAACGTCGGCTACTGGCGCGGCGACGACTGGTGGGGGTTCGGACCCGGCGCCCACTCGCACCTGGGTGGTGCTGCCGACGGGCCGAGGTCGGTGCGGTGGTGGAACGTCAAGCACCCGCGTGCCTACGCCGACCGGCTGGCCGCCGGCGCGACGCCCGCGGCGGGGCGTGAGCTGCTCGGGCCGGACGAGGTGCAGCTCGAGCGCGTGCTGCTGGGTGTGCGGATCCGCGACGGGCTGCCGCTGGACCACGTGGACGCGGCGGGGCGGCACGCGGTCGCGGGCCTCGTCGCCGACGGCCTGCTGGACGGTGGTGCGGCCGTGCGCGGCACCGCGCTGCTCACGCGGCGGGGGCGCCTGCTCGCGGACGCCGTCGTCCGCGCCCTCACCGCCTGACCTCGACGCGGACGGGGCCGGTGACCGTCGTGGTCACCGGCCCCGCCGTGGGTGTTCAGCGCGTCACTTGATGAAGCGGATGTTCACCGGGTAGCGGTAGGCCTCGCCCTTGTTGACGGCGACCGCGGCCATGATCATGAAGACCAGGGCGACGACGAACGCGAGGTACAGGATCCCGCCGAGGCCGAAGGTGACCACCGAGATGATCCCGACGGCGATCGCCGCGAGGGTGATCGTGATCTGGAAGTTGAGCGACTCCTTGGCCTGCTCCTCGACGAAGCGGCCACGCTCCTTGTAGACCAGCCAGATCACGAGCGGGGCGATGAAGCCCAGGATGATCGGGCCGAGGTGGGCGAACAGCGCCCACTGACGCTGCTCGGCGTCGCTCAGCGGCGGCTGCAGGGGCGCGCCGTAGCCCGGGGCGGGCGGCGGTGCGTTGTAGCCGGGGGGCGGGGCGTTGTAGCCACCGGCCGGCGGCTGCTGGTACCCGCCCGCGGGAGGCGTGCCGTAGGCGGGCGGCGGCGTCGCGCCGGGCGTCGAGGGGGCGCCGTAGGCCGGGGTGGACGGCGGCGTTCCGGGTGCCTGAGGCTCGTCGGAGGGGTTGGTCGTCATGTCGCTTCACCAGCTTGTCTTGTCGGCCTGACCGCAGCTTGACGGCCTGAGGGGTCCCGGACCCGGTCGTGCAGCCCAGGGGCGAGCGGCGGTGCACCACGTCGGTGCAGGGCAGACAGTAGCGAAACCGGCACCCGGCGTGGGGCGATCCGCGGCGTCAGGCCGTCACGAAGTCGATGAGCTCCTCCATCCGGCCCAGGAGGCTCGGCTCGAGGTCCCGGTAGTCGCGCACGCTGCGGAGGATCCGCTGCCACGCGCGCGCGACGTCGGCCTGCTCGGCGTGCGGCCAGCCGAGCGAGGCCAGGACGCCCCGCTTCCACTCCGTGCCGCGGTCGATGACGGGCCAGACGTCGAGCCCGAGCCGCTCCGGCCGCACCGCCTGCCACACGTCGACGTACGGGTGACCGAGCACGAGCACCGTCCCGGGCGGCGCCGCCCGCACGGCCTCGGCCGCGATCCGCGACTCCTTGCTGCCCGGGACCAGGTGGTCGACGAGCACGCCGAGCCTGCGGTCGGCGCTCGGGCGGAACGCCGCGACGCTCGCGGGCAGGTTGTCGACGCCCTCGAGCAGCTCGACGACGACGCCCTCGAGCCTCAGGTCGTCGCCCCACACCTTCTCGACCAGCTCCGCGTCGTGCTTGCCCTCCACCCAGATCCGCGCGCCGCGGGCCACGCGGGCCCGCGCCCCGTGCACTGCGACCGAGCCCGACGCCGTCCGCCTCGGCGCGGCGACGGGCGCGGGCCCGGCGGGCGGCGTGAGCTCGACCGGTGCTCCGTCGACCCAGAACCCCGGGCCGAGGGGGAAGGTGCGGGTGCGTCCGTGCCGGTCCTCGAGGACCACGACGTGCATGCCGCCCGACTTCTCGACCCGCACGACGGCGCCCACCCAGCCCGTCGTGACCTCCTCGACGACCAGACCCGCCTCGGCGACCTGGGGCCGGCTCACCGGCCCGCGTCGTCCGTGCGCCCCCGGACCGCCGCCCAGGACGTCGTTGCCGTACCGGTCCACCTCGTGCCTCCTCGTCGTGCGCGTGCCCCCACCACGTGTACCCCCTGGTGCGACGCGGGTAGGATTGGCACTCGGACGCTGAGAGTGCCACATGGGTGCGACAGCGGTGCGGGAGGCGGGTCCGCGCGCCGCGCAGGTGCCGTTGGGGTCGGACGAGCCGGACGACGGGGAGGTGCGATGAGCGAGGACCGCAGGCTCGACGTGCTGCGCGCCATCGTCGAGGACTACGTCCACACGCACGAGCCGGTGGGCTCGCGCGTGCTGGTCGAGCGGCACAACCTCGGTGTCTCGCCCGCCACGATCCGCAACGACATGGCCGCCCTGGAGGACGCCGGCTACATCGCGCAGCCGCACACCTCGGCGGGCCGCGTCCCCACCGACAAGGGCTACCGCCTCTTCGTCGACCGGCTCTCCACGGTCAAGCCGCTCTCGGCGCCGGAGCGCCGGGCGATCCAGGCCTTCCTCGAGGAGGCCGTCGACCTCGACGACGTCGTCGACCGGTCCGTGCGCCTGCTCGCGCAGCTCACGCACCAGGTCGCCGTCGTGCAGTACCCGTCGCTGCGCCGCTCGGCGCTGCGCCACCTCGAGCTCGTCCCGGTCGGGGAGAGGCGGCTGCTCGTCGTCATCATCACCGACAACGGTCGCGTCGAGCAGCGCGTCCTCGAGCTCGACGAGCCCGTGGCCGAGCACGTCGTCCCCGAGCTGCGCGCCCGGCTCAACGCGACCGCCGCCGGCAAGCGCCTCGTCGACCTCCCCGAGCCCCTGAGCCGGATGACGAAGGCGTTCGCGGTGTCCGAGCAGCCGCTCGTCCAGCGCGTGATCCGCGCGGTCGAGGACACGCTCGCGGAAGCCACCGAGGAGCGCATCGTCATGGCCGGCACGGCGAACCTCGCGCGCAGCGGTACCGACTTCACGGGCACCATCCGGCCCGTGCTCGAGGCGCTCGAGGAGCAGGTCGTCCTGCTCCGGCTCCTCACCGAGATGGCCGAGGACTCCGCCGGGGTGACCGTGCGGATCGGCCGCGAGAACGAGCACGCGGGGCTGGCGGAGACCTCCATCGTCGCCGCGGGGTACGGTGCCGACGACGAGCCGGTGGCCCGGATCGGCTCCCTCGGCCCGACCCGCATGGACTACGCGGGGACGATCGCCTCGGTCCGCGCCGTGGCGCGGTACCTGTCCCGGATCCTGGCCCAGTGACCCGTCCCGCCGGCGCCCCCGCCGGGTGACCGTCGCCCGGCACCACCACCCGTCCCGTGACCCAGCGACAGCCCGCCCCGCGGCGGGGCCGCGACGCCCAGAGAGTGTGATGTGAGCAGCAACTACTACGAGGTCCTGGGCGTCAGCCCCGACGCGACGCAGGACCAGATCAAGAAGGCGTACCGCCGGCTCGCCCGTGAGCTCCACCCCGACGTCGCGACCGGCGACGGCGCCGAGGAGCGGTTCAAGGACGTCTCGCGCGCCTACGAGGTGCTGTCCAACCCCGAGAAGCGCCAGATGTACGACCGCGGCGTCGACCCGACCGCGCCGGGCGGCGGCCAGGCCGGCTTCGGCGCGGGCTTCGGCTTCCAGGACATCTTCGAGACGTTCTTCGGCGCGGCGCAGGGCGCGTCCGCGCAGCGCGGCCCCGTCCCGCGCGCCCGGCGCGGGCAGGACGCCCTCGTCCGCCTCGACATCGACCTCGCCGAGGCCGCGTTCGGCGTGCACCGCGAGGTCCCGGTCGACACCGCGGTGCTGTGCGGCACCTGCCAGGGCACGTGCTGCCGCCCGGGCACGTCGCCCCGCACGTGCGAGGTCTGCGGCGGACGCGGCGTCGTCCAGCGCGTCGCGCGCTCGTTCCTCGGCCAGGTCATGACCTCGAGCCCGTGCGCCGCGTGCCACGGGTTCGGCACGGTCATCCCCGAGCCGTGCCCGGAGTGCTCGGGCGAGGGACGCGTGCGCAGCCGCCGGACCCTCTCGGTCGACGTCCCCGCAGGTGTCGACACCGGCACCCGGATCAAGCTGACCGGTCAGGGCGAGGTCGGGCCGGCGGGTGGTCCGCCCGGTGACGTGTACCTCGAGGTCCGCGAGCGCCAGCACGACACGTTCGTGCGTCGGGGCGACGACCTGCACTGCACGCTCGAGATCCCCATGACGGCCGCCGCCCTCGGGACCGTCGTGCAGCTCGAGACGCTCGACGGCGTGCGGGACATCGACGTGCGCCCCGGGACGCAGCCCGGCGACGTGCTCGTCGAGCGCGGGCTCGGCATCGGTCACCTGCACGTCGGCGGCCGCGGCGACCTCAACGTCCACGTCGACGTCCAGATCCCCACGACCCTCGACGAGGAGCAGGAGGCGCTCCTGCGCCGCCTGGCCGAGCTGCGGGGCGAGGAGCGTCCGGCCTCGCGCATGGCCCCGGCCCACCCGGGCGTCTTCGCCAAGCTGCGCGACAAGCTCGCCGGCCGCTGACCCGTGCCGTCGACGAGCCCGGCGACCGCCGAGGTGAACCCCCTGCGGGTGACCGCGTGAGCGCGCCCGTCTTCCTCGCCGGGCCGGGTCAGCTCGTCGGCGTGGCGGCGGGGGACACCTACGTGCTGGAGGGCGCCGAGGCGCGGCACGCGGGCGTCGTCCAGCGCCGGCGCCCGGGGGAGCGCATCGACGTCGCGGACGGTGCCGGCGTGCGCCTGCGCTGCACGATCGCGGGCGTCGAGACGGGTCGCCTCGTGCTGGACGTCGTCGAGCGGGTCGAGGAGCCGCTGCCGCCCGTCCGCCTCGTCCTCGCGCAGGCGCTCGCCAAGGGCGACCGGGACGAGCTCGCGATCGAGGCGGCGACGGAGGTCGGCGCCGACGAGGTGGTGCCCTGGCAGGCGTCGCGCTCGGTCGTGGTGTGGCGCGGCGACCGCGCTGCCCGGAGCCGGGCGAAGTGGCTGGCGACCGTCCGCGAGGCGACCAAGCAGTCGCGCCGGGCGCGCGTGCCCGACGTGGCCGAGGCCGTGGACACCCGCGGCCTCGCGGCGCGGAC
>NZ_JACVQL010000357.1 GCF_019733465.1 Actinotalea ferrariae | reverse complement strand
GCGCCGGGCGGCGCAGGGCGAGACGGAGCCCGACGACGCCACGGAGGCCGTGACCGCCGCACCGGCAGGTGGCCCGAGCGGGACGCGCATGCTGCCGGTCGACGCCGGCGTGCCGGCGACAGCCGTCCTGGCGGCGGGCGGCGCGACCACGGTCGTCGCGACCGGCGGGCACGAGCCCGACGGCGACGCGGACGGGGACCTGGGCGCGGCGTACGACGTCGGCTACGACGACGAGCGCGACGCCGATGCGTACGACGGCGACGCGTACGGCGACGCGGAGGACCGGGACGCGGACGGCGCGGCGCCGGACGGGGACGAGGGGGAGGGCGACGGCGTCGTCGAGCCCGCGCCGCTGCCCGAGCCCCGGCGTCGGGTCGGCACCGTGCTCGCGCTCGGGGCCGTGCTCGTCGCCGTCGGCGCCGTGCGGCCGGTCGTCGCGCTCCTGGTCGCCGTCGTCCTCGCGGTGCTGGTCCGCAGCGTCGGGCTCGACGTCGACGCGATGCACGCGCGCCGCGCGCGCCGCGGCGCGGGCCGCGCCGACACGGCGCGCGCGGTCGGCGCATGGCCCTGGTACCTCGTCCGCTCCGTGCTCGGGGTGGCAGCCGCCGCGCTCGTCGCCGCGAGCGTCGTCGTCGTGGTCGGGGGAGTCGGGTGGTGGCTGCTCGACACCGAGCGGTGGGTCCTCGTCGAGCGCGCGTCCGGGGAGCCCGCCGGCCTCGGCGACAACGCCTCGTGGGTGACCCCGGCGCTGCTGGCCGTCGCCGTGCTGGCCGGCCTGCTGACCCTGTGGTTCGGGCCGATGAGCCGCGCGACGCGCACGGGCGCCAGGTGGGTGCTCGCGGCCGTCGCCCCCGGGTGGCCGGGTGCGCTCACGGTGACCGTCCTCGCGCTCGCGGCCGCGGTCGTCCTGGGGGTGCTGGCCGTCCAGGGGCAGGACGTCGTGTGGTGGCCCCTGCCCGGCCCGCCGGACCTCGGCTGAGCCAGGCTCCCAAGGCGTTGACGGGTGCCCCGAGGTCCCAGACGGGTCCCAGGTCCCTGTCAGGTGCCGCGCGTAGGCTGGTCGCCATGACCGGTGCACCGCGCACGCCGCGACGGCCCGCACGCCGCGGGCCGGCGTTGGCGGCCGCGCTCGTGCTCGGTCTCGCCGCCGTCGTCTCGGCCCTCGTAGGTGCCGGCGCGCTGCTCGTGCACCCCTGCCTGCCGGGTGACGGCGTCGTCGGCTCGCTCGGGGTGCGGCTCGCGCTGCTCGGGCCGGACGCGGAGTGCCCGGTCGGGACGCTCGCGCTCGACGCCGGCGCACCCGGCGCTGCGCGGCTCGTCGTCCTCGTCGCCCTGCCCGTGCTGCTCGCGCACGTCGCGGCGACGCTCGCCGGCGTGTCCCTGCTCGTCGTCGTCCGCTCGGTCTGGCGCGCCGTCCGCGGGGCCGTCGCCTCGCTCACCCGCCGGC
>NZ_JACVQL010000356.1 GCF_019733465.1 Actinotalea ferrariae | reverse complement strand
GTGACCGGCCGCCGCGAGCGCCTGCGCCAAGGCCGCGACGAGCACCGCGGGCCGGGGCCGGCCGGAGCCGTCCTCGACCTTGAAGGCCACGCCCGAGCCGTCCGGCAGGCCCGCCGCGTAGACGCCCTCCGCGCCGTCCTTGGCGACCAGGCCGGGCACCGCGCGCATCACGGCCGTGACGTCGCGCCCGGGACCGCCGACGAGGTCGGGGCGGGACGACATCGCACGCGCCACGCGAGCGAGGGGCGCGCGCGGGCCGTCTGCGGCGGTACCGGTCCGGGCGGCGGTCGTCGCGGCGGTCGTGGCGGCGTCGTCGGTCGCGGCGGCGTCGGCTGGGGCGTCTGTCGACGCCGCAGCGGCGATGCGGCCGAGGGCGCGCGCGAGGCCGCGCACGGTCGTCGAGAGCAGCGGGGCGCCGCACCCGTCGACGGAGGTGCTCGCGACCGGCACGCCCGTGAGCCCCTCGACCGTCGCGCGGACGGCCTGCTGGAGCGGGTGCCCGGGGTCGAGGTAGCTCCGCACGTCCCAGCCCGCGGCGACGCACGTCGCGAGCATCGCGGCGTGCTTGCCCGAGCAGTTCTGCGTGAGCGAGGTCGGACCTCGGCCGGCGGCGCGCCACGCGAACGCGGCGTCGGCGTCGAGCGGCAGGTCCGGCGTGTTCCGGAGGTCCGCCTCGGCGAGGCCCGCGGCGTCGAGCACGCGCCGCACGACGGCGAGGTGCACGTCCGTGCCGCTGTGGCTCGCGCACGCGAGCGCGAGACCCTCGTCGTCGACGTCGAGCCCGGCCGCGAGCATCGCGACGGCCTGGAGCGGCTTGAGCGAGGACCGCGGCCAGATCACCGCGTCGGGATCACCCACCTCGACCACGACACGGCCGTCCGGGGCGAGGACCACCAGGTGACCGCGGTGCACCGACTCGACGAGGTCGCCGCGGACCACCTCGGCGAGCGTGCCGGCGGTCACCAGCCGCCGCCGGGCCGGCCGGGCCCTCGCGGTCCGCGGCCCCGGCCGCCGCTGTAGGGCGCCACGGCCGGCCGGACGTCGACGAGGTAGACGATCGAGGCGACGGCGCTGCCGAGCGCGAGGAACTGGAGCTCGCCGATGCCGAGCGGGTACGGGATCGCGACGAACGCGACGGCGGTGGCGGCCGCGAGGATGCCGCCCCAGAACTTCTTGGTCCGCTTGCCGGCCGAGACGAACGCGGGGGCCGGGCGGCGTAGCAGGTCGACGACCGCGACCACGCACAGCACGAACACCAGGAGGTACAGCGCGAGGAAGATGAGGACCTGGGCGGTGACGATCACGGGACGAGCGTACGAGACCCCGTGCCCGGGCCGGCGACGACGACGCGGTCGCGCCCGCCGCGCTTGGCCTGGTAGAGCGCCTCGTCCGCCGCGGCGTACATCGCCTCGAGGTCCGGACCCGGGCACGTCGAGTGGACGACGCCGACGCTGACCGTCAGCGGCAGGGGCCGGCCGTCGAGCACGAGCGGCCGGGCGGCGGCTGCTGCCCGCACGGCCTCGGCACGCCGCCTCGCGTCCTCGGCGCCGATGCCCACCATGAGGATCGCGAGCTCGTCGCCGCCCCACCGCGCGACCGTGTCTTCCGCGCGGACGACGCCCTGGAGCACGGATCCGAGGTGGACGAGCACCGCGTCGCCGGCCGGGTGGCCGTACGCGTCGTTGAGCGCCTTGAACTGGTCGACGTCGACGAGGACGAGCGCGCGGCCCACGGTCGCCCGCGCGCCGTCGGCAGCGGAGCCGCCGCGGTCGTCCGGGCCGGCGGCGCCCGCGGCGGCGCTCTCGAGCGCGCGCCGCGTGGCGAGGCCGGTGAGGAGGTCGACCGACGCCGTCGCGCGCAGCTGGCGGGTGAGCGCGTCCTGGCGGCGGCCCGACGTCGTGAGCACGGCCGTCAGGCCGAGCATGACGATGAGCGCGAAGATCGTGTCCGGCAGCGCGACGTCCGGCTCGAGCAGCGCGAAGACCGTGATCCCGTGCGAGACGGCGGCCGTCGCCGCGACGACGCACGCCGCCCACGCCCGCAGGAAGGCGCCCGCGTAGACCACGGGGAAGAGGTAGGCCATCTGCGCACCGCCGCCGGCGTCCTCCGTCACGAGGTTCATCACGAGGATGACGACGACCATCGCGAGCGCGAGCGCCATCCACAGCACGGGCGGCATCGCGCGGTAGCTGCGCACGACCGCACCGGCCAGCACGGCGAGCAGGACGGCGACGACACCGACGAGCGCGAGGTTGGCGGCCTCGCCCGCGACCACGGCCATGACCTCGCTCGAGAGCATCGCGAGCGCACCCGCGACCACGAGGGCGGCGGCGGTGAGCGCGGCGGACCGGAGGTCCCGCGGTCCGAGACGGTCGGGGTGCACGCCGTCCTATCGACCCGGCCGCCGCCGTCGTGAGCACGCACCAGGGTGAACTCGCACGTCACACGCCCGGGCCTCACATCTCGGGCAGGTGCGCGCGGGCCTCGTCCGGCTCCTCGCCGGCCGCCTCGAGCAGGTCGACCACGAGCGAGCGCAGCAGGAGCACGAGCCCCTGGACCTGCCAGTCCTCCCTCGAGACCGCCCACGGGTCGGCACGTGCGGCGACGGCCTGGAGCCTGCCACGTGCCCGCCCGTGGTCACCCCCGCGCCCGAGCGTGACCGCGAGCTCACCCGTCGCGTCGGCGACGGCCCGCACGAGTGCCGCGAGGGCGGCGACGTCGTGCTCGTCGCGCACGGTGACCCGGCTGCGCCGCACGAGCACGCGGGCGCTGCGCATCACCCGGTCCGCCGAGACGGCCGAGGCCTCGAGGGCCCGCAGCTCCTCGAGGTGCCGGCGGAAGGCCGGCGAGACGCGGGCCGACTGCCGCGCGGCACCGGCCGTCGAGCGCCACTGGTCGAGCACCGGCTGCGACGCCCGTCCGCGCGCGAGCGCCTCCTCGACCTCGTCCTCGCGTCGCTGCTCGAGGCCGGTCGCGAGGTGCCGGAGCACCTCGGCCACCTCGACGAGCGCCTCCTCGCCGACGGCCCGGACGCGTCGCCGCGGGTCCTGCGGCCACAGGACGGCGATGACGAGCGCGAGCCCACCGCCCACGAGCGCGTCGACCCAGCGGCTCACGGGGGACCCGACCTGGGCGGCCGGCAGCGCCACGATGACGATCGCCTGGACGCCCGCCTGCATCGCGAACAGGTCGCCGCGGTCCACGAACCGTCCGACGAGCGCCGCGACCGTGAGCACGACGGCGATCTGCACCGGCCCGCTGCCGATGACGTGCACGAGGAGGTCGCCCAGGAGCACGCCGACGGCGACGCCCGACGCGAGCTCCGCGACGCGGCGGGGCCGGCGGTCCGCCGTGAAGCCCAGGGCGACCCAGGCGGAGACCGGCGCGAAGAAGGGCGCCGGATGGCCGAGGAGGTAGTAGGAGATGGCCCACGCCCCGCCGGCCGCGAGGCTCGCACCCAGCACCGGCAGGAACGCACGCCGCACGCGCGCCCAGCCCTGCCGCACGCGGGCGCGGACGACGACGCCGGCCGTCGTCACGGCGCGGTGGCGCGTCGCAGCTCGCGCGGCACCCCGATCGCCTCGGCAC
>NZ_JACVQL010000355.1 GCF_019733465.1 Actinotalea ferrariae | reverse complement strand
GCCCGGGGCCGAGGGCGGCGCCCGCGCGCCGCGCCGACGCGGCGAGCACGCGCGAGAGGTCGAGCCTGCCGTGGTCCTTCCAGGCGAGCACGACGCCGCGCACAGGTCCGGCGTACACCGCCGTGGCCCACACGGGCAGCGGCGCCGTGCCGTCCAGCCGGTCGAGCCGGGGCGCCCCGGTCTCGCACCGCCATGGCGCCCGGTCGAGGGCCGACGCGCACGCGCCGCACAGCGGGACGTCCCACCGGCCGCACCCCGGGCACTCGACGGGCAGCACCCAGCGAGCGACGTCACGCAGCGCCGCGAGCACGGCGCGCACGACGTCGGCGCGCACGACGTCCGGTGGGATCACGCCGTCCAGCGTGGTCGTGGGCGCCGCCGCGCGGACGATTCCCACAGCCGCTCGCGGGCGGCAGCCGCGCGAGCGTGCGGCGGCCTGCCGCGACGCGGTCAGCCCGGGAAGACCGGGTCGCGCACGCCGTCGGCCACGTTCTTCCACTGGTTGCCCTGCCGGGCGAGCAGCGTGCCGGCCTCGTCGACGACGTAGATGGCCTGGCGTCCGCGGCCGGCCGCGATGCCGCGGCCCTCGAGCAGTGTCAGGGCGACCGTCGGACCGCCGACCGGCACCACGTGCGTGGTCGGCACGCCGAGCTCGGCGCTCGTGCCGAGGACGGCGAGCGTCACCTCGTCCACCCAGGCCACCTCGAGCGCGTCCTGGATCGCGCCACCGACGGCGAGCGGCTCGGGACTCGCGAGCGTGGGACGTCCGTCCTCGTCGCGGACCACCGAGGTGACGGTGATCTCGACGTCGGTGGCCGCCGTGCCGGCCGAGACGACGGCGATGCGGGCGCCGTCGCGCGAGACGCGCAGCGAGCGCACGGTGCGGCCCTCGAGCCACGGGGCGTCGACGGGCGCGACGTCACCGGCGGCATCGACCGCGAGCAGCGTGCCGTCCGACGCCCGCTCCCCGGTCCACACCCAGCCGTGGCGGTCGACCGACGGCGGGACGAGCGTGGCGCCCGTGAGCAGCTGCTGGGGGGCCCCGCCGCCCGGGGGCAGCAGCAGCAGCCTGCCGGTGCCGGACAGCACGACGCGGATCGACTCGTCGGGGCCGATCGCGGGGTGACGCGGGTCGAGACCCGTGAGGTCGGCGACGTCCTCCAACGGCTCGACGACGCCGTCGCGCAGGACCGACAGCGTGTCACCCACGAGCATGTAGGGCCCCGACGTCGGCGCGACGTCGCGCTGCAGCACGGGCACGCTCGTCTCGCGCCACGGCAGCCCGCCCACGGTGACCTCGACGCCCGTCACGGGGATGCGGCGGAGCGTCTCGGTGAGCTGGGCGTGCAGGAGGTTGCGGTCCACCTGCTCCGGCAGCGTCGGGATCTCGGCCAGGTCCACGCGCGCGACGCCGTCCTCGGACACGGTGACGGTCTCCGTGCTGAGCCGTGCCCCCTCGGGCGCGCCGGAGACGACGGCGTCCCGGAGCCACGGCGACGGGCCCCAGAGCAGCGCGCTCGCGGCGAGCGTGGGCGTCTTCGCCGTCGCGAACCAGCGCAGGTCGGGGACGAGGTGGGTGCGGTCCTGCGACGCGAAGTAGACCGGCACGGCGCGGTAGGAGACCTCGAAGTTGCCCGCGTCCATGAGCACCCCGTCGGGCAGGGCCGAGATGCGCCACTGGCCCGAGGTGTCGCGCGCGAGCTCGAACACGAGCTCCGTGTCGAGGGCGCCCGGCGCCGCCTCGGCGTACCGGCCGGCCTCGTCGACCGTGGCCTCGACCGGGACGGTCACGACGACGGTGCCGTCCTCCTGCGGCTCGACCTGCGGGCCGCTGCTGCGCTGCGGGTAGACCGTCACGTGCGCGCGCGGGTCCCACTCGTCGGACGCGCGCGCGGTGAGGAACTTGCGCGCGACGACGAACTCGTCGGCGAGGCCGGCCGCGCCGGCGAGGAGGAAACCGCGCACGAGCTCGGCGGGCTCCGCGTCGACGACCGGGTCGCTCGGCAGCTGGAGCGGCACGCCGGGCTGCTCGGTGCTGACGACGTCGCCCGTCCGGATCGGCCCCGACGTCGGGATCGAGACGCAGCCCGCGAGCGCGAGCATCGCGGCGGTCACGACGAGCGCGACCGCCGCGCGCGCCGCGGCGGTGCCTGGGCGCGGGCGCAGGCGCGGGCTCATCGGGCCTCCAGCCGGTCGAGGTCGGGGACGGACGTGGGGTCGAGGTCCGGCCGCCCCTCGTGCGACGCGTACGAGACCGCGACGGACGACCCCTGGGTGTCGGGCGGGACGAGCGGCACGGGCGACGACACGAGCGTGATCCCGGCGCGGCGCGGCAGCGTGAGCCGGAAGCACGCACCCTCGCCGGGCCGGCCCCACGCCTCGAGCCAGCCGCCGTGCAGGTGCGCGTCCTCGATCGAGATGGCGAGGCCGAGGCCCGTCCCCCCGGTCGTGCGGGCGCGGGCCGGGTCCGCGCGCCAGAACCGGTCGAAGACGTGCTCGACCTCCTCGGGCGTCATCCCCACGCCGTGGTCGCGCACGGCGACCGCGAGCGCGCGCTGGTCCGCGCCGAGCCACACCTCGACGGGCCGGCCGTCGGCGTGCTCGATCGCGTTGACGAGCAGGTTGCGCAGCACGCGCTCGACGCGACGCGGGTCGACGTCGGCGATCACCGGCTTGGGCGGCAGCTCGACCGAGAGCCAGACCCCGCGCCGCTCGGCGAGCGGGACGGCGTGCTCGACGGCGTTGAGCACGACGTCGCGCACGTCGCGGCTCTCGGCGTCGAGCATCGCGGCGCCCGCGTCGAACCGGCTGATCTCGAGCAGGTCGGCGAGCAGGTCCTCGAACCGGTCCAGCTGGGCCGTCAGGAGCTCGGCCGAGCGGGACGCGGCCGGGTCGAGCTCCGCGCGCGCGGCGTGGATGACCTCGGCCGCCATGCGCACCGTGGTCAGCGGCGTCCGCAGCTCGTGCGAGACGTCGGAGACGAAGCGTCGCTGCAGGTGGGACAGGTCCTCCATCCGGCGGATCTGGTCCTGCAGGCTCTCGGCCATCTCGTTGAACGACCGCGCGAGCGTCGCCATCTCGTCGACCCCCTTGACCACCATGCGCTCAGCCAGGTGGCCGTCCGCGAGACGCTCGGCGACGCGTGCGGCCGTGCGCACGGGCTGGACCGCCTGGCGCGTCACGAGGAACGTCATGCCGCCGAGCAGCAGCAGCAGGCCGAGGGCGCCGAACCCGAGCACGCGCTGGACGAGCGAGAGGGTCTGCTGCTCGGGCGCGAGGCTGTAGAGGAAGTACAGCTCGTACTGGCCGACGGCGGGTGCCGTGACGGCCGAGGCGACGACGAGACCCGGCACGACGCCCCCGTCCTCGCGCGGGATCGCGACCGACACCCAGTGCTGCTCGGACGAGCCCTGGACGGCGCGTCGCAGGTCGTCGGTGACGAGCCGGCTCAGGCCGGCGTCGGGCGAGGACGAGTAGTCGTTGACGAAGACCGGCGGGGTGGCGCCCGGCGAGCGGCGCAGGACCACCTGGTCGCTCGACCCGCCGAGCTGGAGGGCCCCGACCGTCTGCCGGAAGAGGCCGTCGATCTCGGTGCCGGTCGACGCGACCGCGCTGTCGAAGCTCTCCTGCGCGCGCTGCGTCGACCGCGCGCTCTCCTGGAGCACCTGGGTGAGGCGCTCCTCGAAGAGCCCGTCGCGGATCTGGTCGCTCAGGTAGCCCCCGAGCACGCCGACCGCGACGATGCCTGCGACGAGCGTCGAGGTGATGACGCGCAGCTGCAGGGACGCGCGCCACCGGTGCCATGCCCGGCGGACGAGGCGGTCGGCGCCGAGGCCGGCGCGGCGGAGCGTCCGACGGGCGCGCTCCGCGCGGTCGCGCACCGTCGCCCACGTGCCGGGAGGCGTCATCGCGACGTCACGCCGGGCCGGAGCCCGCCTTGTAGCCGACGCCGCGCACGGTCACGACGATCTCGGGGTGCTCCGGGTCGTGCTCGATCTTCGACCGGAGGCGCTGGACGTGGACGTTGACGAGGCGCGTGTCCGCCGCGTGGCGGTAGCCCCAGACCCGCTCGAGCAGGACCTCGCGGGTGAAGACCTGCCAGGGCTTGCGGGCGAGCGCGACGAGCAGGTCGAACTCGAGCGGCGTGAGCGGGATGAGCTCGCCCGCACGGGTGACCCGGTGGCCGGTGACGTCGACCTCGAGGTCGCCGATCGTCAGGTGCTCGGGCGTGGGTTCATCCGTTCGGCGCAGCCGGGCGCGCACGCGCGCGACCAGCTCCTTGGGCTTGAACGGCTTGGAGATGTAGTCGTCGGCACCCGACTCGAGGCCGAGGACGACGTCGACCGTGTCGCTCTTGGCCGTGAGCATGACGACGGGGACGCCGGACTCCGCACGGATGAGGCGGCAGATCTCGGTGCCGTCCTTGCCCGGGAGCATGAGGTCGAGCAGCACGAGATCGGGCTGCCCCGCACGGAAGGCGCCCATCGCCTCGTCACCGTGCGCGCAGAAGAGGGGCTCGAAGCCCTCCGAGCGCAGCACGATGCCGATCATCTCCGCGAGCGCGACGTCGTCGTCCACGACCAGGATCCGACCCTTCATGCGTCACATCGTGTCATCCCGGTGGGCGGCCGTGGACCATGCGGTCCCGGGGGGGCTCCCCCCGTGCGGTCCACAGGGCACGACGCCGTCCGTGGCGCAGCCACGAGCGCGAGCCCACCCGTGGCACGATGGGCGCGCGCGGCCGCGGGCCGCCCGGGCCGGCGAGCAGCCGGCGAGCAGGACCGGCCGCCGGACACAGGGGACGAGACGTGAGCGAACCGCACGACGCAGGCCAGGGCTGGGGCGCGCCGTCGGCGCAGCCGCCCGGCTACGGCGCGCCCGGTCAGCCCGCCCAGCCCCAGGACGGCACGGCGCCCGCTCAGCCGCAGTACGACCAGCCCCAGTACGGCCAGCCGCAGTACGGCCAGCCCCAGCATGGTCAGCCCCAGCAGGGTCAGCCTCAGTACGGGCAGCCCCAGTACGGCCAGCCCCAGTACGGGCAGCCCCAGTACGGCCAGCCCCAGCAGGGTCAGCCCCAGTACGGCCAGCCCCAGCAGGGTCAGCCCCAGTACGGCCAGCCCCAGTACGGCCAGCCCCAGTACGGCCAGCCGCAGCAGGCCACCGGGCAGTACGGCCAGCAGCAGTACGGGCAACAGCAGTACGGCCAGCAGCAGTACGCGCAGGGCGGCTGGGGCGGGCCGGTCGGCTACGCACCGGCCCCCGTGCAGCCGGGCATCGTGCCGCTGCGCCCGCTGAGCCTGGGCGAGATCCTCGACGGCGCGTTCCGGTCCGTCCGGGCGAACCCGCGCGTGATGTTCGGGTTCACGGCGATGGTCGCGGCCGGTGTCGCGCTCCTCGGGGCGCTCACGCAGGCGCTGCTCATCCCCGCGCTCGCCGGGTTCGTCTCGAGCGGCGTGGACGGGTCGATCGACCCCTACGGCGAGGGCGCGATCGTCGAGTCCACCGCGGTGTCCCTGTCGATGGTCGGCATCCTGCCCTGGATGCTGCTCGCGCAGATCGCGCTCAGCGGCATCCTCACGGTGTCGGTGAGCCAGTCCGTCATCGGGCGCAAGGCCGTGCTCTCCGAGGTGTGGTCGCAGCACTGGCGCCGCGTGCTCGCGCTCGTCGGCCTGAGCGTCCTCTACGGGCTCGCGGTGCTGCTCGTCGTCGGCCTCTTCATCGCGGGCGTCGTCGCGCTGGCTGCCGCGGGGCAGAGCGGCCTCGCGACGCTCGTCGGCGTGCTCGGCGGGATCGGTCTCTTCGTCGCGAGCATCTGGCTCTCCGTCCGGCTCCTGCTCGTGGCGCCCGTCCTCGTGCTCGAGCGCGAGCCGGTGTGGGCGTCGGTCGCGCGCGGGTGGCGCCTGACCCGCGGCAGCTTCTGGCGCCTGCTCGGCATCTCGCTGCTCACCCAGCTCATCGTCGGGCTCATCACGCAGCTCGTGTCCGCACCGCTCGGCATCCTGCTCGGCCTGACGCTCGCGTTCGCGCCCCAGGGCGTCTTCATCGCCGCGACCAACATCATGTACGGCATCACGCTCATCCCGGCGATCGTCTTCACGGCCGCCGTGTACGCGCTGCTCTACGTCGACGTCCGGATCCGTCGCGAGGGCCTCGACGTCGAGCTCCAGCGGGCCGCCGAGGCCGCCGCCGAGACCTCCGGGACCCGCTGACGTGCTGAGCCCGCACGTGCTGGGCCCCGTGCTGCGCGCGGACGTCCCGGTGGACCCGGACGCCGAGACGGCCCGGCGATGGCTCCGCGAGGAGCTCGCGGACCCGATCTACCACGAGCGCCCCAACCTCCTGCAGCGCGCCTGGGAGTGGATCCTCCAGCAGCTCGCGCAGGCGGAGCAGGCGATCGGCGGGATGGACGTCCGCCTTGCCGCCGTGATCGTCGTCGCGGTCCTCGCCGTCGGCGTCGCCGTGGCGTTGCTCGTGACGGGACCCGTCCGGCGCGCCCGCCGCGACCGGCGCGCCTCGGTCGACGTCTTCGGCGACGACACGCGCACGGCCGCCGAGCTGCGGGCGTCCGCCGACGCCGCCGCCGCCCAGGGCCGGTGGGCGGATGCCGTGCTCGACCGGTTCCGCGCCGTGCTGCGCTCGCTCGAGGACCGCGTCGTGCTCGACCCGAGGCCGGGCCGGACGGCCGACGAGGGCGCCCGCGAGGCCGGCGTCCGGCTGCCGTCGTGCGCGCAGGACCTGGCCCGCGCGGCGCGCCTGTTCGACGACGTGTGCTACGGCGACGCCGACGGGCGTCCCGAGGACGACGCCTGGCTCCGGGAGGTCGACGCGCGCGTCGCGGCGACCCGTCCGTCGCAGCCGCAGGACGACGTCGCGCCGCACGCCCTGGCGGCACCCCGATGAGCGCGGCGCTCACGCCGGCAC
>NZ_JACVQL010000354.1 GCF_019733465.1 Actinotalea ferrariae | reverse complement strand
AGCCCCAGGTCCGCCGCGAGCCGCGCGAGCCCCTGCGGGCTGCGGCGCCCGAGCGCCTGCCGGAGCGCCGGTCCGAGACCCGCCGGGTAGGGCCCGAGCACCTCGTCGAGCCCGGGCGCCGGCGCCAGGACGGTGGCGGCTCCGGGGGTGCCGGGCGCGCCCTCGACCGTGCCGTCGGGGGTCCACAGGAGCGCGAGGCGCAGGGCGACCGTCGCGGCGGTCCCCGCGTCCGACGGCGAGGAGCCGGTCGCGGCCGTGAGGTCGGCGAGCGTCAGCGGCCCACGGCCGGCGACGCCGTGCAGCGCGAGCGCGGCCTCCAGCAGGTGGAGCACGACGGCGTCGACCGTACCCAGCGCGCGGTCGAGGCTCACGCGGTTCGCGGCCCGCGCGGACAGGGCGCGCAGCGTCGCGGGCGGCGGGGCGGCCAGGTCCGGGCGCTCGGCGAGCAGCGCGGCGACGCCCACCTCGCCGCGGGCGCGCAGGTGCTCGGTGAACGTGGCCATCCTCACCACGATACGTGGGTGGGGGTGCCGGCACGGTTGGCTAGGCTGCCCGGTGATGATGACGCGCCGTCAGATCCGGCGGCGCGCGACGTGAGGAGAACCATGGAGATCGTCCGGGACGTGTTCCTCGTCCTGCACTTCGTCGGGCTGGCCAGCCTCCTGGGCGGCTTCCTCGTGCAGATGAAGCCGCGCACCAAGCGCGTCGAGGCGGCCATGTTCCACGGCGCCCTCACGCAGCTCGTCACGGGCGTCGCGCTCGTCGGCATGGCCTACGCGCTCGGCAACGGCGACGACGTCGACAACGCCAAGATCGGCGTGAAGCTCCTCGTCCTCCTCGTCATCACCGGGCTCGTGGTCGCGGGCCGCCGCAAGGAGAGCGTCTCGACGGGCGTGTGGGGCGCGATCGGCGCGCTGACGCTGGTCAACATCGTCATCGCCGTCGTCTGGTGAGCGGGCTGAGCGCCTGAGCCCGCGCGTCCCGTGAACGGGGGGAGCGCGGCGCGCCGATAGGCTGGGTCCGTACATCTCCGCCCGATCCGTCAGGGGTTCACGTGCCTACCGGCAAGGTCAAGTGGTTCGACGCCGAGCGCGGCTTCGGCTTCATCGCCAGCGACGAGGGCGACGAGGTCTTCCTGCACGCCTCGGCGCTGCCCGCGGGCGTGGCGTCCCCCAAGCCCGGGACCAAGGTGGACTTCGGCGTCGCCGACGGCCGCCGCGGCCCCCAGGCGCTCTCGGTCAAGGTCCTCGACCCGCTGCCGTCGGTCGTCAAGGCGCAGCGCAAGCCGGCCGACGACATGGCGATCATCGTCGAGGACCTCATCAAGGTGCTCGACTCGGTCGGCAACGGCCTGCGCCGCGGCCGCTACCCCGAGAAGGCGAAGGCCACCCAGGTCGCCACGCTGCTCCGGGCCGTCGCCGACGACCTCGAGGCCTGAGATGGCCGCCGCGACGAAGGACGCCGTCCTCTCCTCGGCCGTCGACCTCGCGCGCGCCGCGGCCGAGGAGGTCGCGGAGCGGCCCGAGCTCGTCGGCGAGCACCTCGGCCTCGTCGTCGAGGGCGAGCGCCTGATCTCGCACCGCTTCGCGTCGACCGCCCCGGGCTACCGCGGGTGGGCGTGGACCGTGACCGTCGCGCGCGTGCCGCGCGCCCGCACGGCGACGGTGTGCGAGGTCAACCTGCTCCCCGGTGAGGACGCGCTTATGGCGCCCGCCTGGGTGCCGTGGGCCGAGCGCCTGCGCCCCGGCGACCTCGGTCCCGGCGACGTGCTGCCCTTCCTGCCCGACGACGAGCGGCTCGACCAGGGCTACGAGGCGACCGGCGACGCCGACGCCGACGAGCTCGCGATCTTCGAGCTGGGCCTCGGCCGGGAGCGCGTGCTCTCGCCGCTCGGCCGCTCGGAGGCGGCGCAGCGCTGGTACGCCGGCTCCCACGGGCCGATGGCCCCGCAGGCGCTCGCCGCGAGCGCACCGTGCTCGACGTGCGGCTTCCTCCTGCTCATGGCGGGGTCGCTGCGCACCGAGTTCGGCGTCTGCAGCAACGAGTGGTCGCCCGACGACGGCAAGGTCGTGAGCATGGACCACGGCTGCGGCGCCCACTCGCAGACGGACGTCGCGCCTCAGCCGAGCGACTGGCCCGACACCCCGCGGCCCGACGACATGGACCTCGAGCTGGTCCGCCTCGTCGACGAGGCCCGCGAGGCCGACGCCGCCCAGGCCGAGGCCGAGGCCGCGCCCGAGGCCGTCGTCGCGCCTGAGGCCGACCCCGAGGCGGTCGTCGCGCCCGAGTCGACGCCCGAGGCCGTCGACGCGCCGGAGGCTGAGCGCGAGGCCGACGTCGTGCCCGAGGCCGACGTCGTGCCCGAGGCGGACGCGGCGCCCGAGACGGATGCCACGCCCGAGACGGACGACGAGGCCGCGACCGACGGCGACGTGACCGACGAGCCCGGGTCCGCACCGGCGCAGGAGTGACCGGGGACGCGTTCGCGACCGGGCGGCTGCGCCGCGCGGTCCTGGACGCGTGGCGCGCGCACCCGCCGCGCTTTCGCGAGGACGCGAACGCCGAGGAGGACTACGCCCGGCGCTACTACCGCGACCGGGTCGTGGTCGAGCTCGCGCAGAACGCCGCCGACGCCGCGGCACGCGCCGGCATCCCCGGCCGCCTCGCGCTGCGGCTCGACGGCACGGACCGCGTCACGCTGACCGCGCTCAACACGGGCACACCGCTCGACGCGGACGGCGTCGCGTCGCTCGCGTCCCTCAGGGCCTCGACCAAGCGCGACGCGGCGGCGGTCGGACGCTTCGGCGTCGGGTTCGCGGCGGTGCGCGCGGTCGCCGACGAGGTGACCGTGGCGTCCACCACGGGAGCCGTCCACTTCTCGCTCGCGGCGACGCGGGCGGTGCTCGCCGACGCGGCTGCGCAGCGCGCGTCCGACGACCGGCTCGCGGCCGAGGTCCGGCGGCGGGGCGACTCGCTCCCGCTGCTGCGGCTCCCTGCCGAGGGCGCCGCGCCGCGACACCCCGGGGCGCCGCCGGACGGCTGGGACACGGCCGTCGTGCTCACGCTGCGCGACGACGAGGCGGTCGCGCGCGTCGTCGCCGAGCTCGCCGCCG
>NZ_JACVQL010000353.1 GCF_019733465.1 Actinotalea ferrariae | reverse complement strand
CCGGCGACGCGTGGCGGGCCGTCAGCGCCATGCCCGTCGCCGGCCCGTCGGCCAACCCGCTCGGCGCCGCCTTCGACGGCGTCTCGCCGGCCCGAGCCGGCCGCCGCGTCGCCGCCTACGCGATCGACCTCGCCGTCGCGCTCGTCGTCGCGGGTGCCGTGTGGTGGTTCACCCGCAGCCTCGTGTACGCCGGTCTCGCTGCCGTCGAGGTGGCCGCCGGGCTCGTCGTCTGGGAGGCGCGGAGCGGACGCACCGTGGGGAACACGGTGCTCGGCCTGCGTTCGGCGCAGGAGGACCTGCCCTACGCCCCGGGCCTCGGGCGTTCGGTCGCGCGCGCGCTCGTCCTGGCCGGCGGCCACGTCGTCGCCGGGCTCGGGCAGTGGCTCGTGGTGGCGTCGTCGGCGTTCGACGCGTCCGGTCGACGCCAGGGCTGGCACGACAAGCTCGCGGGCACCGTCGTGGTCGACATCCGGGCCCTGCGCCGCGAGGAGGCCCCGGTCGCGTTCCAGGCGCCCGTCGTCACCGGAGCCGCGCCCGGTGCGGAAGGCGCCGCACCGGCCGCTGGCGTGCCCGACGTCCACGCGGGCCAGCCGTACCCCGTGGTGGGCGGTCCGGCGCCGCAGGGTGCCG
This sequence comes from Actinotalea ferrariae, assembly GCF_019733465.1. Lineage (GTDB taxonomy): Bacteria > Actinomycetota > Actinomycetes > Actinomycetales > Cellulomonadaceae > Actinotalea > Actinotalea ferrariae_A. The sequence goes on along the minus strand of NZ_JACVQL010000353.1, from coordinate 1,015 downwards.
TGCCGCAGACGCCGCCTCCTCCGCCGCCCCCGCCGACCGCGGCGACCGGCTCCGTGCCCACCCCGCGGACGCCGGCGAGCGGTACTCCGGCCACGCCTGTGCCCGCCACGCCTGTGCCGACGACGCCTGTGCCGACGACGCCTGTTCCGACCGTGCCGGAGCAGCGACCGGCCGTCGGCGCCACAGCGGGATCGCCCCCGCCGCCGCCGCCGGCCGTCGAGGCAGGTGTGCCGGCCGCGCCTGTGCCGGCCCCACCTGTGCCGGCCACCGCTGTGCCGGCCACCGCTGTGCCGGCCGCCGATGTACCGGCCACACCTGTACCGGCAACACCTGTGCCCACGCGCCCGACGCCAGCGACCTCGTACGTCGTCACGCTCGACGACGGCCGGGCCATGTCCGTGTCGGGGCCCGGCTACGTCGGGCGCCGACCGCAGGCGCCGGCGGGGGAGCGGGTCGACCACGTCATCGAGATCGACGACCCGGGCCGCTCGCTGTCACGGACGCACGCCAAGTTCGGCATCGACCAGCACGGGTTCTGGGTCGCCGACAACGGCTCGGCCAACGGCACCGCGGTGCTCGGCCCGGACGGCACGGCGGTCGCCGGCGCACCCGGCGAGCGTCTGCCCGTGCCGGACGGCGGCACCGTCCGCCTCGGCGACCGCACCTTCACCGTCCAGCCCTACGCCTGACGGTCCGGGCGCACGACCGGTGCGCACGACCCGGGACGCCGTCACCGGCGGCTGAGCCGCGACCGGGCGAGGACGACTGAGCCCGGGCACCCCGTGGGGGAGCCCGGGCTCATGTCAGGTGGTCACCAGCTGTCGTCGGGCTCCACGTCCTCGACGACCTGGGCGGGGGCGGGCCGCTGGCCGCGTGCGCCTGCACGGGCGCCCGCGCCGAGCGCTGCGGCAGCCTGCTCACCCTCGACCTCGACATCGGGCGCCAGGTAGCCGCCGCCGGCGCCGCGGCGCCGCTTGGACGACCCGCCGGCTGCGCCGCCGCCGCCGCCCATCGG
>NZ_JACVQL010000352.1 GCF_019733465.1 Actinotalea ferrariae | reverse complement strand
CCGCCGCGCCGCCGGCCGCGGCCGGCGCGCCCGGCACGACGTCGCGCGGGGCGACGACCGTCCCGGTGCGGCGACGGGACGTCACGACGCCCGCGGCCTCGAGCTCCCGGTAGGCGCGCTGCACCGTGCCGACCGCGACGCCCAGGTCCCGCGCGAGGTCGCGCGAGGCCGGCAGCCGCTCCCCCGCCGCGAGCGCGCCGACGGCGACCAGGCCCGCGACCTGCGCGCGGATCTGCTCGTAGACGGGCGTCGGCGCGGTGAGGTCCACGCGCAGCTCGGTCATGCGGACACCGGCTCCGCGGCCTTGCGGCCGGCCGCCTCGCGCGCCCGCAGACCAGGGATCGCCGAGACCGCGACAACGAGCGAGCCGGCGCCGACGACGACGCCCGCCACGAGCGACGCGAGCGCCCCACCCGTGTGCCCGGCACCGTTCAGCGGCACGGCCGCGACCAGCATCATGAGCGCCATCGCACCGCCCACCCACGCCTGCGACCCGGCCAGCACGCGCGCCGCGGACGTGCGGCGCACCGCGTCGTCGTGCTCGCGCGGGACCAGGGCGAGCGCCGGACGCCGGGTGACCACCCACAGCGCGAGCAGCGCCGCGCCAAACGCCAGCACCAGCCCCGCCGCGATGGGGATGCCGAACGGCCAGCCCGGGTACGGCCCGGCCTCTCCCGTGCCGATGACGGTGCCGTCGGCGTCGTACGTCGGGACGTGCGCGACGGTGCGGCCACCAGGCGCAGCAGTCACGCCGTAGCCGACGACGGCGAGCAGGCCGAGCGACGTCGTCGCCGCGAGCGCCGCGAGACGCCAGCCGCCCAGCTCGGTGACGGACCGCCGCGCCAGCACGGCCGTGCGGACCGTGCCGCTGGGCCGCGGCCACCACTGCTCGCCGACCGCGCGCGCAAGGCAGAACACGACGGCGCCCACGAACGGGCACGTGTACTGGAGCACTCCCGGCGCCACCGGCAGCGGCTGGAACTCCGACGTCCAGACGATGTCGGGCAACAGGACGATGCCGATCACCGCCGCGAGGCTCGCGAGCGCGGCGCCGAGCGACATGAGCGCCTCGTGACGGCGGGCCGCACGCGCCACGGCGGGCGGGTTCGCCTCCGGGCGGCCGCTGCGCAGCGTCATGACGAGCAGCACCACGAGGGCGATCAGCCCGGTCGCGAAGGCAAGCAGGACGAGCAGGACGACGCCGGCCATGAGGTCTCCAATGAGTCAATGCGTTGAGTCATTGGATCAGCACGAGACGCCTCGCGCAAGGGCCCGTCACCCGATCGCGTCGTTGCCCGAGACCCGACCGCCTACCGCGTGGCGCCGCCGTCGCGCGCGGCGTCGACCGCGAGCGGCAGCCGGGCAACCAACCGGCACCCGCCCTCGGACCGCGCGGACAGCGTGAGCGAGCCGCCACGCTTGGCGAGCCGCTCACGCAGCCGCGCGAGCCCGCTCTCGTGCGCCCCCGGCGCGAGGCCCGAGCCGTCGTCGTCCAGCGTGACCGTGAAGGCGACGTCGGCGCCGACGTCGACGCCCAGGTGCACCGCGATGGTGTGCGCGCTGCCGTGCCGGACGGCGTTGGTCACGCCCTCCTCGACGACGTCGAGCACGAGGAGCCGGTCCGCCACGGCCATGTGCGGTCGGTCCGGCGCGTCCAGGCGCTCGAGCACGACCGGGTCGAGCGTCACCGACGTGGAGACGGTCGCCGGCAGCCGGCCGAGCGCGATCATCAGCGCCTCGCGCAGCCCGATGTCCACGCCCACGGGAATGAGCGCGTGGCTCAGCTCGCGGACGTCGCGCTCGCGCACCTCGTCGAGCTCGTCGGCCAGCGCGCGCAGCTCGTCCGCCATGCCGTCGCGCGCACCCCCGCCGTCGCCCGACGCACCCATGGCCGAGAGCCGCTCGAGCCGGTGCGTGAGGATCACGAGCCGCTGCTGCAGGCTCCCGTGCAGCCGCCGGGAAACGTCGCGGCGCACGTCGAGCTCGGCCTGCTGCGCCTCGCGCGCGGCCTGCTCCGCACGCGCCTCCTCCTCGCGCCGACGCACCTCGGCCGCCCGCAGCTCGGCACCGACGTCGAAGTCGTACAGCGCGAGCGAGACGGCCAGGACGACCGCGAGCACCCCGAACGCGGCCTCGACGACGACGAACCACAGGTCGGCGGGCGAGTACCGCAGCGTCGCGAGCAGCAGCAGGCGGACCAGGGAGGAGGCCGCCGCGACGGACGCGAGCACGGCGAGCCGACGCCGCCAGCCGTACCGCCACACGCCCACCCACCGCAGGCACACGACGACGGCGAGCCCGGACGGCACGAGGTTCGCCGCGAACACCGCGAGCACGCGCCACCAGTCGGGCGACGTCACGTGGATGTCGAGCTCGTTCTCCGTGCGCCACGACGCCCACTGCCCCGCCGCCGCGAGCGATGCCGCCAGCACGTTGACCAGGCCGAGGGCGAGCGCGCGGCGTGCCGCCTCGCGCTCGTCCTCGCGCCGTGGCATGCGCCCGACCGGCGCGAGGCCCGGGGCGCGCGCGGCGACGTCGTCGGCCATCAGCGGTGGTCCATGCCTAGTACCGGCTCGACTGCTGCACGAACGCGAGCACGGCCATGACGCGCGGGTTGGAGTTCTCGGTCGGGATGTCGAGCGCCTTGTAGATGGCGTGCAGGTGGTTCTCGACCGACCGCGGCGACAGCTGCAGCGCCTCGGCGACGTAGGCGTTCGAGTAGCCCTCCGCGACGAGGCGGAGCACCTTCATCTGCCCCTGCGTCAGCGCCGCGAGCGCCGACCCCTCGCGCGCCGTCGCCTTCCCGACCAGCTCCGGGTCGAGCACCACCTCGCCCCGCGCCGTCGCGTGGATCGCGCGCGCGAGCGTCACCGGCTCGAGCGACGACTTCTTCGACAGGTAGCTCCACGGCCTGCGCATGGTGTCCCGCACCGCGAGCACGAGGTCGAGCACGTCGTGCGACGAGAACAGCAGGACGCCCAGGCGCGGGTCGCGCTGCTGGAGCAGCGTCGCGAGCGCAACCCCGTTCCCGTCGCCGAGGTCGATGTCCATGACGACGACGTCGGCCGTGCCCGGCTGGACGAGGTCGCGCCCCTCTGCGAAGCCCGCCGCCTCGTGGACCATGCGCATGTCCGGGCGCGCCTCGACGATCTTTCGGACCATCCAGCGCATGAGCGACTCGTCCTCGACGACCGCCACGCGCACCGCGAGCCCGCGCGCCTGCTCCGCACCAGCGTCGGCCATCCCGCCTCCCCCGTCAGGGTCCGACGGTGCTCGCCCCGCCCGCGCGCGTCAACGCCTCGTCCGACGGCGGCGTCCCGGGGCGCCTGAGTGGAACCACCCACCTTCGCTCTCGCGTCGTTCGCGCTGCGAGCACCCTCGACTCATCGACCCCGGCACCAGCCACGCGGCCCACCCCGCCGCACCACGGAGGAGACCACCAGTGACCACCACCCTGCAGCAGGAGAGCGGCGCCGCCGTCGCGCGACCGCCGGCCGGCGCCGGCGTGAAGATCGGCGTCCTGACGCTGACCGCGATGGTCGTCGGCTCGATGGTCGGCGCGGGGGTGTTCTCGCTCCCGGCCCGGTTCGCCGGCTCGACCGGTGTGCTCGGTGCGCTCGTCGCCTGGCTCGTCGCGGGCACCGGCATGCTGCTGCTCGCCTTCGTCTTCCAGAACCTCGCGATGCGCCGGCCCGACCTCGACGCGGGCGTCTACGCCTACGCCAAGGCGGGCTTCGGCCAGTACGTCGGCTTCTTCTCGGCGTTCGGCTACTGGGCCAGCGCGTGCGCCGGCAAC
>NZ_JACVQL010000351.1 GCF_019733465.1 Actinotalea ferrariae | reverse complement strand
ACCAAACGTCCAGGATCAGCCGAAGTACTACAGCCGTCGAGCGCCCCCGGCAGGATTCGAACCTGCGACCTGCGGATTAGAAGTCCGATGCTCTATCCACTGAGCTACGGGGGCGAGGCGCCCCGGGCCTGGCGAAAGAGCCGCTGACCTGCAGGAACGCTGTCGCGGGTCATCCTACAGGGCGGGTGGTGACCATCGTCACGCGCGGCCCGCGCCGGATGCCTCGTGCGCCCCCGGCGCGCATGTTTGGCGCGGGCGACGCCTCACGGGAGGATGGCCCCGTGACCATGGCGCCGAGCACTGCGAGGGCCCGCGTGGTCTCCGGTGCCGGGCGGCAGACGAGCGCGACCGACGAGCGGCCGCGCGCGAGCGCGTCGCTCCTCGACGCCGTGACGGACCTGCGCCGCGACGTGGCCGCCACGACCTTCCCCCTCGCGCTGCCGGGGGTGGACGCCGCCGAGCGGCGCCGGGTCGAGCTGCTCGACCAGCTGGACGACCACCTCCTGCCGCGCCTGCGCGAGCTGTCGGCACCCGCCGTCGTCGTGGTGGCCGGCTCGACCGGTGCGGGCAAGTCCACGCTCGTGAACTCGGTGCTCGGCACCGAGGTCAGCCCCGCCGGGGTGCTGCGTCCGACGACGCGCCGTCCGGTGCTCGTGCACCATCCCTCCGACGGCGACCTCCTGGTCGAGCACCCGCTGCGGGACGCCGTCGACGTCGTGGACAGCCCCGACGTGCCGCGCGGGATCGCGCTCGTGGACGCGCCGGACCTCGACTCGCTGGTCGAGACGAACCGCCTGACGGCGCACCGCCTGCTCGAGGCCGCCGACCTGTGGCTCTTCGTGACGACCGCCGCCCGGTACGGCGACGCCCTGCCGTGGCAGGTGCTCGACCAGGCCGCCCGGCGCGGGACGTCGATGGCGATGGTCCTCAACCGCGTGCCCGCCGAGGCGCTCGTCACGGTCCGGGGTGAGCTCATGGCCCGGCTGCGCACCCGCGGCATGGCCGCCGTGCCCGTGTTCCTCGTCAAGGACCTCGGGCCGCACGAGGGTCTGCTGCCGGCACCCGCGGTCGCGCCGATCCGGCGCTGGCTCGCGACGGTGGCCGGGCCGGACCGCGCGCGGGCCGTGATCGCGCGGACTCAGCGCGGCGCCGTGGCCGCGCTCCGGCCGTGGGTCGAGGAGCTGGCCGAGGCGGTCGAGGAGCAGGTCGACGCCGGCGAGGCGCTCCGGGCCGCGTTGACGGACGTCGTCGGACGCACCGCGTCGGCAGCGG
>NZ_JACVQL010000350.1 GCF_019733465.1 Actinotalea ferrariae | reverse complement strand
ACCGTGGGGGACGAGCTCGTCGAGCCCGGGCGTGCGCTCAGCCCCGGCCGCACGCACGACGCCGACGCGCACGCGCTCGCCGCGGCCGTTCGCGAGGCGGGTGCGACGGCGGTCCGCGTGGGCCCCGTGGGTGACGACCGCGCCGCGCTGCGCGAGGTGCTCGCGGACCAGCTCGTCCGGGCGGACCTCCTGCTCCTCACGGGCGGCCTGAGCGACGGGCCGTGGGACACGGTCACGGACGTGCTCGCGCCGCTCGGCACGGTGCGGTTCGACCAGGTGGCGATGGCGCCTGGTCGGCGTCAGGGGTTCGGCACGGTGCTGCCCTCGGACGAGGAGGCCCTGTGGCCCGAGTCCGCCGGGGGCACGTCCGCGCTGCGCGAGCGTGCCCGCGTGGACGGCGACGTCGCCGACGGCGACGTGCCGGACGAGGACGTGCAGGGCGGGGTGCCCGTGTTCGCCCTGCCGGGCCACCCGGTCGAGGCCGTCATCTCGTTCGAGGTGTTCGTTCGGCCGGCGCTGCGCGCGATGGCCGGTCAGTCCGAGCTGTTCCGGCCGTCGGTCCGGGCCGCGGCGGCGCGCTCGTGGGCGTCGACCCGCGGGCTGCGGCAGTTCGTCCCGGCGAGGGTGACGGGGTCGCCGACCGACGGCTACGTCGTGACGCCGGTCGGCGACCCGGCGGACCCCGCCCTGACCGACCTGGCCGACGCGAACGCGCTCGCCGTGGTCGGCGAGGACACGACGGTCGTCCGCGCGGGTGATCGGCTCGCCTGCCTGGTCCTGGAGGGCTGAGGTGGCGCGCGGGTGGCCGGTCGTGCTGCGCGAGGGCGACGTCGTCCTGCGTCCGCTGCGACGCCGTGACGCGCGCGACTGGCTCGGGGCGCGCATGCGCAACGCGGCCTGGCTCGAGCCGTGGGAGGCGACGTCCCCCGAGCCGTTCACGGGGCAGCCGCCGAGCTTCCCGGAGTTCGTCCGGACGCTCGGCGCGCAGGCGCGGCAGGGATCGGCCCTGCCGTTCGTCATCGAGTACCGCGGCGAGCTCGTCGGCCAGCTGACGGTCTCGACGATCGTCCGCGGGTCGCTGTGCTCGGCGAGCATCGGGTACTGGATCAGCCAGCACGTCGCCGGCCGGGGGATCACGCCCACCGCCGTCGCGATGGCGGTGGACCACTGCTTCGGTCCCGTCGGGCTGCACCGGGTCGAGATCAACATCCGCCCCGAGAACGCGGCGAGCCTGCGCGTCGTCGCGAAGCTCGGCCTGCGCGACGAGGGCGTGCGCGAGCGGTTCCTGCACATCCAGGGGCAGTGGTGCGACCACCGCACCTTCGCGGTGACCACCGAGGAGGTCCCCGACGGCCTCCTCGCGCGCTGGCGCGCGTCGCGTCAGGGCTGAGCCGAACGACACCGGTGTCGTTCACGTCCCCGACACGCCGCCCACCCTCCGGTCCGGCCACCCCGCGCGCGCCTACGGTCGTGGCGTGAACCAGGCCGGGCTCGTGGTGATCGCCATGGCCGGGCTCTGGATCGCGTACCTGGTGCCGCACCACCTGACGTACCGCCAGCAGCTGCTGGAGGCGCGCGCGGACGACCGCTTCTCGGAGCGGCTGCGCGTGGTCCGGGTGCTGCGGGTGGCCGAGGCCACGGACCGTCCCGTCGGGCGGGCCGTCCGGCCGGAGCCTTTGCGGCTGCACCCGGTGAGCAGGCAGGCGGACGAGCGCGCACGACGAGGAGTGAGCCCCATGGAGCGACCGCACGGCACCAGCGACCGGGTCGCTGCCGACCTCGTCCGGCGTTCGGCGGCCGAGCACGCGCAGCGTGCCGCGCACCTGGCCCGCCGGTCCGCCGCCGCGCGGCGTCGAGCCGTGCTCACGCTCGTGCTCCTCGTCGCCGTGCCCGCCGCGTGGGCCGCGGTGCCGCTCGCCTCCCTCAGCGTGCTGGTCGGCGTCGTGCCGTCGGTGCTGCTCCTCGCCGTGCTCGTGGCGGGCCGGCGCGCGGTCGTCGCGG
>NZ_JACVQL010000035.1 GCF_019733465.1 Actinotalea ferrariae | reverse complement strand
GCCGTGCGCAGCGCGGCGCTCCCGCCGGTCACCTCCGGCGTCCCGGCCGGCGTCTGACGCGTCGCCCACGTGCTGCGGCGGCGCGGGCGTGGGCCCGTCGAGCCGCGCACGAGGAGCTGCGCGGGCAGCAGCGCGGGCCGGACGTCGCGCAGCTGCCGCTGACCCCGCTGCTCGAGCAGCGTCCGGACCGCGTAGGCGCCGAGGTTGCGCAGGGGAGCGGCGACCGTCGTCAGCGGGGGGCTGCAGAAGTCGGCGCCGAAGATGTTGTCGAACCCCACGACGCTGACGTCCTGCGGCACGCGCGCGCCGAGCGTGACGAGCCGGCGCATGAGGCCGATCGCGAGGAGGTCGTTGTAGGCGACCACGGCCGACGTCGGCGCCTCGGCGAGCGCCTGGGCCGCGGCCGCGCCGCCCGCGAGGGTGGGCGGGAACGGGCCGAGCCGCCGCACCTTGAGGTCCAGCTCGAACGCGGCCTCGCGCATCGACCGCCACCGCATCCCGTCGGCCCACGACGCCTCGGGACCGGCGACGTAGGTGATCGTCGTGTGGCCGAGCCCTGCGAGGTGCTCGACCGCCCGGCGCGTGCCGCGCGCGTTGTCGGTCACGACGCTCGGGACGTCGGTCATGACGCGGTTGAGCACCACCGTGGGCCGCTGCTTGGCCGCGACGCGGATCGCGGAGTCGGACATGCGCGACGTGGCCAGCACCAGGCCCTCGACGAGCGGGAGCGTGCGGTCGAGCGCCTCGCGCTCGGCCTCGACGGACTCCTGCACGTCGGCCACGAGCATCGTGTAGCCGGCCGCCGTCGCCTCGCCCTCGGCCCCGCGGATGATGTCGAAGAAGAACGGGTTGGTGACGTCCGAGACGACGAGGGCCAGCAACGACGTGCGCCCCGTCGGGAGGGCCCGCGCGAGCGGGTTGGTGCGGTAGCCCATGGCCGCGGCGGTCTGCCGGATCCGCTCGGCCGTCTCGGCGTTGACGCGGCCGGGGCGCGAGAACGCCCGCGAGACCGTCGACGGCGCCACGCCGCACGCCCGCGCGACGTCGTAGATCGTGGGCGTGCGCGCCCGTCCGGGCTCCGTGCGCCCGTCGTGCGGGGGTCCGTCGTCGGTGACGTCCATGCCGCCACGGTAGGCATTCCCGGCAACTCGTGGCAACCGGTTGCTGGCCGCCGGGGGTCCCGCGGCGTGCGTGAGTGGCAACGGATGGCAACCGCTTGTCGCGCCGAGGTCCCGACACGCTCAATGGAGTCACCCGAGACCCGGCCGACCGCACCACCGGCGGCCGAGAGGAGACCGACATGCTTCGTCCCCAGGACACCACCACCCGCGAGCGCAAGGCGCTCGACGGCATCTGGGACTTCCGGCTCGACGCCGCCGGCGAGGGCCGCGCGGCGGGCTGGTTCGCCGCCCCGCTCGCCGACGCGACCGCGATGCCGGTGCCCGCGAGCTACAACGACGTGCTCGCCGACGCCGCCGTCCGCGACCACGTCGGGGACGCCTGGTACCAGACGACCGTGCGGGTCCCGCGCGGGTGGGCCGACCGGCGCGTGGTGCTGCGGTTCGACTCCGCCACGCACCGTGCCGTCGTGTGGGTCGGCGACAGCGAGGTGATGAGCCACGAGGGCGGCTACACGCCGTTCGAGGTCGACGTCTCGTCGATCGTGCAGCCCGGCGAGGAGGTCCGGGTCACCGCGGTCGTCAACAACGAGCTGAGCTTCCAGACCGTCCCGCCCGGCGTCGTCGAGGACACCCCGCACGGGCGTCGGCAGCGGTACTTCCACGACTTCTTCAACTACGCCGGCCTGCACCGCTCGGTCTGGCTCTACGCCACGGCGCCCGAGCACGTCACGGACGTGCGCGTCGTGACCGACATCCGCACCGCTGCGGGCGACGTCACGGGCGTCGTCCGGTACGACGTCGAGCACGAGGGCGGCGCCTCCGTGCGCGTCACGCTCCGGGACGCCGACGGCGCGGTCGTCGCGACGGGCGAGGGTGCGCACGGCGAGCTCGAGGTCCCGGGCGCGCACCTGTGGGCCCCCGGCGAGGGCTACCTCTACGAGGCCGACGTCGAGCTGCTCGACGGGTCGGGGACGACGCTCGACAGCTACCTCCAGACCGTCGGCATCCGCACGGTCGAGGTGCGCGGCACCCAGTTCCTCATCAACGGGGAGCCCTTCTACTTCACGGGCTTCGGCAAGCACGAGGACAGCCCCGTGCGCGGCAAGGCGCACGACGACGTCCACCTCGTCAACGACTTCGCGCTCCTCGACTGGATCGGCGCCAACTCCTTCCGCACGTCGCACTACCCCTACGCGGACGAGGTCTACGACTTCGCGGACCGCGAGGGCGTCGTCGTGATCGACGAGGTCGCCGCCGTCGGCCAGAACATGGGCCTCGCGGGGGGCATCTTCGGCGGGCAGAACTACACGACCTTCTCGCCCGAGACGATCAACGACGCGAGCCGGGAGGTGCACGCGCAGGCCATCCGGGAGCTCGTCGCGCGCGACAAGAACCACCCGAGCGTCGTGCTGTGGTCGATCGCGAACGAGCCGGAGTCCGACACCGACGCGTCGCGCGAGTACTTCGAGCCGCTCTTCGCCCTCACGCGTGAGCTGGACCCGACCCGTCCGGTCGGCTTCGTCAACGTCATGCTCGCGCCGCACGGGAGGTGCCAGGTCTCGGAGCTCGGCGACGTGCTCATGCTCAACCGCTACTACGGCTGGTACGTCAACACGGGCGACCTCGTCGCGGCCGAGGCGGCCTGGCGCACCGAGCTCGAGGGGTGGGCCACCGAGGGCAAGCCGATCATCATCACCGAGTACGGCGCGGACACGATGCCCGGCGTCCACTCGGTCACCCCGGTCCCGTGGACCGAGGAGTACCAGGTCGAGTACCTCGACATGAACCACCGGGTCTTCGACGCGGTCGACGCCGTGGTCGGCGAGCACGTGTGGAACTTCGCCGACTTCGCGACGTCGTCGGGCGTGTTCCGCGTCGACGGCAACAAGAAGGGCGCCTTCACGCGGGACCGCCGTCCCAAGGCCGCCGCCCACGCGCTGCGCCGCCGCTGGACGCGCGACCGCTGACCGACCGGGCTCGGCCCCACCCGGCGCCGGCCCCACGCACCGCACAGACCACCCACCGCACCGCTCACCACGAGGGAACGCCATGATCAGCACCGCCGCTGCCCCGGCAGCACCCGCCCCGCAGGGCGCGAGCCCTGCGGGACCCGCAGCGCCCGACGCCCCGGCCGCGCCCGCCGGCCCGAGGCTGCGCCTGTCGCAGTACCTCGGCTACGCGTCGGGAGACGCCGCCAACAACCTCGCGTTCTCCATGTCGTCGATGTTCCTGCTGCTCTACTACACCGACGTCGTCGGGATCTCCGCCTCGGCGGCCGGGACCCTCTTCCTCGTGGTGCGGGCGTGGGACGCCTTCGCGGACATCTACGCCGGCCGCGTCGTCGACAAGACCATGACGCGCTGGGGCAAGTTCCGGCCGTTCTTCCTGTTCGGCTCGCTCCCGCTCCTGCTCCTCAGCGTCGCGACCTTCACGGTGCCCGGCGGCCTCGGCGGGACCGGCAAGCTCGTCTACGCGTACATCACGTACGCGCTGCTGGGCCTCGCCTACAGCCTGGTCAACATCCCCTACGGCTCGCTCGCCTCGGCCATGACCCAGGAGCCGCAGGAGCGCGCGAAGCTCGCGAGCTTCCGCATGGTCGGCTCCGCGGCGACGATGATCATGCTGGCGTTCGTGGTCGCACCGCAGATCACCAGCTCGGACGACCTCCAGCAGTCGCTCACGCTCACGACGCTGCTGTTCGTGGTGCTCGGCCTCGGCCTGTACGGCGTGCTCTTCCGGACCTCGAAGGAGAACGTCGTCCGCGACGTCGCCCGGGTGAGCCTGCGGCAGAGCCTCGGCACCCTCAAGGGCAACAAGCCCCTGCTCATGCTCTGCCTCTCGGCGCTGTCCTTCCTCACGGGCATGTTCGCGCTCCAGACGGTGCAGGCGTACTACGCCCGGGACGTGCTGGGCGACGCCAACCTCTTCATCGTCCTGACCGTGGTCAGCACCGTCGCGATGTTCGTCGTCGCCCCTGTGATCCCGCGGCTCGTGCGGATGTTCGGCAAGAAGGCGTCCTACGTGGGCGCCGGTGGCCTCGCCGCCGTGGCGGCCACGGGCGTGGCCCTCACGCCGCCGTCCATGGTGTGGCTCGCGATCGTGTTCTTCGGGCTCTACGGCGTCGGTCTCGCAGCCGTCAACATGCTGATGTTCGCGCTCGAGGCCGACACCGTCGAGTACGGCGAGTGGCGCAGCGGGGTCCGGACCGAGGGCACCACCTACGCGGTGTTCTCCTTCACCCGGAAGCTCGGCCAGGCGGTGGGCGGCGCCGCGGCGGCGTACGGCCTGGGCCTGGTCGGCTACGTGGCCGGCGCCGAGCAGCAGACCCAGGCGACGGCGGACGGCATCCGGTACATCGCAGGGTTCGTCCCGGCGGTCTTCATCGCGATCGGCGTGGCCATCATGGTGGCCTACCCGCTCACCGAGAAGGTGTTCGGGACTATGGTCGGCGAGGTCCGGGCCCGTCGCGCCGAGCGCGTGGCGGCGGCCGGGGCACCGGCGGACGAGACGGCCCGGGAGGTCTGATGCACGCCCAGGCGGACCACCACGCCGCGTCACCGCACGCCGGCTGGACGGACCTCCTCGAGCCCGACGACCGCAGCGCCGTGGAGCAGGTCTCCGCGGCGCTGCGGCGCGCCGTGCCCACCGGGCGGCTCGGCGTCGCCTTCTCCGGCGGGGTGGACTCCTCCGTCGTCCTCGGCCTCGCGGTGCACGCGGTCGGCGCGGCGCGCGTCGTCGCGGTGCTGGGCGTCTCGCCGAGCCTCGCGGCCGACGAGCGGACGGCCGCGCACGACGTCGCACGAGCCGCGGGGGCGCCCGTCGTCGAGGTGCGCACGCACGAGGGCGACAACCCGGAGTACCGCCGCAACGGGCCCGACCGGTGCTTCTTCTGCAAGGACGAGCTGTTCACCCGGATCTCGGCCGAGGTGGTCGCGGCCCACGGGCTGTCCGCGGTCGCCTACGGCGAGAACGCCGACGACGCCCGGCGGCCGGACCGACCCGGCTCGCGCGCCGCCACCGACCACGCGGTGCTCCGGCCGCTCGCGGACGCGGGGCTCGACAAGGCGGCCGTGCGGCGCCTCGCGCGCGCGATGCGGCTGCCCTCGGCCGACAAGCCGGCCGCGCCCTGCCTCGCCTCCCGCATCCCGCACTTCGAGGAGGTCACGCCGACCAAGCTGGCCCAGGTCGAGGCCGCGGAGGCCGCGCTGCGCCGGCTGGGCCTGGGCGACCTGCGGGTGCGCCACCACGGCGACGTCGCCCGGCTCGAGGTGCTCGCGGAGGACATCGTGGCGGTCGCGACGCCGCCGCTGCGCGACGACGTGCTCGCGGCGGTCCGCGGCGCGGGGTTCCGGTTCGTGGCCCTCGACCTGCGCGGCGTGCAGTCGGGCGCCTTCACGCTCCCGCTCGTCGAGGTGCGGGGTGCCTGAGCCGGACAGGGCGTGGACGCCGCCCGCGGCGCTCGACGCCTTCGTGCGGCTGGACCACGACCGGGCGCCGCGCCGCGGGTTCCCGGAGGCCGTCCTGTGCGAGCCGAAGACCGTCGACCAGGTGCGGGCGATCGCCCGTGAGGTGGGCGCGCGCGGCGCACGGACGCTCTTCACGCGTGCCACGCCCGAGCAGGCGGCCGCGGTGCTCGCCGAGCTGCCCGACGCGCGGCACGACCCGGCCGCCCGGATGCTGGCGTGGCCCCCTGTGCCGCCCGAGCCGAGCGGCGGTCCCGTCGTGGTGCTGGCGGCCGGCACGTCGGACCTGCCCGTCGCGGCCGAGGCCGCGATGACGGCCGAGCACCTCGGCCGCCGGTGCACGCTCGTCGTGGACGTCGGCGTGGCCGGGCTCCACCGCGTGCTCGAGCAGCTGGACCTGCTGCGCGCCGCACGCGTCGTCGTCGTCGCGGCCGGCATGGACGGCGCCCTGCCCGGCGTGGTCGCGGGCCTCGTCGCGGCACCCGTGGTCGCGGTGCCGACGTCGGTCGGCTACGGCGCGGCGTTCGAGGGGCTGGCGCCGCTGCTCACGATGCTCACCGCGTGCGCCCCCGGAGTGGCGGTCGTCAACATCGACAACGGGTACGGCGCGGGGCACCTCGCGGCGCAGATCGCCGCGAGCTAGGCCGGCGGCCAGGCACCGCCCCGCACGAGCCCGGCGTCGTGCGCCGCCGCGCGCGCGTCGTCGAGCACCGTCGCCACCGGCCGGCCGGACGACCGCGCGACGGCGACGACGTCGTCGAACTCGGGCATCGCCTGCAGCACCCGCCCCGCGCGGTGGCCGACCTTGACCCGCACCGTGCCGCCGCCCACCACCACCGGACGCCAGTCGCGGTCGAGGACGTCGCGCGTGACGCCCGTGCGGCGCACGCCGAGCGTCGTCGTGTGCGTCAGGACGGCGTCGCTCAGCGCGTCGGCCGCGGGCGGAGGGGCGAGGACGTGCAGCGTGTGCGCCGGCCGCCCCTTCTTCATGAGCACCGGGCTGAGCCACGCGTCGTGCGCGCCGAGGTCGAGCAGCGTCGCGAGCACCTCGGGCCACACGCGGGGGTCGAGGTCGTCCACGTTCGCCTCGAGCAGGACGGCGTCGGGCGCCGCGGCCCCGGGAGGCGCGTCCGCTCCGGGCGGCACGTCCCCGGGCAGGACGGCGACGTCCTGCCCGACGACCACGCGGACCACGTTCGCGCGGTGCGGCGCGTCCCGGGTCCCGGCGCCCACTCCGCTCGTCGTCACCCGGAGCGCCGGCAGGGGACCCGAACCGTGCGCGAGGGCCGTGACGAGCGCCATGCCGGTCGGCGTGGCGAGCTCTCCCTCGCCGCCCGCGAGCACGTCCCAGCCGCGGGACAGCTCGAGCACCGCGGGCGGCGGCACGGGCAGCTCGCCGTGGTGGGCGCGGACCGTGCCCGAGCCGAGCGCCACGGGAGAGACGAGCACGCGGTCCACGCCGAGCGCGACGACGCCTGCCGCCGTCCCGACGACGTCGGCGACGGCGTCGAGCGCGCCGACCTCGTGGAAGTGCACGTCGGCGGGCGGCATGCCGTGCACGCGGCCCTCCGCCTCCGCGAGCCGCGCGAAGGTCGCGGTGGCGTGGGTCCGGACGTCGTCGGTCAGCGAGGCCTCGGCGAGGAGGTCGCGGATGGTCGCCCAGGTGCGGTGCGGCGGGTCGGCGACGAGGACGCCGACGTGCACCTTGGTCGCGCGCAGGCCCGCGCGCAGCACCTCCTCGGCCCGCAGCGAGACCGCACCGGGCAGCACGGCGTCGACCGCGGCCTGGAGCGTGCCGAGCGGGACGCCGGCGTCCACGAGCGCGCCGAGGAGCATGTCGCCTGCGACGCCCGCCGAGGCGTCCACCCACATCGTCGTCGTCACGGTCCTCCTCGACGCTTCTCCGGTCCGCCCGCACGCCCGGGTGGCCGGGCCGCCTCGACGCTAGCGCGGTGCCCGCACGGGCGCCCGGACCGCTCACCGCGCGGCCGGAGGGGCGCGCACGTACGGTCGAAGGCCCACCGGAACCGAGACCAGGAGGACCCATGGGAGTCGACGACAAGGCCGAGAACACGGCCGAGGGCTGGAAGGGCAAGGCCAAGGAGGCCGCCGGCGAGGCGACCGGCGACCGTGACCTCGCCGCCGAGGGGCGCGCCGACCAGACGAAGTCGGACCTCAAGCAGGCGGGCGAGAAGGTCAAGGACGCCTTCCGCAAGGACTGAGCCCCTCCTGCCACGGGCGGGTGCGCACGGGCGCAGCGTGGTGGCCGAGGTCGGGCCGACGCTAGCGTGGGGCACCCGTCCGCGGCGTGGGCCGCACGGGTGCTCGGCCCCCCACCGAGGAGGTCCCGTGATGCCTGCCACCACCACCGTGACGCGTGGCGTCACGTCGCTGTCGTGGATCCCGTCCGAGCTCCTGGTCGGGCCGATGCGGATGCCCTTCGAGCTGGGCCTCACGCACTACGACGAACCGCCGCCCGACGTGCTGCACGACGTCGAGGCGCTGCGGCGCGCCGGTCGGTTCCGGTTCGTCAACCGCGTGCGGCTCGAGGTCGAGACCGACGGCGGGACGGTCACCGCGGCCCGCCCGGCTCCCGGCCACGGCGGCGTCATCGGCCTGACCAACCTCCTCGGCGGCGCCGTCCGGTTCCCGGCCGTGAAGATGCCCGACCTCACGCAGTGCTCGGTCGCAGCCGACGGCTCCGCCGCGGTCGTCCGGCAGACCGTGGGCGGCCGGGCGCCGCTGCCGGCACCGCGTCTCGTGCGCGGGCGCGGGCGGCTGGTCGCGCCCCTGGTCTGGACGACGCTCGAGCTCGTCGTGCGCGCCGACGGCAGCGCGAGCCACCGCGTGCTGGGCGCGAGCGCCTTCCCGCGGCACTGGGTCTACGGGGACGACGAGCGTCTCGTCGAGAAGGTGGCCGTGACCGACTCGACGTCGTGGCTGCACGACATGACGGAGGACGACAACCCGTGGCGCGGCGTCGACGCGCCCGCCCTGACGGCGCCCGTCGAGACCCAGCTCGAGCGGCGCCTCTCGGGAGAGGTCATGGACCGGCGGCCGTCGGTGCGCCGACTCGCCGCGGGTCAGGCGCTGTTCCGGCAGGGCGAGCCGGGCGGGCACGTCGCCCTCCTCCTGGACGGCGTGGTCGCCGTCGTGCGCGACGGGACGCACCTGGCCGACATCGGCCCGGGCGCGATCCTCGGCGAGCGGGCGCTCCTCGAGGGGTCGCGCACGGCGACGGTCGTCGCCGTCACGCCCGTGACGGTCGCCGTGCTGGACGGTGCGCGGCTGAGCCGCGACGACCTCGCGCTGCTCGTCGAGGGGCACCGCCGCGAGGACGCCCCACCGGCCTGAGCCGGCTGCGGGCGCCCCCGTGCGCCCGCTCGACCTGCGATCACGCGTCTCAGCAGGCACAGTGGAGGCTACGGACGTCGAGGACGGGGGAGCGGGGGTGGACGTCGTGGAGCTGCGGGTACCTGCCGACGTGCGGAACATCCGCCGTGCGCGCCAGTGGGTGCGCACGCAGGCGCTGACCCGGGGCGTCACAGCGCAGCCCCTGCGGGTCGTCGAGCTCCTCGCGAGCGAGCTCGTGACGAACGCCGTGAAGTACGGCCGCGGCACCGAGGTCCTGGTGCGGCTCGGTGTGGTCGCCGACGGGCTGCGCGTCGAGGTCCACGACGACAACCCGACGCTCCCGCAGGTGCTGGACCCGTCGCGCGAGCAGGCCGGCGGCCGCGGGATGCGACTCGTCAGCATGCTCGCGGGCACCTGGGGCGTGGACCCCCACCCGGGCGACGGCAAGTCGGTCTGGTTCGCCGTCCCCGTCGAGGAGGACGGGGCCGTCGCGGTCGCGGGGTGAGCGTCCACGTCGGGACCTCCGGCTGGACCTACGACCACTGGCACCCGGAGCTGTACCCGCACGGCTCGCCCGCGCACGAGCGGCTCGGCCACTACGTGCGGACCTTCGGCACGGCTGAGCTCAACGCGAGCTTCTACCGCTGGCCGCCCGACCGCACGTTCGCGGGGTGGCGTCGGCGGCTGCCCGAGGGCTTCCTGCTCTCGGTGAAGGCGCCCCGCGGGCTGACGCACGCCAAGCGCCTCTACGCGCCCGAGGCGTGGGTGGACCGGATCGCGCGCGGCTGGCACGAGCTGGGGGACCGTCGCGCGGTGCTGCTCGTCCAGCTCCCGCCCGGGCTCGCGCGCGACGACGCGCGCCTGGACTGGTTCCTCGCCCGTATGCCGCCGTGGATCCGGGTCGCGGTCGAGATGCGGCACCCGAGCTGGCACGACGACGGCGTGATGCGGCTGCTCGAGCGGCACGGCGCCGCCTACTGCGTCATGAGCGGGGCACGCCTGCCGTGCGTGCTCCGGGCCACGGCGCCGTTCGTCTACGTCCGCCTGCACGGGCCCGACCACGAGCACCTCTACGGCGGCTCGTACTCCGAGGCCGACCTGCGCTGGTGGGCCGACCGGCTGCGGGAGTGGCGCGACGACGGGCGCGACGTGTTCGCCTACTTCAACAACGACGGCGACGCGGACGCCGTCCGCGACGCGCGCCGCCTGCGGGAGCTGGTCAGCGCGCCGTGAGCGCGGCGGCGCGGCGCACCACGTGCTGGAGATCCCCCGACTCGGCGAGCCACGCGCGCTGCCGGGTCGCGCCCGTGCCGCGCCGCCAGGGTCCCTCGAGCAGCTCGGTCACCGGTTCGAGGTCGCCGTAGTCCTCGAGCACGTCGCGGACGTGCGCGAGGAGCTGCTGGACGACCTCGCGGGCCGGCAGCGGCCGGAACGTCACCGGGCTGACCAGCGAGCCGCGCAGACCCGACCGGGCCGCGCGCCAGCTCGCCGCGCGCAGCTGCTCGACCCGCGTCGCCTGCACCTCCTCACCCGCGGCCGCCGACCGGGCCGCGGTCTCGACGAGGCCCCGGACGAGCGCGGCGAGCAGGGCGGCGTCGTCGGCCTGGAGGCACACGTCGGCGATGCGCACCTCGACGGTGGGGTAGCGGGCCGAGAGCCGGGCGTCGAAGTAGATCATCCCGGTGTCGAGGATCGCCCCCGTGGCGATGAGCTCGGACACCACGCGCTGGTACTCGGCCGCGGACCCGAACGCGGGCACGGGCCCGGCCGTCGGCCAGCGGTTCCAGACCTGGGACCGGAAGCTGGCGTACCCGCTGTCCTCGCCGTTCCAGAAGGGGGAGTTCCCGCTGATCGCGAGCAGCACGGGCAGCCACGGCGCGATGCGGTCGAGGACGGCGACGCCCTCCTCGGCGTCGGCGATCCCGACGTGCACGTGGCAGCCGCACGTGAGCTGCTCGCGTGCGGTGAGCGCGAACTCGCGGTTGATCTCGCTGTAGCGGGCGCCCGGCGACAGCGTCGGCACGACCCGGGGCGGCGCCGTGCCCAGCGCCGCCACCTCGGCGCCGGCACGGTGCGCCGCGCTCGTCGCGCGCGAGCGGCCCAGCCCGATCTCCTCGCGCAGCTCGGCCAGGTCCGTGCACGGGCGGGTGCCCGTCTCGATCATCTGCTCCTTGAGCTCGCCCTCGAGGTCGCCGCCCGGCTCGTCGGGCCGGTGCGGCATGCGTCGCTCGGGCGGCAGCACGCCCCGGTGGCCGGGCCACCCGCTCGGCGCCGGCTCGTCGCCGTCGTCCGGCTCCGCGGCCGCGAGGGCGAGGACGGCACCGGCGAGGCCGACCACCTCGCCGTCCGGCCGCACGAGCAGGTACTCCTCCTCGACCCCCACGGTGCGCACGGGTGAAGTGTGCTGAACCGGGCGCGTCGACGCATCCGCAGCGGTCGGAACCGGCCGCGCGCCACGTGCGGGGGGCGCGGGCCGCGCGCCGGTGCTCAGGCGACGACGGCGTCGGCGGGCGCGTCGGGGCCGAAGCGCTGGTCGGGCGGGAGCGACTCGGCGAACGCGGCGTCCCGGCTGCCGACGTTGCGCGCGATCGCGAGGTGCGCCCCGAGGAAGCCGCTGACCGTGACGGCTGCGGCGCCGGCGAGACCGAGCGAGACGCCCTTCGTGTGGTGGCCGCGGCGGCGGGCCAGCCACGAGGCCGAGAAGAGCCCGAGCGCGACGGAGTTGCCGGCCGCGTGAGCGGCGCCCACCCGTGCGGTGCGCCGGTCCGTGTGCGCGAGCTCGGCGAGGCCGGTGAGCGCCGTGGGCAGGGCGGACAGCACCCCGATGCCGACGAGGCGGCGGGCCGCGTCGCGCGACCCCTCACCTCCGACGAGGTCGAGCACGACCGCCGACATCCACGCCCCGATCGGGGCGTCCGTCATCAGCGGGTGCAGCGCGTGGCCCATCTGGCGACCGAGCAGGAGGTCCCGCCGTGCGTCGTCAGCGACGAGCGCCTGGGCGAGGGGACGCAGCGCGTCGACCGCACCGTCGAGGCGGGCGTCGTCCTCCAGCGCCCGCGCGACCTCGACGAGCGGTGGGCGCGGCCCGCCGGGTGCGGTGGCCTCGTGCGATGCGGTCATCGGTCCTCCAGGTCGGTGGTCGAGCGGGTGCGGGGGCGCGTGCGTCAGCGGGGCTGGGCCGGGTTGGTCGGGTCCCCGTGGGAGGGCGGGTTCAGATGCGGTCCCTGGGTCTCGGGCCCGACGGCGCCCTGACCCGCGGGTGCTCCGGCCGCCTCCGCCGCCGGTGCAGCAGCGTCGCCGCCTGAGAGCTCCGCGCCACCCTGGACCTCGCCGATCCGGGTCTCGGTCAGCTGCGTGACGGCGACGCGCCCCGCGTGGGCCTGCTCGTAGGCGAGCAGCGTCCTCAGGTCGGCCTCGGGCAGCGACCGGATGCGGTGGCCGAGGCTGCCGACGGGCAGGTGGTCGTAGTCGGGGATCGGCAGCTCGTCGCGCCGCGGCTCGTCACTCATGGGACCTCCGTGTGTCTCGTGCGGTTCGTACGGGCAGGCATGCTCAGGCGCCGCGGCGACGGTCCGGCCACAGGGCGATCGCGAGGCCCGCGAGCGTGCTCGCGATGTGCAGGCCGTTGTCCGCGCCGTTGATGTTGAGCAGGTTCGCGTCCGCGTCGTTCACCACGATCAGGCCGTACACCGACGTGAGGCCGTACCCGATGGCGAGGAGCCACCCGTAGGTCCGGGCGCCCTTGCGCGTGCGCCACAGGGCGAGGCCCGCGAGCCCGATGACGAGGTGGACGATGTTGTGGAGCGGGTTCACCGCGAAGCCCAGCAGCGTCTGGTCGTGGTCGTGCTCGGTGAAGCCGCTGAAGCCGGTCACGGTGAAGCCCAGGATCCCGACGAGCAGGTAGACGGCGCCGATGACGAGGGCCAGCCACTGGTACGGCGCGCGGGTCCCCGCGTCGGTCCTGGCGGGCGAGGTGGTCATGATCACTCCTCGGTCGTGGGTGGCGGTGATCACCAGCCTCACCCCGGGCGTGCCGGTCCGCATCCCGGGTGGGCTCGCGACGCCAGGCTGGACCCGTCCCGCTCGCCCGAGAGCGGTCGGCTGCGCGAGCGCTCGACCCCTTCCGGCTGCGTCCGTGTCTCGCGGATCAGGTGGTGCGCGGGAGCACCGTCAGCACGCGCTCGATGAACCCCTCGAAGGACTCCATGTAGTTGGCGAGGAACTGGCGCGTGCTCTCCTCGGTCACCTCGCCGTCGTCGGTGATGAGGCCCGGGGTGAGCTGGATGTACGCCTCGGGGGCGTTCATCTGGGGCGAGTTGCAGAAGCCCAGGATGCTGCGCAGGTGCTGCTGCGCGACGGCGGTCCCGATCGCTCCGACCGACGCGCCGATGACGGCGCTCGGCTTGCGCGCGAACGAGTTGTCGCCCCAGGGGCGGCTCGCCCAGTCGATCGCGTTCTTGAGCCCGCCCGGGATCGCGCGGTTGTACTCGGGGGTCACGAAGAGCACGGCGTCGACGTCGGCGATCGCCTGCTTGAGCGCCCGGCCCTCCGGCGGGTAGTCGGCGTCGTAGTCGTAGCTGTAGAGCGGAAGGTCCTTGATCGGGATCTCGGTGAGGCTCAGGCTCGGTGGCGCCAGCCGGACCAGCGCCTTGGAGAGCGTGCGGTTGATCGACGCCTTCGCGAGGCTGCCGACGAAGTAGCCGACGGTGTACGACGCCATGGTGGTCCTCCGGCGATGGGGCGGGACGGGCGGATCCCGCACAGTGTGCGCGCGGCCGCGCCGAGCGGCATCCCGGCCGTCCGGGTGCGGGTGGCACGCGCGCGGGAGGCGGGTGGAACGGCGGGACCGCCGCCGCGTCGTTCGTCGTCAGCGAGCCGCCGGCCCCGGCGCGGTGGACATGGTGCGCCCGGACACCGGGATCCCGCGCGACTCGAGCTCGTCGACCACTGCGACCAGCGTGTCGGCCGCGCGGCGGCGAGCTGCGGGGGAGGTGGCGGTCATCCGCACGCCGATCTCGTCGTCCAGGAGCCGGAGCAGGTCAGTGGAGGAGAGCCGGTCGAGCCGGCGCTCCGTCACCTCGTCGTGCATGGTGCCCTCGCCGTGTCGGGCGTCCGAGCGGGTTCTGCACCCGGTCGCCGGTGACAAGCCTGGCACACGCCGGTCCGGTGTGCACACCCCTCCGCCGCCCGCCCTCGGACCGCGGCGCGGACGGGGGGCGACGCCCGATGACGGACGTTGCCGGTCGCGGTCGGGCGGCTGGGTGCAGGGGCCGGGGACGCCGCCCGGGCGTAGGGTCGAAGGACGATCGACGAGAGGTGGGCGTCCGTGGCGCGACGTGACGTGGTGGTGGTCGGCGCGTCGGCGGGCGGCGTCGAGGCGTTGCGCGCGCTCGTCGCGAACCTCCCGGCGGATCTTCCAGCCACCGTCCTCGTGGTGCTGCACACGCCTGCCGCGGCCCGGAGCGCGCTCGCGGCGATCCTCGACCGGTCGGGGCCGCTGCCGGCCTCGGCCGCCGTGGAGGACGACCCCCTGACGCCCGGTCGCGTCCTCGTCGCGCCGCCCGACCGCCACCTGATCGTGGCCGACGGCTATGTCACGCTGTCGCGCGGCCCGCGCGAGAACGGGCACCGGCCGGCGGTCGACGTGCTGTTCCGGTCCGCCGCACGCGCCCTCGGCCCGCGTGTGGTCGCCGTCGTGCTCTCCGGCACGCTCGACGACGGCACCGCGGGCATGGTCGCGGTCCACGCGCGCGGCGGCATCACCCTCGTCCAGGACCCGGACGAGGCGACCTTCGAGGGCATGCCCGTCTCGGCGATCGAGGGCGACAGCCCCGCCGCCGTCCTCCCCGTCCGCGACATCGCCGCGCGGCTGGTCGAGCTCGTCGGCGAGACCGTGCCGGACGAGCCCGCCTCGCAGGCGTCCGACCTGATGCACCAGGAGGTCGGGATGGCCGAGCTCGAAGCGATCGTCACGAGCAGTGCCGACCCGCCCGGGAAGGCGTCGGGGTACGCGTGCCCGGACTGCACCGGGGTCCTGTGGGAGCTCACCGAGGGTGGGCTCACGCGGTACCGGTGCCGCGTGGGCCACGCGTGGTCGCCGCAGAGCCTCGCGGCCCAGCAGGCGGTGGCGGTCGAGGGTGCGCTGTGGATGGCGCTGCGTGCCCTCGAGGAGAAGGCGTCGCTCGCGACCCGGATGGCCGAGGGTGCCGTCGACAGGGGCCACCGCATCTCGTCACTGACCTTCGAGGAGCACGCCGCCGAGGCGGCGGCCGCCGCCCGCATCCTGCGCGACCTGATCGAGCGCGTCGGCACCCTCGTGCCTCACGTCGAGAGCGACGCCGATCTGCGGCGGGAGCCGTCCCAGCCGCTACCGTGAGCGTCGTCCGGCAGGCGGCCGGACGACTCGTGGAAGGTGCGGCGTGGACACCACCGAGCAGGACCCGCACTTCGAGGCTCTGCTGCTGCACCTCAAGGAGCAGCGGGGCTTCGACTTCACCGGGTACAAGCGCGCGAGCCTGCTGCGGCGCGTGCAGCGTCGCATGGCGGAGGTCGGGATCGCCGACGTCGAGACCTACCGCGACCACCTCGAGGTCCACCCCGACGAGTTCGCGCGGCTCTTCGACACCGTGCTCATCAACGTGACGTCTTTCTTCCGCGACGCCGACTCGTGGGAGTACCTCGCCGCCGAGGTCCTCCCGCCGCTCCTCAGCGCCGGCCGCGGTCCGGTGCGCGTGTGGAGCGCCGGGTGCGCGTCCGGCGAGGAGCCCTACAGCGTCGCGATGGTCCTGGCGGAGGCGATGGGCCTCGAGGACTTCCGCGAGCGCGTCAAGATCTACGCGACCGACGTCGACGAGCAGGCGCTCACGACGGCGCGTGCGGCGGTCTACCCCGAGCGGGCGCTCGAGAGCGTGAGCGCCGAGCGGCGCGAGCGGTGGTTCGAGCGCACGGCGTCGGGGTACGTCGTGCGGAGCGAGCTGCGGCGCTCCGTCATCTTCGGCCGCAACGACCTCGGTCAGGACGCACCGATCTCGCGCGTGGACCTCCTGCTGTGCCGCAACACGCTCATGTACTTCACGGCCGAGACCCAGGCGCGGATCGCGCGCCGGCTCCACTTCGCGCTCAACCCGCACGGCGTCCTCTTCCTCGGCAAGGCCGAGATGCTGCTGAGCCAGGCCGCGCTCTTCGCCCCCGTCGAGCTCCGTCGACGCTTCTTCCGGCGGGCAGCGGCGAGCGCGGGGCTCGACCGCCGGGCGTACCAGACCGACGCCCTCGTGCCGGTCACCGAACACGACGCGGCGGTCGTGCGCCTCCGGGCGGAGGCGCTGCTCACGGCGCCGGCGGCGCAGGTCGTCGTCGCCGCGACGGGCGAGGTCGTCGCGAGCAACGCTCGCGCCGACCTGCTGTTCGGGCTCGGCGAGCGCGACGTCGGCCGCCCGTTCCAGGACCTCGAGCTCTCCTACCGCCCGGTCGAGCTGCGCTCGGCGATCGAGGAGGCGGCATCGCAGCGGCGCCCGGTGTGGGTGCGCGACGTCGAGTGGGTGCGGCCAGGCTCCGACCCCGTCTACCTCGACGTCCAGGTGCAGCCCCTCGTCTCCGCGGGCGGCGAGCTGCTCGGCACCACCGTGATCTTCAACGACGTGACCCGCCACCGGGAGCTGCAGCTCGCGCTCGAGCGCACGAACACCCAGCTCGCGACGGCGTACGAGGAGCTCCAGTCCGCCAACGAGGAGCTCGAGACGACGAACGAGGAGCTCCAGTCCACCGTCGAGGAGCTGGAGACGACGAACGAGGAGCTCCAGTCGACGAACGAGGAGCTGGAGACGATGAACGAGGAGCTCCAGTCCATCAACGACGAGCTCAACGTCACGAACGAGGAGCTCCGTCTGCGCACCCTGCAGGTGCACGACCTCAACGACTTCATGGAGGCGGTCCTGACCAGCCTCGGCACCGGCGTCGTGGTGGTCGACCGTGACCTGAGGGTCATGTCGTGGAACGACCAGGCGACGGAGCTGTGGGGCGTGCGCGAAGACGAGGCGAGCGGACGTCCGCTCGTCGAGCTCGACATCGGCCTGCCGATGGACGACCTGGTGCCGCTCCTGCACGCGGGTCTGCTGCCGGACGCCCCGCTGGCGGGTGGTCGACTGGCCGCCGTCAACCGCCGCGGCCGCGCGGTCGACGTCGACGTCACGGTGCGGCCGCTGCGCTCGAACGGCGGTCAGGAGCTGGCCGGCGCGATCCTCGTCATGGACGTCGTCGACTGACGGGTGCCGTCGTCTGGTCGACGATGGACCGGGCCAGGTCGCGGAGCTTGACGTTCCGCTGCTGGCTCATCGTGGCGAGCCGCGCGAAGGCGTCGTCGGCGCTGCAGCCCTGCTTGGCCATGATGATGCCCTTGGCCTGCTCGATCACGCCGCGGGACTCGAGCGCGTGGTTGAGCTGGGCGACCAGGTCGCGGAGCTGCTGCTGCGCCCACACGCCGCGCAGGATCGAGCCGGCGGCCACGGCCAGCAGCTCGACGGCCTTCGCCTGCGCGTCGTCGAACGCCGCGGTCGCGGTGCTGTAGACGTTGAGCGCCCCCACGAGCTCGCCGTCGACCTCGATCGGTGCGGCGACGACGGAGACGAGACCGGTGCCGCCCACCCACCGGGCGAGACCCGGCCAGCGCCTGTCGGTCGCCATGTCGTCGCTGACGACGAGGTCGCGCTCGTCGAAGGCCAGCACGCACGGTCCCTCGCCGCTCTGGATCTGCAGGCCGTCCGCCGTCGCCGCGGGGTGCCCGGTCGACGAGACGTGCGTGGGAGCCAGGGGTGAGCCCAGGTTGACGCTGACCGACGTCGCCCCGACGACGCTGCGCAGCGCGATGTCGCCCAGGCGCAGGAGGAGGTGCTGGAGGTCCTCGTCGGCGGCGGGCACCGCGCAGATCTCGGCGAAGGCCGAGACCAGCTGCAGCGCGTCGAGCGAGCGCGCCCCGGGTACGGCGGAGTCACCCGCGGCCAGCACCGTCCACGTCAGCTCGGTCGGCGAGTCGCTCCCCGCGTTCCCGGCGGTCACGGCGATCACCGCGGCGACGGCGGGGGAGCGGCGGGGCGTCAACCGGACCTCGAGGCGCGCGGGCTCGGAGCCGGCCACGCCGATGGCCGAGCGGAGCGCCCCGCGGTCGTCGGGGTGCACGAAGGCCGTGAGCGGCTTGGTGAGGAGCGTCGCGAGCGCGACGTTGAGGAGGCCGGCCGCCGCGACGTTCGCGGAGACGACCGTGCCGGCGGTGCTCGTGACGATCATCGGCACGGGCAGCAGCGAGCTCAGCCAGTCGCGCTGCGCCGCCGCCGCACGTCGCTCGGTGAGGAGTTCGGTGAGGGCGTCGCGCTGGACCCGCAGCTCCTCGTCGGCGACGCGCAGCTCCTCGTGCGCCGTCGCGAGCTCGCTCACGAGCAGCTCGGCGTCCGCCGCGACGCCGTCGTGGCGGAGCCGCGTCAGGAGGTTGCCGAGCGCGACGACGTCCTCCGAGCTCCACCCTGCGTCGAGGTGGCCGTCGTCGGGACGCGCGGTGCCGTCCTGGTGCTCCACGGTCGTGTCCTTCCCACCGCCGCGGCAGCCGGTTGCTTCAGCGCCCGCGACGCCTCAGCCTATGTCCCCGCTGCGCCCCGCGGCTCGACGGCAGGTCGTCTGGGCGGTCCGGTGGCACGATCGGCGGATGAGCGAGGGCACCACCCACCGGACCGTCTCCGTCGAACGCCTCGAGAACGGGGTCTACCTGGCGCGGAACGCGCGCGGCGGCGAGCTGCGCGTCTCGGGGTCCGACGGCGCGACGTTCACGCCCGTCGAGCTGCTGCTGGTCGCCCTCGGCGCCTGCACGGCGGTCGACGTCGACGCCGTGACGTCGCGGCGGGCCGAGCCCGAGCGGTTCGTCGTCCGGGTCGACGCGGAGAAGGTGCGCGACGAGCACGGCAACGCGCTGCGCGACATCGCCGTCACCTTCGACCTCGCGTTCCCCGAGGGCGAGGCGGGTGGCGCGGCGCGATCGGTGGTGCCGCGCGCGGTGCAGGTGTCCCACGACCGCACGTGCACGGTGTCCCGGACGGTCGAGGCCGGCACCCCCGTCACCGTGCGGGTCGCCGACGGGCCGGCCGTCTGACCGTCGCGGACCGGCCGGCGGTGGTCAGCCGACGCGGATGAAGACCGGGTTCGACTGGTACATGTCGCGGAACTGCACCGAGCCGCCCGGCTGGGGCGAGTCGATGATCGTCCCGCCGCCGGCGTAGATCGCGACGTGGCCCGGGGTCCAGAC
Source organism: Actinotalea ferrariae (assembly GCF_019733465.1). Lineage (GTDB taxonomy): Bacteria > Actinomycetota > Actinomycetes > Actinomycetales > Cellulomonadaceae > Actinotalea > Actinotalea ferrariae_A. The sequence continues at coordinate 279 of NZ_JACVQL010000035.1, read as the reverse complement.
GAGGTCGCCCGGCTGCGCCTGGTCCGCGGGGACCTCGACGCCCGCGTACCGCTGGTCCGCGGAGGTGCGGGGGAGCGTGATGCCGAGCTGCGCGAAGACGTACGAGGTGAACCCCGAGCAGTCGAAGCCGTCCGGCGTCGTGCCGCCGTAGACGTAGGGCGTACCGACGTAGCGCGCCGCGATCTCGACGACGGCGCTGCCGACGGCGCTCGCCGGCACGGGCGCACCCGTGGCCGCGGGCCGCTCGGGCGCGGCCTCGCGCTGCGCGCTGCGCGAGGG
>NZ_JACVQL010000349.1 GCF_019733465.1 Actinotalea ferrariae | reverse complement strand
ACCGCGGCCCGGCTGCGCAGCTCCGCGAACGCGGCGGCCTCGAGCGCGGGCGCCGCGCTCTCGCCCGGACGCTCGAGCACCGCGCGCTCGGCCAGCAGGCGCAGTGCGGGCGCCACGAGCTCGGACCACCACGCGATGACGTCACGGGCGTGCACGCGCGCCAGCATCCACCGGACCGCCGCGTTGTCGAAGTGCGTCGCGGCAGAGACCAGGGCCGCCGGGTCCGGCGCCATCGGCACCGCGTCGGAGTAGGCGTCCATCACCTCCGTCGTGGTCGGCCCGGGGGTGGGCGCCACGACGGCCTCGGTGCTCGTGAGCGCGGCGCGGGCCGCCTCCGAGGGAGCGACGCCCTCGAGCGTGAGCCGGCGCATGACCAGCAGCCGCGAGACGTCGCTCGACGAGTACCGGCGGTGGGAACCCGCCATGTGCTCGGACGGACCGAGCCCGTAGCGCCGGTCCCACGTCCGCAGCGTCGCCGGAGCGACCCCGAGCCGACGCGCCACGGCCGCGACCGTCAGCGACGGCCCGGTGGTGGTGCCCGGCTCGGTCATGACTGCGGCGCTCCTGTCCGGCTGTCGTTCGCGTCGGCTCCCGCCATGACCATGACGCGATTGTGCCCAATGTCTGACGCGGTACGCCACTTCGCGCGCCGCGGGACGGCGTCCGGCCACCGCGCCGGGGCCGCACGAGAGCCGCCGAGCGGGGCACGACCGGTGCGGGAACTGTTCCAGATCCGGTCAGGAGTGAACAAGATGCCCCACGCACGCACCGCCGACGAAGAAGTCTGACCAAGAGGGTTGACCAACTTCTGACGCGGTTCTAGGTTGAGCACATCGCCGACGCGATGACCGCCACCGGGGCCCGCTCCGCGGAGCGACCCGAGAACCACCAGGAGGACCCCATGACGGAGATCTCGCGACTGCCCGGTCCAGTGATGGACCTCTGGGAGTGGCAGTACGAGGGCAAGTGCCGTGAGGCCGACCCCACCCTGTTCTTCCACCCCGAGGGCGAGCGGGGCTCCGCACGTCGTCGCCGCGCCGAGGCGGCCAAGGCGATCTGCGCGACCTGCCCGGTGATGCAGACGTGCCGCGAGCACTCGCTCGCCGTCCGCGAGCCGTACGGCGTCTGGGGCGGCCTCTCCGAGGAGGAGCGCGCCGCCGTGCTGGCGAGCCGCCTGCGCAAGTCCGCCTGAGGCGCACGCACGACCACACGTACGACGAAGCCCCGCACCATGACGGTGCGGGGCTTCGTCGTACGTGTGCCCGTCGCCGTGCCGCACACCCTGAGGGCCGGCACGGCGACGGGGTCAGCTCACTTGGTGACGACCGCGAGGATGTCGCGCGCCGAGAGGATGAGGTACTCCTCGCCGGAGTACTTGACCTCGGTGCCGCCGTACTTGCTGTAGATGACCGTGTCACCGACAGCGACGTCCAGCGGGACGCGCTGACCGTTGTCGTCGACCCGGCCCGGGCCCACCGCGAGGACCTCGCCCTCCTGGGGCTTCTCCTTCGCGGTGTCCGGGATGACCAGACCGGAGGCCGTCGTCTGCTCTGCCTCGAGCGTGCGGACGACGACGCGGTCCTCGAGCGGCTTGATGGAGACCGACACAGCGGACCTCCCCTTCGCATTCGTGGGAACGGATCGTGTTCATGGCCGCGGGGCCCAGGGCTGCCCGTCGTCGCGGGTGCCGGACAACCCTTCAGGTCCCGGTGCGGCTGGCACCCTCCGGGGAGGAGTGCCAGGTGAAATCTATGCGTGTCGTTAGCACTCGGTCAACACGAGTGCCAACGACGTGCGAGCGGCCGTGAGGTGCCGCGGCGGTGCGACCCGCCGGCTGCCGCCGTCGCGCGTGGAAGGATCGCCGTCGTGGACGAACGCTCGCTCTCGCTGCTGCTCAGCCCGGACGGGTGGGCGCTGCTGGGCGCGCTGCCGCCGTACGACGAGCGGCTCGCCATGGTGCTCTCCGAACGGCTGCAGAAGGAGGGGGTCGACCCGGTCCTGGTCGCCGCCGCCCTGACGCAGTCGCGCCTGCGGGCCAAGGGGCGCGAGAAGTTCGGCGACTTCGCCGACGGCATGCTCTTCACGCCGGCCGGCCTCGAGCAGGCGACGCGGCTCACGGTCGGCGCCCGGCACGCGCAGCGCTTCATGGCGGCCGGGTGCACGCGGGTCGCGGACCTGACGTGCGGCATCGGGGGCGACGCCATGGCGCTCTCGGCGCTCGGGCTCGCGGTGCTCGCCGCCGAGGTCGACGAGCTCACGGCGGCCGTCGCCACGGTGAACCTGCGCCACTTCCCCGAGGCCGAGGTGCGGCACGTCGACGGGCTCGGCCTGGACCTCGTGGGCGACGGGGTCGACGGCGCCTTCGCCGACCCCGCCCGGCGGACCGCGGGCGGGCGCCGCCGCCACGACCCCGCCGCCTACACGCCCCCGCTCGACGACGTGCTCGCGGTGCGGCACCGCGTGCCCGCGCTGGGTGTCAAGGTCGGCCCGGCGATCCCCCACACGGCCGTCCCGGACGACGCCGAGGCGCAGTGGGTCTCCGTCGACGGCGACGTCGTCGAGGCAGGCCTGTGGTTCGGGCCGCTCGCCCCGGACGGGCCCGGTCGCACCGCGCTCGTGCTGCGCGGCGAGAGCGCCGCGCAGCTGCGCGCCCCGGCCGACGGCGTCCCGACGGCCGACGTCGGCCCGCCGGGCGGCTACCTGTACGAGCCCGACGGCGCCGTGATCCGGTCCGGTCTCGTGTCGCTCGTCGCGGAGCGGGTGCACGGCCGCCTGCTCGACCCCACCATTGCCTACGTGACCTCCGACCACCTCGCCCCCCGGGCCGACGAGTCCGAGCCCGGCCTCCTCGACGTCCGTGCCGTGAGCACCGCCTACCGCGTGCTCGACGTCATGCCGTTCGGGCTCAAGCGGCTGCGCACCGCGCTGCGCGAGCGCGGCGTCGGCCGCCTGACGATCAAGAAGCGCGGCACCGCCGTCGTGCCCGAGCAGCTGCGCAAGCAGCTCGACCTGCGGGGCGACGCCGAGGCGACCGTGGTCCTGACCCGCGTGGGGGGCGCGCAGCAGGTGCTGCTCGTCGAGCCGGTCTGATGCAGATCCCGTTCGCGCGCTCCGAGCGCTCGACCCTCGGCGTCGAGTGGGAGCTCGCGCTCGTGGACTCGGACTCCGGCGACCTGCGGCAGGTGGCCCAGACGGTGCTCGACGCCGTCGCCCCGCCGGACGGGGGCGAGCACCCGACGATCCGCCAGGAGCTGCTGCTCAACACCGTCGAGATCGCGACGCGCGTGTGCCGCACCGTGGCCGAGGCCGGACGCGACCTCCAGGCGAGCATCGACGAGATCCGCGCGGTCACCGACCCGCTGCGGGTGGAGCTCATGTGCGCGGGCACCCACCCGTTCGCGCGGTGGGCGCAGCAGAAGGTGACGGACAAGGAGCGCTACGCGACGCTCATCGACCGCACCCAGTGGTGGGGCCGGCAGATGCTCATCTACGGCGTCCACGTGCACGTGGGCATCGAGGACCGCGAGAAGGTGCTGCCGATCCTGCGCGCCGTGCTCACGTACTTCCCGCACCTGCAGGCGCTCTCCGCGTCGTCGCCCTTCTGGGGCGGCAAGGACACCGGCTACGCGTCGAACCGCGCGCTCATGTTCCAGCAGCTGCCCACGGCAGGCCTGCCGTTCCAGTTCGACCGCTGGGACCAGCTCGAGGCGTACACCGCGGACATGATGCACACCGGCGTGATCGACCAGTTCGACGAGATCCGCTGGGACCTGCGCCCGTCGCCGCGGTTCGGCACCCTCGAGGTGCGGATCTGCGACGGCGCGTCGAACCTCGCCGAGGTCCTGTCGTTCGCAGCCGTCATCCACTGCCTGGTCGAGCACTTCTCGACGATGCTCGACGAGGGCAAGGAGCTGCCGCGCCTGCAGCCGTGGTTCGCCCAGGAGAACAAGTGGCGCTCGGCGCGCTACGGCATGGACGCGATCATCATCCTCGACTCGCGCGGCGACGAGGAGCTCGTCACGGACGCCGTGGGGAAGATGCTCGTGGACCTCGAGCCGGTGGCGGAGCGGCTCGGCTGCACCGAGGAGCTCGACGGCGTGCGGACCATCCTGCGCAAGGGCGCCGGGTACCAGCGGCAGCGCGCCGTGGCCCGTCGCCACGGCGGCGAGCTCGACGCGGTCGTGGCGTCGCTCGTCGAGGAGATGCGAGCCGGCAAGCCGGTCTGAGGGGTCGTCGAAAACTGGTAGTTGGCAATAGCGAGTACTGGGTCTAGCCTCGTACTCGTGAGCCCGACCGCGCGTGACCCGCAGCTGCTCAAGGGTGTGCTGCCGATGCTCGTGCTGCTCCTGCTCGCCGAGCACGAGTCGTACGGGTACGAGCTGGTCACCCGCCTGCAGGCCGACGGCCTGGACGACATCGCTCCCGGCACCGTCTACCCGGTGCTCACGCGGCTCGAGCGCGAAGGGCTGGTCGCGTCGCGCCTCGTGCCGTCGTCCTCCGGGCCCGCGCGCAAGTACTACCGCCCGACGCCCGACGGCGACGCCGAGCTCGCCTCGTCGCTGCGCGGGTGGACCGCGCTCTCCGCGACCGTCCGCGCCGTGGTGCATCGCGCCCCCGTCCCGACCACCGAGGAGTCGTCATGAACGCCGAGACATCCAGGACGACCGGCACCGCGGACACCGCGCCCCGGTCGACGAACCCGCCGGCCCGCGACGTCGTCCGCCGCGAGTGGTTCCTCACGCGCCTGTCGTGGCACCTGCAGGACCACCCGGGTCGCGAGGCCAAGCAGATCGTGCGGGACCTGCGCGGCGAGCTCACGTCCGCCGCGGCCGACGTCGGCATGCGCCAGGCCGTGCGCGACCTCGGGCACCCGCTCGTGCTCGCGGAGGGCTACCGCGCCCACCTCGGCCGCCGCGTGCCGCGCTGGACGGCAGGAGCGGTCGCCGCCGGTCTCGCGGTCGCCTTCCTGGTCTACCTCGGGTTCGCCTACGCGTTCGGCACGCTCGACACCCTCGAGGCGCTCGGTGGCGGCACCGTGACGCGCTACCCGTTCGGCGCCGAGACGGTCTTCACGAGCGGCGCCGACGGAATCGCCGTCGAGTCGACGTTCACGTGGCAGGGCGTGGTCATCTTCGTCCTCGTCGCCGCCGTCGCCTTCGTGCTCGGCTCGCGCGCCTGGCGCGCGCTGGGCTGAGCGCCGCTGCCGCCCTGCCGACGGGTCAGGTCAGACGGTGACCTGCGTGAGCGGCATCGAGGAGTCGACCGGCAGGTCGAGCGACGACGGCGCGACGCCGCGCCGCACGACGGCGGCCCCGAGCGCCGCGATCATCGCGCCGTTGTCCGTGCAGTAGCGGATCGGCGGGATGCGGAGCGTGATGCCCGCCTCCGCGCACCGCTCGGCCGCCAGCTCACGCAGCTGGGAGTTCGCCGAGAAGCCGCCGCCGATGACGAGCGTGTCGACGTCGTGCCGGCGGCAGGCCGCGATCGTCTTGGCCGTGAGGACGTCCGCGACCGCGGCCGCGAACGACGCGGCGACGTCGTTCAACGGGATCTCCTGACCGGCGTCCTGACGCGCCTCGACCCACCGCGCGACGGCCGTCTTGAGCCCCGAGAAGGAGAAGTCGTCCGCGTGCCGGGCCTGGTCCTTGGCGGCGGTCAGGCCGCGCGGGAAGCGGATCGCCGTCGGGTCCCCTTCGCGCGCGAGCCGGTCGATGTGCGGGCCGCCCGGGTACGGCAGGCCCAGCAGACGACCGACCTTGTCGAACGCCTCCCCCGCGGCGTCGTCGAGCGTGTGCCCGAGCTCGGTGACGTCCGTGGCGACGTCGTCCACCAGCAGCAGCGACGAGTGGCCGCCCGAGACGACGAGCGCCATGACGCGCTCGGGGAACGCGCCGTGGACGAGCTCGTCGACGGCGGCGTGGCCGATGACGTGGTTGACCCCGTACAGCGGCCGGTCGAGCCCGACGGCGAGCGCCTTGGCCGCCGCGGCACCGACGGTGAGCGGCCCGACCAGGCCGGGGCCGGCCGTGACCGCCACCGCGTCGACCTGGGAGAGGTCGACGTCCGCCTGCTCGAGGGCGCGGGTCAGGGTCGGCACCATCGCCTCGAGGTGGGCACGCGAGGCGATCTCGGGGATGATCCCGCCGAAGCGCGCGTGCTCGTCCATCGAGCTCGCGACGACGTCGGTGAGCAGCTCGCTGCCCTCGTCGGTCACGCGGACGAGCGCGACGCCCGTCTCGTCGCACGAGGTCTCGATGCCGAGGACGAGCGCGTCAGCCATGGTGACCAGGGTAGGTGGCCGCGGAGGGACCCAGGACGAGCCGCATGGTGAAGGCGTCCACGTCCTCCGGCTGGTAGTAGCGCCGGCGGCGGCCGAGCACCTCGAACCCCGCGCGGCGGTAGAGCGCGATCGCGGGATCGTTGTCGACCCGGACCTCCAGGAGCAGCGCATCGGCGCCGAGCTCCCGCGCGCGCGCCACGAGCGCCTCGAGCAGGACGCCGCCCAGACCGCGCCGCTGCGCCCGGCGCGCGACTCCGAGCGTCATGACCGTCGCGGTGTCGCCGTCGAACCACAGCCCCGCGTACGCGACGAGCTCCGACCCCGAGCCGCCGACGTCAGCGCGGGCGCCGGCGTCGGCGCCGTCGTCCCCGGCCCCCTCGCCCTCGACGTCGCCGTCGACGCCGACGTACCAGCGGCCCGGCGCGGCGAGCTCGTCGCGCAGCATCGCGGCGCTCCACGCCCCGGCGCCGAACAGCTCGCGCTCGAGCTCGACCAGGCGCGGCACGTCGGCGTCCGCGAGCGCGCGGACGGACCGTCCGGACCCGCCGGACCGCCCCGGCACGACGGAGCCCGTCCGGTCGTCACGCGCCCCGGGCCCGGTGTCGGCGGTCATCCGGTCGCGCGCTTGCGTGCGGCCGCGGGCATGACGTCGGGGCGGCGCAGGTACAGGGGCTCGGTCGGCAGCGACCGCCCCTGACCGAGCCGCACGACGGCCAGACGCGCCAGCACGCCCGCGTCGACGGCGTCGACCACCGGGGCGCCGTCGGGCGGGGTGAGCGCGAGGCGGTCGGCGTGCACGCGCAGGCCAGGACCGACGACCACGGCGGGCGGCGTGCCGTCTCGCGGCGTGAGGTCCTCGGGACGCATGACGGCGGGCGGGTCCACCACGTCGACGTCGTCGGCACCGAGGCGGTAGCGGGCGGTGTAGACCTCGCGGCGGCGGGCGTCCGTGACGACGACGACCTCGGCGTCGGCCGGTGCTCCGGCCGCGTAGGCCTGGACCGCGAGCGCGTCGAGCGAGCACACGCCGTGGACCGGGACGCCCAGCGCGAAGGCGAGCGACCGGGCCGTGACCAGGCCGGCCCGCAGGCCCGTGAACGGGGCGGGCCCCGTCCCGGCCACGACACCCGTGAGCGCGCGCCGGTCGACGTCGGCGGCGGCGAGCGCCTCGACGACGAGGGGCGCGAGGAGCTCGGCGTGGCGCCGCTGCTCGGCGACGCGGCGTTCGGCGAGCACCGTGCCCGCGTCGTCGACGACGGCCACGGCGATGTCTGCGGAGGTGTCCAGGGCGAGGAGCGGCACGGGGACATCCTCCCAGGAGGCGAGGGCGGCCGTGGCGGCTCAGCCCGGGAGGTCGACGCCGTCCCAGCGCGGCCCGACCGCGCGCAGCCGCAGCGTCCGCTCGCCCGCCTCCGGGTCCGCGTCCGGGTCACCGCCCGGCGCACCGCCGTGGGGCCGCTCGAGCACGATCTCGAGGCGGTCCTCGGACAGCACCTCGGCGAGCCCCTCGCCCCACTCGACGACCGTCACGGACTCCTCGAGGCCGGCGTCGAGGTCGAGCGCGTCCAGCTCCTCGAGCGAGCCGAGGCGGTACGCGTCCACGTGCACGAGGGCGGGACCGCCGACGAGCGACGGGTGGACGCGCGCGATGATGAACGTCGGCGACGCGACCTGCCCGCGGACGCCGAGGCCGGCGCCCAGGCCCTGGGTCAGGGTCGTCTTCCCCGCGCCGAGGGGGCCGGTGAGGACGACGAGGTCGCCCGCGCGCAGCACGCCGGCCAGAGCGCGGCCGAACTCGCGCATCGCGTCCGCGTCCGCGAGCGTCACCGTGCTCGTCGTCATGCCGTGCCTCCCTGCTGCGGGCCGCCCTGCTCCGGGCCGCTCGACGCCGTGTCGCGTGCTGCACCGCCCTCGTCGCCGCCCGTGTACGTGCGCGGCACGCGTGCGCCGAGCCGCGCGACGATCTCGTAGGAGATGGTGCCCGCCGCGGCGGCCCAGTCCTCGGCCGTCGGCTCGCCGTCGGCGCCCGAGCCGAAGAGGACCACCCGGTCCCCCGCGACCTCGGTCGCGTCGGGCCCCAGGTCGAGCACGAACTGGTCCATGCACACGCGACCGGCGATGCCGAGGCGACGTCGGCCGACCTGGACGGGCCCGCCCCAGCGGTCCACGCCGCCCGACGCGTGCCGGGGCACACCGTCGGCGTAGCCGAGGGGCACGACGCCGAGCACCGTCTCCGCGGCGGTCACGTAGGCGTGCGCGTACGAGACCCCGTGCCCCGCCGGGACCACCTTCGCGAGCACGAGCTCCGCCTCGACCCGCATCGCGGGCGTCAGCCCGTACGCCTCGGGTCCGCCGAGCTGCGGCACCGGGGACAGGCCGAAGACCGCGATCCCGGGCCGCACGAGGTCGTAGTGCATGGCGGGGTTCGTGAGCGTCGCGGCGGAGTTGGCGAGGTGGCGCACCTCGAGCCGCGCCCCGCGCCGCTCCGCGAGCGCGACGGCCTCGTCGAACACCGCCGCCTGCGCGAGCACGGTCGGGTGGTCCGGCGCGTCGGCCCACGCGAGGTGCGACCAGAGCCCGACGACGTCGACCGTCCCCTCGGCCTGCGCCGCGAGCGCCGCGTCGAGCAGGCTCTCGAGCTCGCGCGGCATGGCGCCGCCCCGACCGAGCCCGGTGTCGACCTTGACGTGGATGCGCGCCGTCCGGCCAGTCGCACGCGCGGCGTCGACCACCTCGACCAGCGCCCAGCCCGCGGACACGGACAGGTCGACGCCCGCCTCGACGGCCCGGCCGAGCGGCGCGCCGGGCGCGTAGAGCCAGCACAGCACGGGCGCGTCCACGCCCGCGGCGCGCAGCGCGAGCGCCTCCTCGAGCTGCGCGACGCCGAGCCACGTCGCACCGCCCGCGAGCGCCGCGCGCGCGGAGGGCACGAGGCCGTGCCCGTACGCGTCCGCCTTGACGACGGCCATGACCTGGGCCGACCCGGCGGTCCCACGCAGCGCGGCGACGTTGGACCTGATCGCCGCGAGGTCGATCACGGCACGGGCGGGGAAGGCGGTCACGGGCACGGCGTCAGTCTGGCATCGTGCCCGCCTCGCCACCTCACCGCCGTGCGGTCAGGCGAGCGCGAGCGACACCGTGACGTACGAGTGCGCCGGGAGCTCGACCTCGAGCCCGCGTGGGTGCGGCCGGACGCCGCCGAACGGCACGGGGGCGACGGCGGCCGGGTCCTCGGGCGTGTTGTGGGCCTGCAGGGTGGCCGCCGTGAGCAGCCTGCCCGAGTGCCCCGTCACGTCCCGGCCCCGCAGGTCCAGGACGAGCGTCCGCGGCTCGTCGGCGTCGAGGTTGGACAGCGACACGAGCGCGGTGTCGCCGGTTGTCGACGCCGAGACGGACAGCAGCTCGAGCGGTCGCCCCTCGACCTCGCGCGTCGGGGCCTCGCCCTTCAGGTGCACCGCGAGCGCCGACGCGTCGTGGTGGCCCGTGTTCATCTCGAACACGTGGTAGCTCGGCGTCAGGACCAGGGCGCCCGACTCCGGGTCCGTGAGGATCATCGCCTGCAGCACGTTGACCGTCTGGGCGATGTTGGCCATGACGACCCGGTCGGCGAACCGGTGGAAGGTGTCGAGGTGGACGCTCGCGACGAGGGCGTCGCGCAGGGTGTTCTGCTGGTACAGGAAGCCGGGGTTCGTGCCCTCCTCGACGTCCCACCACGTGCCCCACTCGTCGACGACGAGGCCGATCCGCTTCCCGGCGTCGTACGCGTCCATGACGGCGACGTGCCCGCGCACGATCTCCTCCATGCGGCGCGCGCGCAGCATGGTGACGTACCAGTCGTCGGTGTCGAACCGCGTCGCGGCGCCCTTCTCCTCCCACGAGCCGTTGATCGTGTAGTAGTGCAGCGAGATCGCCTGGAAGAACCCGCGCGGGTCGCGCGCGCAGCCGAGCCACGAGACCGCACGCATGAGGGCCTCGGTCCACGCGTAGTCGTCGCTGTTCGCGCCCGCGGCGATCCGGGTCACCGTGTTCCCGCCGTGGTCGCGCACGTAGGTCCCGTACTGGCGTGCGAGGTGCGCGTAGTGCTCGGCCGCCATGTTCCCGCCGCAGCCCCACGGCTCGTTGCCGATGCCGAAGAACGGCACCCGCCACGGCTCGTCGCGGCCGTTCGCCCGGCGCAGCGCCGCCATCGGCGAGTCGTCGCCGCGGGTCAGGTACTCGACCCACTCGCTCATCTCGCGGACGGTGCCCGAGCCCACGTTGCCGTTGACGTACGGCTCGGCGCCGAGCAGCTCGCACAGGTCCATGAACTCGTGCGTCCCGAAGGAGTTGTCCTCGACGACGTCGCCCCAGTGCGAGTTGACCATGCGCGGGCGCTCGTCCCGCGGACCGATCCCGTCGCGCCAGTGGTAGTCGTCGGCGAAGCAGCCGCCCGGCCACCGGAGGTTGGGGATGCGCAGCGCCCGGAGCGCCTCGACGACGTCGGTGCGGATGCCGCGCACGTGGGGCACGGGCGAGTCCTCGCCCACCCAGAAGCCGCCGTAGATGCAACGCCCGAGGTGCTCGGCGAAGTGGCCGTAGACGTGCCGGCTGATGGTCGGGCCGGGCAGGTCCAGGTCGATGACGGCGGTCAGGGGCTGATCGGGCACGGGCACTCCTCCGGTGGCGGCTGGACGTGACCCATCCTGCGGCACTCCGACGACGGGTCAGAGCCGGGCGACGCGATCCGCGCGTCCGCGGCCCGCGGCGATCAGCCGGGCGTTGCGCTCGTCCGGGCCGAGGGTCCACGCCCGGGCGGCCGCGGGTTCCTTGCCGAACGCGACGTGCCGCGCGACGAGCCGCTCGCGCCGCACGTCGTCGTCCACCTCGACGTACCAGGCCTCGTCCAGGAGCGGCGCGACGCGCGCCCACGGGCCGTCGTCGTGCAGGAGGTAGTTGCCCTCGACGACGACGAGCGGCACGTGCGGCCCGACGGGGATCGCGCCGGCCACGGGCTCCTCGAGCGCGCGGTCGAAGGTCGGCGCGTAGACCGTCTCGTCACCGCCCGACCCACCGGCACGGCGCAGGCGCGCGAGCAGCGCGACGAACCCCGCGGCGTCGAACGTGTCGGGTGCGCCCTTGCGGTCCGCGCGGCCGAGCCGGACGAGCTCGGCCTGGGCGAGGTGGAAGCCGTCCATCGGCACGAGGACGGCGCGTTCACCGAGCGCCGCGGCGACCGCCGCAGCGAGCGTCGACTTGCCCGCACCGGGCGGCCCGGTGATGCCGAGCAGCCGCCGCGGACCCGACCCGAGCTCCCGCGCACGCTCGAGCAGCGCGGCGTCGACGGGCTCCTTCACCGCAGCAGCTCGGCCACGACGCGCGGCACGGCGGTCGCGACCCCGCTCGCGGTCACGGGGCCGCCCGGGTTGGCCGCGTCGGCCGCCCTGCCGTGAACGAGGGCGGCGAGCGCTGCGAGCTCGCCGGCGAGCCCGGCGTCGTCCTGCAC
>NZ_JACVQL010000348.1 GCF_019733465.1 Actinotalea ferrariae | reverse complement strand
ACCCTGCAGCGCGCCGACGGCGCCGACCTCCTCGACCGGGCCGCCCTGTCCTCACCGCTGGCCGCCGCGCTCGCGCAGGCCGGCTTCGGGACGACACCGCGCGGCCTGCGCCTCGACCCGGGCACGCGGCGCTGATGCCCGAGGGAGACGTCGTCCGGCGCGCGGCCCTGCGCCTGACGGCCGCGCTGGCTGGGGACCCGCTCGTCCGCGCGGAGCTGCGCTGGCCCGACGCGGCGGGCCTCGACCTCGTGGGCAGGACCGTCCTGGAGGTGCACTCGTACGGCAAGCACCTGCTCACCCGGCTCGACGACGACCGGACGCTGCACACCCACCTGCGGATGGACGGGTCGTGGCGGCTCGCGCGCACCGGTACGCCGCAGGCGGCGGCTCGCAGCCCGTACGTCCGTGCGGTGCTGGCGACCGGGCGGTGGACCGCGGTGGGTCACAAGCTCGGCATGCTGCACGTGGTGGCGACGCGGGACGAGCACACGCTCATCGGCCACCTGGGACCCGACGTGCTGGCCGACGACTTCCCGACCGACGGCCTGCCCGAGACCCTGCGCCGGTACGCGCTCCGCGGCTCGACCCCGGTCGGCGAGGTCCTGCTCGACCAGACCGTGGTGGCCGGTCTCGGCACCGTCTGGATGGCGGAGTCGCTCTACGCGCGGCGCATCTGGCCGTGGACACCGGCCGACGAGGTCGCGGACCCCGCGACCGTCATCATGAGCGCGCGCACGCTGATGGAACGCAGCGTCGCCGCGGACGCGCCGACGAGCACCGGGGACGCCGGTCGAGGACTCACCGCCTGGGTGCACGCCCGCTCGGGAAGGCCGTGCCGGCGCTGCGGCACCACGATCGACGTCGGCACGGTGCGCAAGCCGCCGACCGAGCGCCCGGCGTTCTTCTGCCCGACGTGCCAGCCGGCACCGGCGGGCGCCCCCGAGCCGGGACTGTGGCGTCCTCGCGGGAACGCCATCGGCCCGCGGGCCTGAGAGCGGGTGCGGTCCGACCCCTGAGGAGCGGTCGGCTCAGCCGACCGGTGCGAGCTCGCCGCGCTGTGACCAGGACCCGCCCTGGTCGCGCAGGCAGGACGTGAGGTCCACGGGCACCGTGTCCGGGATCGTCAGGCCTTCGGCGACGGCGACCCGGTCGCTGACCTCACGCAGGACGAGGGACAGCGGGACGTCGAGGGCGTCGCAGATCGAGCCGAGGAGCTCCGAGGAGGCCTCCTTCTGCCCGCGCTCGACCTCGCTGAGGTAGCCGAGAGAGACCCGCGCGGCGGAGCTCACCTCCCGCAGGGTGCGGCCCTGGCGCTGGCGGGCACCACGGAGCACGTCTCCGATCTCGCGTCGCAGGACGACCATCGGACGACCTCCTTCCGTGCCTGTCGGGCCCGGAACCGCCGGGACCGTGCTACGAGCCCCCGGCCTGACCCCGGCTGAGGATGTCCTACCGTACCCCGCCGGGCGGACAGGTTCACGGCGTACGCCCTGGTGCTGCCGGTTCATCGTCACGACCGGTACAACGCGGCGGCACCACGGGCTGTTCCCGGTCCGGGGGTCGGCACCCGCTCGACGGCCCGCCGCGTCGGTGACCTGCACCGTCGTCGTGCCGGCCGGCCCCGTCGCCCCCCGACCGGCCCGGCGACCGGACGTCCCCCGCAGGGGTCAGGGCACGCGGGCCGACGTCGTGCGTGGGCCGTGTTCACCCGCCCGGACGCGCGTCGTCACCCACCCGGCGCAGCGCCAGCCGCAGCGCAGCCTCGCACGCGGCCGACCGCACGGATGCGCGG
>NZ_JACVQL010000347.1 GCF_019733465.1 Actinotalea ferrariae | reverse complement strand
GGTGACCTCCGCCCGCACCGGCCGGGCCGCGCTCCCGCGGCCCTGCCGGTCGACGACGAGGCGCCGCGAGCGCAGCCGCCCGTGCCCGCGGCCCAGCCCCTCCCACTCCTCGGCGGCGGCGGTCAGGACCACGTGCGCCCCCGGCCATGGCGTCGTCGGCACGAGCACCGACGAGCGCTCGCGAGCGCGCGCGCTGAGCCGGCGCCGGTCGCCGTCGGCGAGGGCCGTCCGCGGGCCGACGACGACGACGTCCACACCGTCGAGCAGCGCGGCGACCACGGTCGGTCCGTCGGCGCCCGGGTCGGGGACCAGGACGACGCGGTCGAGCGCGATGCCGAGCTCGTGCGCCGCCAGCACGCCCACCCCGGGGAGGCCGACGAGCGCGACCCAGCTGCCCGCGGCCGACGCCTCCGCGAGGAGCCCGAGGACGAGCGAGGTCGAGCCGGCGACGACCACGGTGCTCCCCCGGCTCAGCCCGCCCAGCGGGAGCAGCGGCGCGAGGTCGGGCCGGACCGCCAGCATGCGCTCCGGTGCGTGCGGGTCGCCGTCGGGCACCGCAGCGAGCGGTTCGGGCACCGCCGCGGGCGGCTCGGGGACCGCGTCGGCGAGGGGCGGGAGGGCCGTGACGGGGAGCGTGGTCGACGCCGACCTGCTCCGGACCAGCGCCTCCGTGCGCGCCTCGCTGCGTGGCTCTGTGCGCGGTTCCGTGCGAGGACCCGGCCGCCGTTCCGCGTGGGCGCGGACCGGACGGACCCATCCCTGCGTGCCGGTACGCTCCTCGGCGCGAGCCAGGGCAGCACGGGCGCGCGCCGCTCGTGCGGCGGTACGGTCGGCGTCCTGGAGGGTCGCGGACTCGTCGACGACTGCCGTCATCGCGTCCTCCCTCCTGGTCACCGTGCACCGCACGACGTGCTCCGACGGACCTGCCGGAGGGTCTCCGGGCAGGCCGCCGTCGTGCCGATGTTCGAACACCTGTTCGACAGATCCAGTACACGCCGCCGCCGGTGCCGTGTCAATCGGCCCGCGCGTCGCCCCGGCGCGTCGCCTCACGCACCGCCCGGCACCTCACCCGAACGCCGCACTCCCGATCGCCGCTGCAGGGTGCCGCCGACCCTCGACGCGCGTCCCCCGCCGCTCGTGCCGATGATGGTCGGGCCCTCGCACGCCGACCCGCGCAGGAGGACCCGTGGACCTGTCCCGCCCGACCGCCCCCGACCCCTACGAGCTGCTCCCCGCCGCGCCGTCGCTCACCGTCACGAGCGACGACCTCACCGACGGCGACCCCATGCCGGCCCGGTTCACGGCCGACGGCGGCGACACCTCGCCGCACCTCGCCTGGGGCGACGTGCCGGACGGCACGCGCAGCATCGCGGTCTCGTGCTTCGACCCGGACGCCCCGACCCCCGCGGGCTTCTGGCACTGGACGGTCTGGGACCTCCCGGCCGGCACGACCTCCCTGCCGGCCGGCGCCGGGGCACCCGACACCACCGCCCTGCCCGGCGGCGCCCTCCAGGCGCGCAACGACGACGGCGGCATCGGCTACACGGGTGCCGCCCCGCCGGCCGGCGACCGTCCCCACCGCTACGTCTTCGCCGTGCACGCGCTCGACGTCGAGACCCTCGGGCTCGACGCCTCGACGACGCCGACGAAGGTCGCCTTCACCGCGCTCTTCCACACCCTGGCCCGCGGGACGCTCACGGTGACCCACCAGGCCTGACCGCCGCTGTCGCAGCCTCCGCGGCGCGGCCCGACGGCCGACCGCCCGTCGTGGTCACCGTCGGGCGACACCGAGGACCCACGCACGCCGGCCCACCCGGGACGCGCGTCGCCCTAGCATCGGGCCATGGAGTACGGGGTGCTCGGCCCCCTCGTGCTGCGCTCCGCGGAGGGCAGCACGGTGGTCGACGGCACCCGCCGGCGCGCCGTCCTGTCGGCCCTGCTCGCGCGGCCCGGCCGCACGGTCGGTGTGCAGGACCTCGTCGAGGCCGCGTGGCCGGACGACCCCCCGGCGGACGTGCAGCACAGCCTCCACTCGATCGTCTCCCGCCTGCGCGGCCTGGGCGTGGCGGTCACCGCGGCCGACGGCGGCTACCGCCTGCACGCGCGCACCGACGACGTCGACGCGGGTCGGTTCGACGCGCTCCTCGACCGCTCCACCGGCGCGGCGCCTGAGGACGCCGTCGCGCTCCTCGAGGAGGCACTGGGCCTGTGGCGCGGACCGGCGTTCGGCGGGGCGTCGGACCTGCCGGGCGTGCGCGGCGAGGCGCAGCGCCTCGAGGAGCGACGTCGTCAGGCGCTCGAACAGCTCGCCGGGCACCTCCTGCGGGCGGGCCGGTCCGAGGACGCCGTCGGGCTGGCGACGCGGCTGTCGGCCGAGGAGCCGGCACGGGAGACCGCCTGGGTCGTCCTCGTCCGGGCTCTCGTCGCCGCCGGCCGGCCCGCCGACGGCGTCGCGGCGTGCGCCCGCGCGGCGGCGGCGCTCGACGAGCTCGGGCTCGTGCCGTCGACGGCC
>NZ_JACVQL010000346.1 GCF_019733465.1 Actinotalea ferrariae | reverse complement strand
CCCCGGCTCCGGCCCCCGCGCCTGCCCCGGCCCCGGCCCCGGCGCCTGCCCCGGCCCCCGCTCCGGCGCCCGCGCCTGCTCCCGCCCCCGCTCCGGGTGCCGTGAAGCCGGACGCGTCGAACACCGGCGTCCGTCCCGGCTCGAACCTGCGGGTCCACCGCGGCGACATCACCGTCACGCAGCCCGGCACGGTGCTGGAGAACATGGACATCTACGGGTTCGTGAACGTCAAGGCGGCCGACGTGACCATCCGCAACTCGCGCGTCCGCGGCTCGGGCAAGGCGACGTACAGCATCGGCCTGATCAACGCGACCGACTCCAAGGTGCGCAACCTGGTGGTCGAGGACGTCACCCTGGTGCCGGACGCGCCGTCGTACTACGTCGATGGCATGCTCGGCCACGACTACACCGCGCGCCGGGTCAACACCTGGAACGTGACCGACGGGTTCGGCATCTTCAACACCCACGGCTCGGCGGCGAACGTGCGGATCGAGTCGAGCTACGTGCACGACCTGGCCTACTTCTCCCCGTCGCCGACGCACTCGGACAACCAGACCCACAACGACGCCATCCAGATCCAGGGCGGGTCGAACATCACGATCGTCGGCAACACGCTCTCGGCGTGGCGCTCGAAGACGGCCGGGACCCAGAACTACAAGGTCCAGCAGGCCGGGTTCGGCCTCATCGTGACGCCCAACGTCAACGCGGTCACCAGTGCCTCGGTGAGCAAGAACTGGTTCGACGGCGGGCACATCCCGTTCAAGATCGAGCGCCGCGACCGGGTGGGCGCGATGAACTTCGGGTCGATCACCGACAACAAGTTCGCGCGTGACATGGGTAACACCCCGATGGCCGGGAAGAACAACTTCTTCACGATCCTCATGACTCCTGACACGACCGCTGTGACCAGCGGGAACGTCTACGCCGACAACGGCGCACCGGTCGAGGTCCGCCGCGACAGCGGCACGTCCACGGCACCCTGACGGACCCGCGGTCGTTTCGACTGGCGGAAGGCGGCTCGGAACCTGCGGGAAGCGTCGGCTACGGTCTCGACGTGCTCCCGTGCCCCGCGGCGTGCTCTTCGTCGAGAACCGCCGCGCCCCGCCACCGGCCGGGCGCCACCTGGAACGAGCCCTCACGACCCATCTCGCGGCGTTCCCGCCGCCCGACCGTGCAGTCCCAGCAGCGACCGACCGCACTCCCTGTGCGGTCGGTCGCTGCGGTGGTGCCGCCCCCTCCCAGGAGTCCGATGAGAACCCTCTTCACCGGCCGAAGCGCTCCCGCACCTACCCCGTCCCACAGCGCACGTCGTCGCGGCCTGCTGGCCACGACCCTGACCACCGCCGTCGCCCTCTCGAGCCTCGTCGCCCCCGCGCCGGCCGTTGCCGCGCCGACGGCCGTGGAGGACCAGTTCTCCCGCACCACCTCCTCCGGCTGGGGCAAGGCCAACGCCGGCGGCAGCTGGTCGGGCAGCGGCTCGCTCGCCGTCCGGTCCGGTGCGGGTCACCAGGTGCTGCGGCCCGGCACCTCCGCCGCTGCGGGCCTCAAGGGGTACTCGTCGACCAGCACGGACCTGCGCGTGCGAACGTCGTTGGACAAGGCGCCCGCGGGGGGCACCGCCTACCTCTCGGTCATCGGCCGCCAGGTGGGGAAGTCGGGTGACTACCGCGCACGGCTGAAGATCAAGCCGGACGGCACGGTCGAGCTCGTCGCCTCCCGCGGCGGTAAGGACCTCGACACCGAGACGCTGTCCCTGACCTACGCGCGGGGCACCTCGGTGAACGTGCGTCTGCAGGTCACCGGGACCTCACCGACGACCGTCAAGGCGAAGGCGTGGAGGGCGGGCACGACCGAGCCCGCCGACTGGCAGGTCAGCGCCACGGACGGCACGGGCGCGCTCCAGAAGGCCGGGACCGTCGGCATCTACACCTACCTCTCGGGCGCCGCGACCAACGCGCCCGTCACGGCTCGCTGGGACTCGCTGACCGTCGTGCCGGCCTCGGGCGCCCCAGCCCCGGCGCCCGCACCGGCCCCGGCCCCGGCTCCCGCTCCGGCCCCGGCGCCCGCGCCGGCCCCAGCTC
>NZ_JACVQL010000345.1 GCF_019733465.1 Actinotalea ferrariae | reverse complement strand
CGACGCGGCTCGCCACGAGCGCCGCCCCGGGCGCGACCGCGCGGTCGCCCGCGGGGGGCAGCAGCCGACGCAGCGCGGCGAGCGTCAGGCGGGGCAGCTGGACGCTGTCCTGGACGTAGGCCGCGAGCCGCTGACGCTGCGGCGAGAGCTCGACGGCGGCCAGCAGCGCGAGCACCTCGCACGCGACCGGGTCGAGGGCCAGCGTGCGGCAGCACCGGGCGAGCACCGCGGGGCTGCGGGCCACCCAGGTGGCGAGCTCGGCGCGAGCCGTGCGGAGCGGCTCGTCGAACACGGCCAGGACCGGTCCGACGTCGTCCGCGCTCGGCCCGTCGAGTCCCGGCAGGGTCCGCAGCAGGGCGTCGACCTGCTCGTCGGCGACGAAGAGGCCCGCGAAGTCGCGCGGCGGGACGCCGGACGCGATCCGGCAGGCCGCCGCCTCCCGCTGCAGGACCAGGTCCGCGACGACCAGCCACGGGGGAGGGGGACCGTCGGCCGCCATCCGCCTGCCTCTCTTCCGACGGCGCCACGGTGACACCGCCGGTGCGCGTGCCGCCAGGCGTGCGGCGGTGCGCTGCCCGAAGGTGCACGCGACCGGGACGGGTCAGGAGGGGTCAGGAGGGGTCAGATGATCCCCGCGCGCGCCGCGACGCCCACGGCCTGGGCCCGGGTCCGGCAGTTCATCTTGGTGAGCACGTCGTGGACCACGTTCTTCACGGTCCGCTCCGAGTAGTTGAGCCCGCACGCGATGGCTCGCGTGTCCTCGCCGTCGGCCAGCATCTGAAGCACCTGGCGCTCACGCGCGCTGAGCGATCCCGCCGGTGCGGAGCCGACCCGCGCCGCGTGGTCCATGAGGCGCATGAGGAGGCTGTGGGTCAGGGTGACGCGGCCGCTCGAGACCGAGCGCGCCGTCCGGACCAGCGTCTCGGGGGTCAGGTCGTCGAGGAGCAGGATCGCGGCCACGCCGGCCTCTGCGAGCTCCTGCAGCCGCGGCCCGGACGGCTCACGGACCGTCGCGACGAGCCCGACCGGGCGGCCCGCGACGAGCGCACGCACGCGCGGGAAGCTGGA
This sequence comes from Actinotalea ferrariae, assembly GCF_019733465.1. Lineage (GTDB taxonomy): Bacteria > Actinomycetota > Actinomycetes > Actinomycetales > Cellulomonadaceae > Actinotalea > Actinotalea ferrariae_A. The sequence continues at coordinate 1,038 of NZ_JACVQL010000345.1, read as the reverse complement.
TCCGTCGGCCTCGAAGACCAGCACGTGGGTGCGCGCGAGGTCGGGCGTGGGGTGCAGGCCGACGCTCTCCCCGACGACCGCGACGTGGTCCGTGGTCAGCGCGGAGACCATCCCGCGCCGGATGACGGCGTGGGTCTGGTCGACCCAGACACCGCGAACCGCGGAGGGCGGCGGTTCGATCGGGGTGCGTGGGAGGCGGTGCGGCGTCGTCTGCTCTACGCGGGTCATGGCAGCCCCCTTGCTGGCTCCCGGTGAGGTGACCAACGTATCGCCCAAACCGGGACAAAGACACCCTCCTGGGTGCGGCGACGGCAGGAGCGCGGACCGCTCAGGGCTCGTTCAGCTCGACGCCGAGCCAGTCGCGGATGAGCACGCCCCGCTCGTTGGCGTAGTCGAGGACCCGCTGGGGGATCGGGTCCACCTGCGGCGGCACCTCGAGGACGAGCTGACCCTCGATGCGCTGGCCCGCCAGACCCGCGGCCCGCGTGCTCGGGGTGTCGGCGACGATCGCGCCCGACGGGTACTTCAGGACGAGCTCCTGCACGTGGGCGAGCGCGTCCCACTCGTCGATCCGGCCGAGCTGCGTCGTCTTGCGCGAGACGAGCTCCTTCGTGACCGGGTCCCAGCTGTCCAGCCGGACGAGCTTCCCCTTGCGGGACGCTGACGGCTGGTCGGTCAGGCGGGTCCGCAGCGGGAGCTGGTTGACGGGGTAGCCCCAGCCGGCGATCGTCTCGAGCACGGTGCCGAGGCGCGCGGCCTGCAGGCGGGACGGCGTGAGGTTGCCCGTCGCGGCGTCGAGGTACCAGGGCAGGAAGTCCCCGCTCACCTCGTCGACGTAGAACACCTCGGGGACGGGCTGCGCGACCAGCCCCGTCGCGAGCGCGTCCTCGGCGAGGGTCTCCGCGGACGCCGTCCCCTGGGCCTCGGCGAAGGTGGCGGCGATGTCCTCGGCACCGGCGAACGGGGCGGGCACCCTCGGCGCGCCCGGGGCGCCCGGCGCACCGGGCCCGGCCGTCCGCCGGCCGGCCGCGAGTGCAC
>NZ_JACVQL010000344.1 GCF_019733465.1 Actinotalea ferrariae | reverse complement strand
CGACACGGAGGCGGACGAGCCGCGCGAGGCCGGGGGGCGTCGGCGCCGCCGCTCGGGCCGCGGTCGTGGCGCGGACGCCGCGGCCGAGCCTGCCGCCGAGGACGACGTCGAGGACGACGAGGACGAGAACGGCGAGGGCGACGCCGCCGAGGGCGACGAGCAGGGTGGCACGTCGAGCCGTCGCCGGCGGCGCCGTCGCCGTGCGCGCGGCGAGGGCGAGGACGCGGTCCAGGCGCCCGCGCGGACGCGTGCCCGCGCCTCGCGCGCCGTCTCCGACGAGGTCACGGCGCTCAAGGGCTCGACGCGGCTCGAGGCCAAGCGCCAGCGCCGCCGCGAGGGGCGCGACGCCGGCCGCCGCCGCACGATCGTGACGGAGTCGGAGTTCCTGGCCCGCCGCGAGGCGGTGGACCGCGCGATGGTCGTGCGCGAGTCCGACGGGCGCGTGCAGATCGCCGTGCTCGAGGACGGCGTGCTCGTCGAGCACTTCGTGTCACGGACGAGCCACGGGCAGAACCAGACGTCGATGGCCGGGAACGTCTACCTCGGCCGGGTCCAGAACGTGCTGCCGAGCATGGAGGCCGCGTTCGTGGACGTCGGCAAGGGCCGCAACGCGGTCCTCTACGCCGGCGAGGTCAACTGGGACGCCGCGGGCCTCGAGGGGCAGCCGCGCCGCATCGAGCAGGCGCTCAAGTCGGGCGACTCCGTCCTGGTCCAGGTCACGAAGGACCCGATCGGCCACAAGGGCGCCCGCCTGACGTCGCAGATCACGCTCGCGGGCCGCTACCTGGTCTACGTGCCCGCGGGCGGCATGACGGGCATCTCCCGCAAGCTGCCCGAGAACGAGCGGGCCCGCCTGAAGAAGCTGCTCAAGGAGATCGTGCCGGACGCCGCGGGCGTCATCGTCCGGACGGCCGCGGAGGGCGCCTCGGAGGAGGAGCTGCGCGCGGACGTCCAGCGCCTGCAGGACCAGTGGGCCGCGATCGAGAAGAAGGCGAAGACGGCGTCGGCGCCCGCGCTGCTCCAGGGCGAGCCGGACCTCGCGATCCGCGTGGTCCGCGACATCTTCAACGACGACTTCTCGTCGCTCGTCGTCCAGGGCGAGGGCGTCTGGTCGATGATCTCCGACTACGTCGACGCCATGGCGCCCGACCTCGTGTCGAAGGTCAGCCGCTGGTCCGGCGAGGGCGACGTCTTCGGGGCGCACCGGATCGACGAGCAGCTCGCCAAGGGCATGGACCGCAAGGTCTACCTGCCCTCGGGCGGCTCGCTCGTGATCGACCGCACCGAGGCCATGACGGTCGTCGACGTCAACACGGGCAAGTTCACCGGCTCGGGCGGCACGCTCGAGGAGACGGTGACGCGCAACAACATCGAGGCGGCCGAGGAGATCGTGCGGCAGCTCCGGCTGCGGGACATCGGCGGCATCATCGTGATCGACTTCATCGACATGGTGCTCGAGTCCAACCGCGACCTCGTCCTGCGCCGCCTGGTCGAGTGCCTGGGCCGCGACCGGACGAAGCACCAGGTCGCCGAGGTCACGTCGCTGGGCCTGGTCCAGATGACGCGCAAGCGCGTGGGCCAGGGCCTGGTCGAGGCCTTCAGCGAGACGTGCCAGCACTGCAACGGGCGTGGGTTCATCGTGCACAACGAGCCCGTCGAGGTCCGTCCCGCGCCCGAGGAGGGTCGCGCCGCGGAGCCGACCGAGTCGAAGCGCTCGCGTCGCAAGAAGAGCGCGGCACCCACGCCCGCGGTGGCCGTCCCGGTGCTCCCCGAGGCGCGCGAGGCGGTCAAGGCGACGCTCGCGACCATCGCGGCCGCGGCGGCGCACGCGCACGACCACGACCACGACCACGACACGGTCGTGACGTCAGGTGAGGAGACGACCGTGGACGAGACGATGCCGGACGAGGCGACGCCGGACGAGCCGGTGACCGACCCGACGACGCCGGACGAGACGACGCCGGACGCACAGACGTCGGACCAGCCGACGTCGGACCAGCCGACGTCGGACGAGGCGGCCGACGCAGAGCTGGGCGACGCGCTTTCGAGCATCGCGGCCGTCGAGGCCCCCGTGCCGCCGGTCACCGAGGACGACAGCAAGGGCTGAGCCGCCGGTGCCGGGCGGCGACCCCGCCCGGCACCTGCCGCCGTCCGGCACGCATCCGCACGCCCTGTGAGGCGCGCGGCCGTGGCGCGTGGCGCGGGTAGCGTGACGGCCCATGGATCGGGTCGCGGTGGTCTCGGACGTGCACGGCAACATGACGGCGTACGACGCCGTCCTGGCCGACATCGACCGCCGCGGCATCCGCACGGTCGTCAACCTCGGTGACGTCGCCGGCAAGGGGCCTCGCGGCTCGGCGGCCGTGGCCCGGACGCGCGAGCGGTGCGCCGTCACCGTGCGCGGCAACTGGGACGACTTCCTGCCCCGCCCGGACCCGGAGAAGAACGCCGCGTCGGTGTGGTGGTACGAGGAGCTCACGCCCGAGGACCGGGCATGGCTGCTGTCCTTGCCGCTCGTGCACCACATCGAGCTCAGCGGCCGGCGGATCCGCTTCGTGCACGCCTCGGCGAAGAGCGTGCACACCCGGGTGCGCAGGGAGCACTCGAACGCCGAGTTCGACGCGATGTTCGCGTCGACCGAGCTGACCGGGCCCGGGCCCGCACCGTCCGTCGTGGTCTACGGCGACGTGCACGACGCGTACCTCGAGACCGTGGAGGGGCGCACGCTGCTCAACGTCGGCAGCGCGGGGAACCCGCTCGACGAGCCCGTCCCGTCGTACGCGATCCTCGAGGGCGTCCTCGGCGGCACGGGCGAGGACCCGTTCGGCATCCAGGTCGTGCGGGTGCCCTACGACGTCGAGGCCGAGATCGAGGTCGCGCGAGCGGCCGGCATGCCGACGCTCGAAGCGTGGGCGATCGAGCTGCGCACCGCGGTCTTCCGCGCGCACCACGCGGAGCGGGGGATGGTCGCGGACCCGCCCGTGGCGTGAGCGCGCCGCGCCTCCGGACGGCGGCCGGCCGCGGGCCGGGTGCGCGCGGAGTGTGACGCACGCTGGTTTGACCCTCGCAGACGCGTTCCGTAGTCTAGGACGTCGGCGCGTCTGGGATGCGCCGGGTTGTGCGTGCCCCCAGACCGGCGTCGTCGGACGCCTCGGCTGCGCGCGGCGCCTCACCGAGAACGTGCACGCGAGAGTCGTGCGACCGAGAACGAGTAGAGATGAGCGGCAACGTGGTGTACGCGATCGTCAAGGCTGGTGGCCGCCAGGAGAAGGTTGCGGTCGGGGACGTCGTCGTCGTCGACCGTCTGAAGGGTGACGCCGGTTCCACCGTGCAGCTGCCTGCTCTCCTGCTCGTGGACGGGGAGAAGGTGACCTCGGACGCCGCCGCACTGGCCGGCGTCACGGTCACCGCGGAGATCGTGCGGGACGAGAAGGGCCCGAAGATCGACATCCTCAAGTACAAGAACAAGACGGGCTACCGCAAGCGCATGGGTCACCGCCAGAAGCTGACCCGCCTGAAGGTCACCGGAATCCAGTGAGTCCGGGCGGCCGCCCGCCTCGACGAGCCAGCGGCCGCTCACCCCGTCCTCCTCACACGCTCAGCACGAAAGCAGGTCAGTCATGGCACACAAGAAGGGCGCCAGCTCCTCGCGGAACGGCCGCGACTCCAACGCGCAGCGCCTCGGCGTCAAGCGCTTCGGCGGTCAGCTGGTCAACGCGGGCGAGATCATCGTGCGCCAGCGCGGCACCCACTTCCACCCCGGCAACAACGTCGGGCGGGGCGGCGACGACACGCTGTTCGCGCTGACGGCCGGTGCGGTCCAGTTCGGCGTGCGCCGTGGCCGCAAGGTCATCGACATCGTCACGGCCGACGCCTGACGCAGAGCTCTTCACGCGAAGGGGCGCACCGGAGAACGGTGCGCCCCTTCGCGCGTCCCACGTCCCGAACGCACTGAGAGGAGAACGCCGTGGCCTCGTTCGTCGACCGCGTCGTCCTGCACGCGACGGGAGGTGACGGCGGCCACGGGTGCGCCTCGATCCGCCGCGAGAAGTTCAAGCCCCTGGCCGGGCCCGACGGGGGGAACGGTGGTGACGGGGGCGACGTCGTCCTCGAGGTCGACCACCAGGTGACGACCCTCCTCGACTACCACCACTCGCCGCACCGCCACGCGCCCTCGGGGACGCAGGGCATGGGCGACGACCGCCAGGGCGGCACGGGTCAGGACCTCGTGCTCAAGGTCCCGGACGGGACCGTCGTCAAGAGCGTCGACGGGGAGGTGCTCGCCGACCTCGTGGGCGCGGGTGCGCGCTTCGTCGTCGCGGCCGGCGGCCGCGGCGGCCTCGGCAACGCGGCGCTCTCGTCGCCGCGGCGCAAGGCGCCCGGCTTCGCCCTGCTCGGCGAGCCGGGGGAGAGCCGCGACGTCGTCCTCGAGCTCAAGACCATCGCCGACGTCGCACTGGTGGGGTACCCGAGCGCGGGCAAGTCGAGCCTCGTGGCCGCGATCTCGGCCGCGCGGCCGAAGATCGCCGACTACCCGTTCACGACGCTCGTCCCCAACCTGGGCGTCGTCCAGGCGGGCTCGGCACGCTTCACCGTCGCCGACGTCCCCGGCCTCATCCCGGGCGCGAGCCAGGGCAAGGGCCTGGGCCTCGAGTTCCTGCGCCACATCGAGCGCTGCGCGGTCCTGGTGCACGTGCTCGACTGCGCGACGCTCGAGCCCGACCGCGACCCGATCAGCGACCTCGACGTCATCGAGGCCGAGCTCGCCGCCTACGCGGGGGACCTCGAGATCCGCGGCGGCGAGGTGCCGCTCACCGAGCGTCCCCGCATCGTCGCGCTCAACAAGATCGACGTGCCGGAGGCGCGCGACCTCGCCGAGCTGGTCCGGCCCGAGCTCGAGGAGCGCGGCCTGCGCGTCCTGGAGATCTCGACGGCGAGCCACGAGGGCCTGCGGCCGTTGACGTTCGCGCTCGCCGAGCTGGTCACGCAGGCGCGCGCCGCGGCCGCGACCGTCGAGCCGGCGCGCATCGTGCTGCGGCCGAAGGCGGTCGACGACGCTGGCTTCACCGTGAGCCGCAAGGAGAGCGGCGGTCGCGTGTGGTTCCAGGTGCTCGGCTCCAAGCCGCAGCGCTGGGTCCGCCAGACCGACTTCACCAACGACGAGGCCGTCGGCTACCTCGCGGACCGGCTCGCGCGCCTGGGCGTCGAGGAGCGGCTCTTCGCGGAGGGTGCGACGCCGGGCGCCGAGGTGGTCATCGGGCCGGAGCACGACGCGGTCGTCTTCGACTGGGAGCCCACGCTGCTCACCGGCTCCGAGCTGCTGGGCGGGCCTCGCGGCACGGACCTCCGGCTCGAGGACCAGTCCCGGCCGACCCGCTCGGCCAAGCGCGAGCAGTACAAGGAGCGCATGGACGCGAAGTCGGAGGCGCGCTCGGAGCTGTGGACCGAGCGCGAGGCGGGGCACTGGTCGGACCCGGCCCAGGACGCGTGAGCCCGCGGTGACCGCACGCCAGGACATCGCGACGGCCGCCCGCGTCGTCGTCAAGGTGGGCTCGTCGTCGCTCACGGGCGCCGACGGCCACCTCGACGTCGACGCGCTCCGCGCCCTCGTCGGCGTGCTGGCCGAGCGGCGTGCCGCGGGCGGTCAGGTGGTGCTCGTGACGTCGGGTGCCATCGCGGCCGGGCTCGCGCCGCTCGGGTTGGCCAGCCGTCCGCGCGACCTCGCGACGGCGCAGGCCACGGCGTCCGTGGGTCAGGGTCTCCTGGTCGCGCGCTACACCGAGGCGTTCGCCGCGCACGGCCTGCGGGTCGGTCAGGTGCTTCTGACGGCGGAGGACACGGTCCGTCGCGGCCACTATCGCAACGCGCAGCGCGCGCTCGAGCGGCTCCTCGGGCTCGGCGTCGTGCCCATCGTCAACGAGAACGACACGGTCGCGACCGACGAGATCCGGTTCGGCGACAACGACCGGCTCGCCGCGCTCGTCTCCCACCTCGTCCACGCCGACGCGATGGTGCTGCTCACGGACGTCGACGCGCTCTACGACGGACCGCCGTCGCGTCCCGGCGCCCGCCGCATCACCGAGGTGCGCGGCGCCGCGGACCTGGAGGGCGTCGACGTCAGCGTGCGCGGCAGCGCCGTCGGGACCGGCGGCATGGTCACCAAGCTCGCGTCCGTGCGCATCGCCACGGGCTCGGGCGTCCCGGTCGTGCTGACGTCCGCCGCGCAGGCCGCCCGGGCGCTCGCCGGAGAGCCCGTCGGGACGTGGTTCGCCGTGACCGGCCGGCGTCGCTCGACGCGCATGCTGTGGCTCGAGCACGCGGCGAGCACCCAGGGCCGGCTCGTGCTGGACGACGGGGCCGTGCGCGCCGTCGTCGAGCGCCGGACATCCCTCCTGCCCGCAGGCATCACCGCGGTCGAGGGCGACTTCGAGGCGGGCGACCCGGTCGAGCTGGTGACGCCGCAGGGGACCGCGGTCGCGCGCGGGCTGGTGGCGTTCGGCGCGGCCGAGCTCCCGGAGCTGCTGGGCCGCACGACGCACGAGCTGCGTGAGCGCCTCGGCGCGGGCTACGACCGCGAGATCGTGCACCGCGACGACATCGTGCTCGTCAAGCAGCGCTGAGCACGTCGATCGGCCGAGCGCCCGGTACGCCGGCCGTCAGAGGTAGCGGCGCAGGCTCGTGAGGTCCTGGGCGTCGACCATGAGGCCCTCGTCGGTCCGGACCCACCACTGCCCGGTCTCGCGTCGCTCGCGCCGCGTCGCGAAGCGGTAGTGGTACAGGCGTGCGCGGACCCACCGCGGCCGCTCGCCGTCGAACGGGTCGTGGCGCAGCAGGCGGAGCGTCGGTGCGTCGGCCTCGAGCAGGCGCGCGAGGAACGGCACGAACCACCGCATCTGCGCCGACGAGCCGAGCCCCAGGAACCACATGCCCCAGTCGAGGCGCAGGTGGTACGGCGCGTACTGACGGGGCACGCGGCGGACGTCGCCCGGCTTGCCCTTGAACTCGTACTCCGACCAGTGCCCGGTGCCCGGGTCGTCGTCGAGCGTGCCCTCGACCACGACCTCGACCCGGCGGCGCGTGATGCTGCCGAAGGCGCCGTAGGCGTTGACCAGGTGCCAGGCGTTGAAGGACGCGTTCATGAGCTGGCGTCGGGAGAGCAGGTTCCGCGCGGGGTGCCGGCTCAGCCAGACGAGCCACGCGCTCACGGCGAGGACGACGACGACGAACCACAGCGGGGCGGGCTCCTGCTGCGCCGACCACCGCGCGGGGTCCGCGTCCGCACCCGCCAGCCGGAGGGCGGCCGCGAGGGACCGGTCGTCGATCGCGGCGAACGCGAGCACCATCGTGAGCCAGTTGAGCCAGGCGAAGTTGCCGGAGATCACGAGCCACGCCTGCGTGACGACCATGATCGCGGCGGCCGTGCTCGCGACGGGTCCGGGCACGAAGAGCAGGAACGGCACGACGAGCTGCGTCACGTGGTTGGCCGCGACCTCGACCTTGTGCAGAGGCTTCGGCAGCAGGTGGAACCAGCGGCTCGCGGGGTTCGGCATGGGTTGCGTCTCGTGGTGGTAGTACAGCGCCGTGAGGTCCCGCCACACGGTGTCGCCCCGCCACTTGATGAGGCCGGCGCCGAACTCGAGCCGGAAGACGAGCCACCAGACGAGGACCAGGACGGTCACCGGTGGGGCGACCCGGTCGGACCCGAGGAACGCGGCGAGGAACCCGGCCTCGAGCAGCAGGGACTCCCAGCCGAATCCGTAGAAGATCTGCCCGACGTTGACCACCGACAGGTAGAGCCCGAACATCGCGAGGAAGACGAGCATCGGGGCCCACGGCGGCCCCGTCTGGGGCAGCCCGACGACGACGCTCACCGCGAGCAGGAGGCCGACCCAGGCCACGACCACGACGAGGCGGTCCGAGTACCACCGGTGGAACAGGCTCGGCGCGGACCGCCACGGGACGCGCTCGACGAACCTCGGCACGGGCAGCAGGCCGTGCTCGCCGAGCAGGGGAGTGAACTGCCGGAGGACGGCGATGAACGCGATCGCGTAGACGGCGGCGACACCCCGTTGCACGACGGCGCGTGCGACCGTCCAGCCCTCGGCGTCGAACCACTCCATCCCCGCACCTCACGACGTCGTCCGGTCCTGACGACGCTACGCCGCGGCCCTGCGCGACGCCTCGCGGGCGGCCGGGACGCCTGTCGGCGACCCGGCCTATCCTGCGGGCATGTCCTCCGTCACCGCGTCCCCCACGAGCACCCCGTCACCGGGACCGGCCGAGTCGCCGGACGTGACCGAGGCGGTGCGCGCCACGGCGCGGCGCGCGCAGGTCGCGTCGCGCGCGCTCGCGACGGCGACGCGTGCGACCAAGGACGCGGCCCTGCGCGCGATGGCGGACGCGCTCGTCGTCGCGGCCCCGGAGATCGTCAGCGCCAACGCGGTCGACCTCGAGCGCGGCCAGGCGGCCGGCCTGTCCGAGGGGCTCCTCGACCGGCTCGCGCTGACGCCCGACCGGATCGCGGCGATCGCGGACGCCCTGCGTGAGCTCGCGGCGCTCCCGGACCCGGTCGGCGAGGTCGTGCGCGGCTCCACACTGCCGAACGGGCTGCGCCTGCGTCAGGTCCGCGTGCCCATGGGCGTCGTCGGCATGATCTACGAGGCGAGGCCGAACGTCACGGTCGACGCGGCGGGCCTCGCGCTCAAGAGCGGCAACGCGGCCGTCCTGCGCGGCGGCTCCGCGGCGTCGAGCTCGAACACGGTCATCGTCCAGGTGCTGGGCCAGGCGCTGACGTCCGTGGGGCTGCCCGCGGACGCGGTGCAGTCGATCGACGAGCACGGTCGCGCCGGCGCGGTCGCCCTCATGCACGCGCGTGGGCTCGTCGACCTGCTCGTGCCGCGCGGCGGCGCGGACCTCATCCAGACGGTGGTGCGCGAGGCGACCGTCCCCGTCGTGGAGACGGGCGTCGGCAACTGCCACGTGTACGTCGACGCGGCCGCGGACCCGGCCATGGCGCTGCCGATCCTCATGAACTCCAAGACCCAGCGGGTCGGGGTCTGCAACGCGGCCGAGACGCTGCTCGTCCACGCCGACGCCGCCGCCGGCTTCCTGCCCGCAGCGCTCACGGCGCTGGCCGGCGCCGGCGTCGTCGTGCACGGCGACGAGCGCACGGCCGCCCTCGCGCCCGAGGGGGTCGACGTCGTGCCCGCCACCGAGGAGGACTGGGCGACGGAGTACCTCTCGCTCGACCTCGCCGTGCGCGTGGTCGGCTCGTTGGACGAGGCGCTCGAGCACATCCGCACCTGGTCCTCCGGCCACACCGAGGCGATCGTCACGAACGACCTGGCGGCGTCGCGCCGCTTCGTCGCCGAGGTGGACTCCGCGGCCGTCATGGTGAACGCCTCGACCCGCTTCACGGACGGTGGCCAGCTCGGCCTCGGGGCGGAGATCGGGATCTCGACGCAGAAGATGCACGCGCGGGGTCCGATGGGCCTCGCCGAGCTCACCACGACCCGGTGGGTCGTGGAGGGCGACGGGCACGTCCGAGCCTGAGGATCACCCGTCTGCGAGCCCTCGCGGGGCTCGTGCCGACGGAGGGACGTGCGACACTGGAGGCCCGCCCGGACCGGCCCGGCCGCGGCATTGCCTGGAGCCGGTCGGGCCGACCTGACGAGTGAGACGAACCGAGACCCAGGAGGTCGACGTGCACGCTGCCCTGCTCGCCGCCGAGGAGACTCACGAGGCCGCCCAGGGGCTGCCGCCCGAGGTGATGGGGCTGACCGCGTTCGGCGTCCTCGCCGTCCTGCTCCTCGTCACGTACGCCTTCCGCAGCGTGGGCACCCGTCACTGAGCCCATCCGGCTCCACGGGACGCCGCCGGCCACGAACTCGGAGGACCTGCAGGGGATGACTGACCAACGGCCCAGGATCGGGGTGATGGGCGGGACGTTCGACCCCATCCACCACGGCCACCTGGTCGCCGCGAGCGAGGCCGCTGCCGACCTGCGTCTCGACGAGGTCGTGTTCGTCCCGACCGGCCGCCCCTCCTTCAAGCAGGAGCGCGACGTCACGGCGGCCGAGCACCGCTACCTCATGACGGTCATCGCCACGGCGTCCAACCCCAGGTTCACGGTGAGCCGCGTCGACGTCGACCGCCCGGGCCTGACGTACACGGTCGACACCCTGCGTGACCTGCGTGCCGAGCGCCCCGACGCCGACCTGTTCTTCATCACCGGTGCCGACGCGATCGAGCAGATCTTCACGTGGAAGGACGTCGACGAGCTGTGGGCGATGGCCCACTTCGTCGCCGTGACACGGCCCGGGCACGCCATGACGCTCGACCGGATCCCCGAGGGCGCGGTGACCCAGCTCGAGGTCCCCGCCCTGGCGATCTCGTCGACGGACTGCAGGATGCGCGCGCAGGCGGGGGAGCCTGTCTGGTACCTCGTGCCCGACGGCGTCGTGCAGTACATCGCGAAGCACGGTCTGTATCGAGGTCAGGATGTCTGAGCAGACGCCCATGGAGATGGGCGAGCGTCGGCGACGGCGCGAGGAGGAGCGGCTGCGCGCGCTCGCCGCCGAGCAGGCGGCGCAGGCGCAGGCCGGGCAGGCGCCTCAGGGCGGCACGGCTCAGGGCGGCACCGCGCGGGACGAGACGGCGCGCGCCGAGCCGCAGGGCACCGTGCTGGTG
>NZ_JACVQL010000343.1 GCF_019733465.1 Actinotalea ferrariae | reverse complement strand
GCCCGGGAGCGCGCCGAGCACGACGCGTCGCGTCGCGCGACCCGCCGGCCCGGGTCCCGCTGGTGGCGCAGGTCCGGCTGAGCCGAGGCCGCGACGGGACCGCCCCAAGGGCGGGCCGCGACGGCGCGCGCGGGACACCCGACGGGACGACACTTCGATCATCGGTCCCACCGGGGCCCCTGAGGGGGAGGTCTCGCATGGTCGTCAGCGCCGCCACGCAGGAGGAGGCCCCGCTCGCCCGGACGATCGGGCGCAAGGTCCTGCTGCTCTTCGTCGTCGGCGACATCCTGGGCGCCGGCATCTACGCGCTCACCGGCACGGTCGCGGGCCAGGTCGGCGGGGCCGTGTGGGTCCCGTTCCTCGTCGCCTTCAGCCTGGCGACGCTCACGGCGGCGTCGTACGTCGAGCTCGTCGGCAAGTACCCGCAGGCCGCCGGGGCGGCGCTCTACGCGCACCGCGCCTTCCGCCGGCCGTTCGTCACGTTCCTGGTCGGGTTCGCCGTGATGATGTCCGGCATCACGTCGGCCTCCGCCGCGGCCCGGGCGTTCGGCGGGGACTACCTCGCCGAGTTCGTCAGCATCCCGACGGTCGTCGCCGCCTGGGCGTTCCTGCTGCTCGTGACCGCCATCAACCTCGTCGGCATCTCGGAGTCCGTGCGGGTGAACGTGACGCTCACGCTCATCGAGGTCACGGGTCTCCTCGTCATCGTCGCGATCGGGATCTGGTCCCTCGCGACGGGCGAGGGCGACCCGGCGCGGGCCATGCAGCTGGAGCCGCAGAGCGGCAGCGCGCTGCTCGCCGTCCTCGGCGGGACGGCGCTCGCGTTCTACGCGCTGCTCGGGTTCGAGGACTCCGTGAACCTCGCCGAGGAGTGCCAGGACCCGCGGCGCGACTTCCCCCGCGCGCTGTTCACGGGGCTCGCGATCACGGGCGTCATCTACCTCGCGGTGGCCTTCACCTCGTCGATGGTCGTGGAGACCGAGACCCTGGTGGAGTCGACCGGCCCGCTGCTCGAGGTCGTCAAGGCGGCCGGGCTGGCGTTCCCGCCGTGGCTCTTCGCGCTCATCGCGCTGCTCGCGGTGGCGAACACCGCCCTCATCAACATGATCATGGCGTCGCGCCTCGTGTACGGCATGGCGCGCGAGGGCATCGTGCCGCGCGTGCTGGGGCGCGTGCACCGCAGCCGGCAGACGCCGTGGGTGGCGATCGCGTTCACGCTCGCCGTGGCGCTCACCCTCGTGAGCACCGGCGACCTCGCGGGGCTCGCCGACACGACCGTGCTGCTCCTGCTGCTCGTGTTCGCCGTCGTGAACGTCAGCGTGCTCGTGCTGCGCCGCGACCGGAGCGACGACCAGCGCCCCGACCACTTCCGCGCGCCGACGTGGGCACCGGTCCTCGGGCTCGTCGTCAGCCTCGTGCTCGCGAGCCCGCTCACCGGGCGCGAGGCGGACGTCTACGTCCGGGCGGGCGTCCTGCTGGCGATCGGGGTCGTCCTGCACCTCGTCAACCGTGCGCTGGGTGGAACGCACGAGCCGGCGGAGGACGGCGCCCGCCCCGCCGACGACGGCGCGTCGCGCGGCCCGGCCGACACCCCGGCGCCGTGATCGACTTGCGCACGGTGTGACGTGCACCACGATGGGCGCGGGAGGTGAGGCATCCATGACGCTCGAAGAAGCAGACGCAGCCATCGACCGGCTGGTCCTCGACCTGGCGCGGGCCACCGGTCGCCCGGAGGCGATCGTCCGGCTCGGGTACGGCCTGACGCCCGTGACGCCCGACGCCCCGGGGGCCGATCCACGGCTCGCGGCCTGACGTCCAGGGGCGGGACCCGCTCGAAGGAGAGACGAGTTCGGTGAGGCCGGTGGCGCCGTCGTGGCCCACCGGCCTCGCCGCGTCGCGGCTCAGGCGACGGGGTCGCCCAGGAGCACGACGTTGTCGCTGTAGTGACCCGTCCGGCGGTCGAAGGTCCCGCCGCACGTGATGAGCACGAGGCGGTGCGGACCGGCGGCCGCGAAGAGCTCGGGCGGCAGGCCGTCGTCCTTGTCGACGACGACGCGGTCGGTCAGCCGGTAGGTCACGGTCCCGCCCGCACCGTCGCCGACGTCCACGAGCGACCCCAGCGGGGCCCGCAGCGCCGCGGACATCGCGCCGGGACCGGTGGCGGCGTCGACGTGCCCGGCGAGGACGAGCGACCCGTCCGCCGCACCGGGGAGGGCGCCGGCCATCCACCAGCCGACCACCGCCGCGTCCGCGGGCAGCTCGAGCGCGCCCCCGCGTCCCACGCCGACCGGAACGACGGCCGCGTCGACGCCGACGTCGGCCAGCCGGACGCGGTCGGGCGTCGCGGTCGCCGTGCCGGGCAC
>NZ_JACVQL010000342.1 GCF_019733465.1 Actinotalea ferrariae | reverse complement strand
GCGCCAACACCGCCGGCTCGGTGCGCGTGCGGCGCGGCGCGGACGTGCTCGGCGCGCCGGTGCTCCTCGTCGACGACGTCCTGACGACGGGCGCGACCCTCGCCGCGTGCTCCGCCGCGCTCGCGGCCCACGGGGCGCTCGTGCTCGGCGCCGTGGTCGTCGCCGCGACGCCGCAGACCACGCAGGTCGGGACGGATCGGACGTCCGCCGGGCGAGATGGTGAGACCACGGGCCGGTCCGGTTCTCCGAACTCGCCGGGTGCGGCTAACGTCGGTGCATGGAGCCGTCGACGGCCTGCCCGAACCCTCGCCCCACGGGGCTGAGCCGCCTCGGGCGCCGTCGGCCGCACGCCGCTCCGGACCTGACTCAGCCCCTCCTCGAGCACGGGAGGTGGTGCGCGCCGTCCGCCCGATGAGGGCGTCCCAGCAGTTCGCCGGGCGGCGCTGCGCCGCCCCGTCCCAGGAGGTCAGCCATGGAGATCGTCGTCGTCGGACGCCACGTCGAGGTGCCCGAGCGTTTCCGCCGCCACGTCGAGGACAAGCTCGCGAAGGTCACGCAGCTCGCGCCCCGCGCGATGCGCGTGGACGTGGAGGTCACCCACGAGAAGAACCCGCGCCTGTCCGAGATCTCGGAGCGGGTGGAGCTCACGGTGCGCGGCAAGGGACCCGTGGTGCGCGCCGAGGCGAGCGCGGACGACCCGTACGCAGCGCTCGACGCGGCGACGACGAAGCTGATCGAGCGCCTGCGGCGTGCCCGCGACCGCCGCAAGGACCACCACAAGGACACCCCGCCGGTGCCGGTCGACGTCCGGCCCGTGGAGCCAGCGCCGTCCGACGAGGGGCTCGACGGCGAGCCCGCGCCCGCGGTCCCGGGCGGCGACGCCGTCGAGTCCACCTGGGGCGACTCACCCGTCGTGATCCGGGAGAAGCTCCACCAGGCGCAGCCGATGACGCTCGACGACGCGCTGTACGAGATGGAGATGGTCGGCCACGACTTCTACCTCTTCATCGACGCCGAGACGGCCCTGCCGTCGGTCGCGTACCGACGACGGGGCTGGAGCTACGGCGTCATCCGGCTCGACGCGCCGGTGAACGTGGGGGCCCAGGCCGTCTGATGTCGGTGGGGGGCGCGAGGATGGGCGCCATGCCCGCCTCGCGCCCCGGACCCGCCGCCGCCGCAGCCACAGCAGGAGCCACAGCAGGAGTCGCGGCAGGAGTCGCAGCAGGCGCCGCCGTCGCCGGGGCCACCGACCGCCCCGCGGTCCGCGGCCGGCGGGCCCCCGCGGTCGAGCAGCTGTCCCTGTCGCAGGCGCGCCGCATCGCGCTGCGCGCCCAGGGGCTCGACCGCGCGCGACCCTCGGGTCCGGTGACGATGCGCGGCTTCCAGTCGGTCGTGGACCGGCTCGGCCTGCTCCAGATCGACTCGGTCAACGTGCTCGCGCGCGCCCACCTGATGCCGACGTTCTCCCGGCTCGGCCCCTACGACGTCGGCCTGCTCGACCGGGCGGCCGGCACGGCGCCGCGCCGGCTCGTCGAGTGCTGGGCGCACGAGGCGTCGTTCGTCCCGCCGTCCACCTACCGGCTGCTCGGCTGGCGGCAGCGCGCCTACCGCGAGCACGCCTGGGGCAGCATCCGCGAGGTGCCGCTGCAGCTGTCGGGCGCCGTCGAGGAGATCCGCGCGCTCGTGCACGAGCGCGGGCCCGTGACGGCGCGCGAGGTGCACGCGATCTACGAGGCCGAGCACCCACGGGTGATCACCGGCTGGGGCTGGAACTGGACCATGGCCAAGCGCGTCCTGGAGTTCCTCTTCTTCACGGGCGAGGTCACCGCGGCCCGGCGCAACGCCGCCTTCGAGCGCTGCTACGACCTGACCGAGCGCGTCCTGCCACCCGCCGTCCTCGCCGCCCCGGAGCCGTCGCTCGAGGACGCGGTGCGGGCCCTCGTGGAGATCGGCGCCCGCGCGCACGGGATCGGCACCGTGGGCTGCTTCGACGACTACTTCCGCCTCCGCAACCAGGCCCGTGCCGGCGTCGCCGTCGCCGAGCTCGTCGAGGAGGGCGTCCTCCGGCCGGTGCGCGTGGCGGGGTGGGACGCGCGCCCGACGTACCTGCACCGCGACGCCTCGCTGCCGCGCCGCGCGTCGGGCCGCGCGCTGCTGAGCCCGTTCGACCCGCTGGTGTTCGAGCGTCGACGGCTCGAGGAGCTGTTCGGCATGCGCTACCGGATCGAGATCTACGTCCCCGAGGCCAAGCGCGTGCACGGGTACTACGTGCTGCCGTTCCTCCTCGGCGAGCAGCTCGCGGCGCGGGTGGACCTCAAGGCGGACCGGGGCTCGGGCGTCCTGCGTGTGCAGGCCGCGCACCTCGAGCCGGGCACGCCGGGGGAGACGCTGCCCGCGCTCGTCGCCGAGCTCGAGGAGCTCGCGCGATGGCTGGGGCTGCACGACGTCCGCGTGGCCGACGGCGCGCGGGGGGACCTGGCCGGCCCGCTCGCCGGGGTGGTCGGCGCGTGACACCACCGCCGGCAGCCGGGTCGTCGGACGTCCCGCCGGGCGTTCCCGCCGCCGCGCTCCCTGACGGGCAGCCGGCCGGACCGGAGGCCGGACCGGCGGACGTGCTGCCGCCCGCGACCGGGACGCGGGCGTTCCTCCTCGTCGTGCTCGGCGCGGTCCTGTGGGGCACGGGCGGGCTGGCCGGCGCTGCGCTCACGGACGAGGGGCTCTCCCCGGCGGCCGTGGCGGCGGTCCGGCTGGGTGCGGGCGGGCTCGTGCTCGTCACGGTGCTCGCCGCCGCACGCGCGCTCCCGTCGCTCGGCGTGCTGAGGGACCCGGCCGTCGCCCGACGGCTCGTCGTCGTCGCGGCGCTCCTCGCGGGCTACCAGGCCTGCTACTTCGCCGCGATCGCCCTCAGCTCCGTGAGCGTCGCGACGCTCGTGGCCCTGGGCGCGGCACCCGTGCTGGTCGCGGTCGCGACGTCCGTCGCCCGCCGGCGGCTGCCGACGGCGCGCGTGGTCGC
>NZ_JACVQL010000341.1:3873-4862 GCF_019733465.1 Actinotalea ferrariae | reverse complement strand
GCCGCGAGCACCGCCCACGCCGGTCCGGGCGTCGCGCCCGCCTGCAGGAGCGTCACGGCCGTCGCGCCCTGGAGCAGCTGCCACGTCGCCACCGGACCGCGCGCACGCACCGATCCGCGCCAGAACGAGCGCGCCGCGGCCGCCAGCCCGGCCGCCACCACGAGCGCGAACACGACGACGAACGCGGCGACCGCCGGACGCTCACCGCGCACCGCGGCCCCGATCCCGAGGACCCCCGCGGCGGCCACCGCGACGGCCTCGAGGCAGAGCACCGCGACGAGGAGGACTCGGGTCACCGGACGACGGGGCGCCGGAACCCGAGCGGACCCTCCCGGCGCGGTCCCGGAAGGCCGCGCCCGGTTCCTCCCGATCATCGTCGCTGCGTCCGCCCCGGACTCGTCGTCGTCTGCTCTGGCGTCGGTGGGCACGGTCCGAGCGTAGGTGCCCAGAGCCCACCATTCCGGACGAGTTCCCACGTCACAGCGTCGAAACGGTGTGACCAACACCTCATCGTGATGCGGATGAAACCTTCTCGTTACCCCTTGTGCACCCGACCCTGCCGTGTGAGGCTTGATCTCAGTCATAGGACGTTCTGCACCACCCCCACCAGAGCCACCGCCCCTTCGGGGGCCTGCTCGTTGTGTGCCCGAGGAGATCGCATGGATTGGCGCCACCGCGCTGCATGTCTGGACGAGGACCCGGAGCTCTTCTTCCCGATCGGCAACACCGGCCCCGCGCTGCAGCAGATCGACGAGGCCAAGGCCGTCTGCCGCCGTTGCCCCGTCATCGACACGTGCCTGAAGTGGGCGCTCGAGTCCGGCCAGGACGCGGGCGTCTGGGGCGGCCTGTCCGAGGACGAGCGCCGCGCCCTCAAGCGCCGCACCGCGCGCGCCCGCCGCGCCGGCTGACCGCAGCCTCACCACCGCGCCGCCCCCGGCGCGGCCCGACGACCCCGGCACCGCCCACGGCGGCCGGGGTCGGGGGGGGGG
>NZ_JACVQL010000341.1:0-3797 GCF_019733465.1 Actinotalea ferrariae | reverse complement strand
TCGCACGTCCGGGTCCTCCCGGACGTGCGACGGTCAGGTCGGCTTGCGCTCGCGCAGGTCGACGTCGAGCACGACCTGCGTGCCGCCGCTCTCCCGGGCGCTCCAGTCGATCCGGCCGCGGAGCTCGTTGCGCACGAGGGTGCCGACGATCTGCGTGCCGAGCCCCGCACCCGGCCCCGGCGCACCGCCCTCGGGCGGGAGGCCGACGCCGTCGTCGGCCACGATCGCGCGCAGGTGCGTGCCCGAGCGCTCGGCCGTGATCTCGACCGTCCCGGTGCGTCCGCCGGCGAACCCGTGCTCGACCGCGTTGGTCACGAGCTCCGTGAGGACGAGCGCGAGCGCCGTCGCGTCCTCGGCCGGGACCATGCCGAAGGTCCCCGTGCGCACCGTCCGCACCGAGGCGCCGGCCGACGCGACGTCTGCCGCCAGGCGCAGGCTCCGGTCGACGAGCGTGTCGAAGTCGACCGTCTCGTCGAGCGTCTGGGACAGCGTCTCGTGAACCTGGGCGATCGTCGTCACGCGCCGCATCGCCTCGCCGAGCGCCGCACGGCCCTCCTCGGACGTCATCCGGCGCGACTGGAGCCGCAGGAGCGCCGCGACGGTCTGCAGGTTGTTCTTCACGCGGTGGTGGATCTCGCGGATCGTCGCGTCCTTGGTGATGAGCTCGCGCTCACGCCGGCGCAGCTCCGAGACGTCGCGGCACAGCAGCACCGCCCCGATGCGCTGCCCCTGCTCGGTGAGCGGGACCGCACGCAGCGAGAGGCACACGCCGCGCGCCTCGACGTCCGTCCGCCACGGCGCTCGTCCCATGACGACGAGCGGCAGGGACTCGTCCATCGCCGAGCTCTCCTCGAGCAGCTCGGTCGTCACCTCCGCGAGCGACCGGCCCACGAGCGAGCCGAGCACCCCGAAGCGGTGGAAGCAGCTGAGCGCGTTGGGGCTCGCGTAGAGGACCTCGCCCTCCGAGTTGAGCCTGATCAGGCCGTCGCCCACGCGCGGGGCGCCGCGGCGCGGGCCGGTGGGCGCGTTGGGCGTCGGGAACTCGCCGCGCGAGATCATGGCGACGAGGTCGTCGGCGGACTCGACGTAGTTGAGCTCGAGCCGGCTCGGCGTCCGCGCGCCGCCGAGGTTCGTCTGCCGCGCGACGACGGCGATCGGCCGCCCGCCGTGCACGACGGGCACCGCCTCCTCGCGCACCGCGTACGTGCCGAACCAGCGCGGCTCGCGCGAGCGCTGGATCCGGACCTCGGCCAGCGCGCGCTCGAGCTGCGGCCGCTGCCCCTCGGGCGCGCTGCTCCCGACGATGTCGTCGTAGTGGACGGTCGCACCCGTCGAGGGCCGGGCCTGCGCGACGGCGACGAAGTCCCCGGACCGCGTCGGCAGCCACAGCACGAGGTCGGCGAAGGCGAGGTCGGAGATGAGCTGCCAGTCCCCGACCAGCAGGTGGAGCCACTCGACGTCGGCCGGGCCGAGGTCGGCGTGGCGCGAGACGAGGTCGCTCAGGGTGGACACCCGCGAAAGCCTAGGTGCACGCGGGTGCACGAGGGCGTCAGGCGATAGCCTCAGCACACACCCATGACCCGGAGGCACCGGTGCACCTGTCCGCCCACGCCCGCTACGACGCCGACCTCGAGACCGTCGTCCGGATGCTCGCCGACGAGGAGTTCGTCGCCGCGAAGGTCCGCGCGTCGGGAGCGCTGTCGCAGCAGGTCGACGTCGTCGGCGGTCCGGCCGAGGCGTTCACCGTGACCACGCGCCGCCAGATGCCGACGGACGGCATCCCGGCCCAGTTCCGCTCGCTCGTCGGCGCGAGCCTCGAGGTGCGTCAGGTCGAGGCGTGGGAGCCGCCGGCCGCGGGCGAGCGACGCGGCACCGTGGTCGTCGAGATCCTCGGCGCCCCCGTCCGGCTGACCGGCACGCTGCAGCTCGTCCCCGGCGACGACGGCGCCACGGTGCAGCGGTTCGAGGGCGACCTCAAGGCCTCCGTCCCCCTGTTCGCGGCGGCGGTCGAGCAGGCGACCGAGCAGGCCGTCCGTGCGGCGATCGCGGCCGAGGAGCGCACGGCCGCCGAGTGGCTGCGTCGTTGAGGCCGGCGTCCCCGTGACGCATGCCGCCTCCCGTCACCGTCGCCGGCCGTGGCCGGGGCGGTTGACACGCCTCCCGCGCCGCGGCGAGACTTCCTCCGGGGTGGGACCGCTCTCATCGATGCGGTCCGCCCCTCTCGCGCAGGAAGGACATCGCCGATGACGGCAGACCTCCGCCCCGGCGGCACCCTGTCCGCGCCGGGAGTGCCGCACGCGCCGACGCTCGAGGAGGTGGCCGAGCGCGCGGGCGTGTCCCGGTCGACCGCCTCGCGCGCGATCAACGGCGGGCTCAAGGTGAGCCCCGAGGCGCAGGCCGCGGTGGACGCCGCGGTCGCCGAGCTCGGGTACACCCCGAACCGCGCGGCCCGCTCGCTCGTGACCCGCCGCACGGACTCCGTCGCCCTCGTGGTGCCCGAGCCCGACGAGAAGGTCCTCACGGACCCCTACTTCGCCGGAACGCTCCAGGGCCTCAGCGCAGCCTTCGTGCAGACCGAGATCCAGCTCATCCTCCTCATCGCGCGCAAGGGCGAGGAGGCCCAGCGGACCGGTCGCTACCTGCGCAACGGCCACGTGGACGGGGCCGTGATCGTGTCCCACCACCGTGATGACGCGCTCGACTCGGTGCTCGCCGAGTCGAGGCTGCCGTGCGTGTTCGTCGGCCGCCCGTGGTCCGCCCCGCGGCCCATGCAGTACGTCGACGTCAACAACTACCTGGGTGGGCGCCGGGCGACCGAGCACCTCATCGCGCGCGGCTGCCGGACCATCGCGACCATCGCCGGACCGCTCGACATGGCCGCGGGCGTCGACCGCCTCGCCGGCTGGCGGCAGGCGCTGCAGGACGCGCGGCTCTCCGACGAGGCCATGGTCCGCGGCGACTTCACGTCGGCGAGCGGCGCAGCCGCGATGGAGCGCCTGCTCGAGGCGCACGCCGGCATCGACGGCGTCTTCGCGGCGTCCGACCTCATGGCGGCCGGCGCGCTGAGCGTGCTCGCGAAGCGCGGCCTGTCCGTGCCCGGCGACATCAAGGTGATCGGGTTCGACGACCTCGGGGTCGCCGCGTCGACCGCGCCGCCGCTCACCACCATGAGCAACCCCGTGGTCGAGATGAGCCGCGTCGCGGGTGAGCTGCTGCTCGAGCAGATCGCCGGGCAGACGACGTCGTTCGAGCCCCGCATCTTCGGGGCCGAGGTCGTCGTCCGCGAGTCCGCCTGACGCCCGCGTCCGTGCCGGGGCCTGCGCCGGGGTCGGGAGCCGCGGGGCCGGGACCCGCAGGGTCCGGGGGCCGACCGGAGGGGCCTCGGCTCGCCCGGCGCCTCGGCCTGCTCGACGCGACCGGCCTCGGGGTCGGCGCCATGCTCGGCGCGGGCGTCTTCGTCGCCTTCGCCCCCGCGGCCGCGGCCGCCGGGACCGCCCTCCCGCTCGCGCTGCTGCTGGCGGCCGTGGTCGCCGGGCTCAACGCCGACTCCTCGGCGCGGCTCGCCGCGGTGCTGCCGACGTCGGGCGGCGCGTACGCGTACGGGCGCGCGCGGCTCTCCCCCGCGGCCGGCACCCTCGCCGGCGTCGCCTTCCTGCTGGGCAAGACGCTGAGCGCGGCCGCGATCGCCACGACGGTCGGCGCGTACGCGTGGCCGGAGCACGGGCGGGCGGTCGCGGTGACGGTCCTGCTCGCGCTCACGGCCGCGGCCTGCGCGGGCATCCGGCGCGGCGCGCGTG
>NZ_JACVQL010000340.1 GCF_019733465.1 Actinotalea ferrariae | reverse complement strand
CTCGAGCGCTCGCTGCGCCTCGCGACCGAGGCCCGCGAGGCGGCGGAGGCGGCTCGCGCCGAGCGCGACGCCCAGCTCGTGGCCGTCCGGGCCGACGTCGACCGCTGGGCGGGCGAGCTGCGCGAGCTCACCGACGTCGCGCACCGCGACGAGGTCGCGCGTGCCCAGCAGGCGCTCCGCGTGGAGCAGCTGCAGGCGCGCAGCGTCGAGGACCTGGGCCTGGACCCGCAGGTGCTGCTCGAGGAGTTCGGCCCCGACCGGCCGGTACCCGTCGCGGGCGAGGACGGCGAGGCGTCGTCGGTCCCGTACGTGCGCGCCGAGCAGGAGAAGCGGCTGCGTGCCGCGGAGCGGGCGCTGTCGCTCCTCGGTCGCGTCAACCCCCTCGCGCTCGAGGAGTTCGCGGCGCTCGAGGAGCGCCACACCTTCCTGTCCACGCAGCTCGCCGACCTCAAGAAGAGCCGCACGGACCTGCTGCAGATCGTCAAGGAGATCGACGAGCGGGTCGAGCAGGTGTTCACCGAGGCCTACCGCGACACGGAGGTCCAGTTCGAGCGGGTCTTCTCGCGCCTCTTCCCGGGCGGCGAGGGACGGCTCGTCCTCACCGAGCCCGAGAACATGCTGACGACGGGCATCGACGTGGAGGCCCGGCCCGCGGGCAAGAAGGTCAAGCGCCTGTCCCTGCTCTCGGGCGGCGAGCGGTCGCTGACCGCCGTGGCCCTCCTCGTCGCGATCTTCAAGGCCCGGCCGAGCCCGTTCTACGTCATGGACGAGGTCGAGGCGGCGCTCGACGACGCGAACCTCGGCCGGCTGCTCGAGATCTTCACCGAGCTGCAGCAGGACAGCCAGCTCATCGTCGTGACGCACCAGAAGCGGACGATGGAGATCGCCGACGCGCTCTACGGGGTCACCATGCGCGGCGACGGCGTGACGACCGTCATCAGCCAGCGGATGCGCGAGGACGCGACGGCCTGAGGCCGGCCGGCGGGCGGCGCGGCCCGGCCGCGGCGCGGTGTGGAGATCGTGTGGTGATGGCCCGGGCGTCCGGAGCGCCCGGGCGAGGGCGTCACCCGACCGGGTGATACTGACGGCATGGCACCTGTCGTCGTCTGGATCATCGTCGCGCTCGTGAGCGCCGTCGTCGTCCTGGTCGTCGCGGGAGCGGCGAGCGGCCGCACCGGGGGAGGGCGCGAGGTCCTCGCGGACCTGCGATCCGGGCTCCGCCGCGACCACCGCAGGGGAATGCTCCGCGGGGTCCGGGAGGAGATGGCCGAGGTCGCCGAGGCCGAGGGCGGCTCGGTCGAGGACATCTTCGCGATCGGCGAGCCCGACGAGCGCGACTACGTCCAGGCGCAGGACCTCGTCCAGACGCTCGGCCGGGCCACCGGGCGCTCGTCCTCCCGTGCGCGCGCGTCGCAGCTCAGCCACCGCTGACGCACGGCGGCCGCAGCCGCCGGCGCACACGCTGACGCACCGCTGACGCGCACGGCACGCGCCCCTGAGAGACTGGGCCCGTGAACGAGCTCACCGACTACCTCCTCGTGGCCCTGCCCGTGCTCGCCGTCGTCGGCGCCGGCGTGGTCGGCCTGCGCCGCCGCGGCCGCCGGCCCGGCACCGGTCCGGCCGACACC
>NZ_JACVQL010000034.1 GCF_019733465.1 Actinotalea ferrariae | reverse complement strand
GCCGGAGGCCGACGCACCCGTCGACGAGCCCGGCGAGCCCGGCGAGCCCTTGCGGGCGCGAGGGAGCACGGGCCGACGGGACATGGCTCGATTGTGCCTCGCGGACCGCCGCAGCCCCGGGAGGGTCCCCGGGCGCGCCGCCCCCGGGTCCGCCACCGGGCCGACGTCGACCGGCCGGCCCGGGCGGGGACGGCGCAGGGCCCGGTCCGTGGACCGGGCCCTGCGGGTCGTGCTCACGCGCCCGGGGGCGCGGCCGTGCTGATCAGCGGCGGCGCGGGAACGCGGCGGCGCCGGCGTAGCGCGCGGCGTCGTCCAGCTCCTCCTCGATGCGGAGCAGCTGGTTGTACTTGTTGATGCGCTCGCCGCGGGCCGGCGCACCGGTCTTGATCTGGCCGGCGTTGGTCGCGACGGCGAGGTCCGCGATCGTCACGTCCTCGGTCTCGCCCGAGCGGTGGGAGACCATCGCGGTGAAGCCGGAGCGCTGCGCGAGCGAGACGGCGTCGAGCGTCTCGGACAGCGTGCCGATCTGGTTGAGCTTGACCAGGAGCGAGTTGGCGGCCCGGAGCTCGATGCCCTTGGCGAGGCGCTCGGGGTTGGTGACGAAGAGGTCGTCGCCGACGATCTGCACGCGGTCGCCCACGTTCGTGACGAGCTGCGACCAGGAGTCCCACTCGTCCTCGGACAGCGGGTCCTCGATGGAGACCAGCGGGTAGTCGGCGACGAGCTGCTCGTAGAACGCGAGCATCTCCTCGGGCGTCTTGGCGGCGCCCTCGAACTGGTACGCGCCGTCCTTGAAGAACTCCGTCGCGGCGACGTCGAGCGCGAGCGAGACCTCGGAGCCGGGCGTGAAGCCGGCCTTCTCGATCGCGACGAGGATGAGGTCGAGCGCCTCGCGGTTGGAGCCGAGGTTCGGCGCGAAGCCGCCCTCGTCGCCCAGGCCCGTCGCCAGGCCCTTGCTCTTCAGCACGGACTTGAGCGAGTGGTAGACCTCGACGCCCGTCCGCAGGGCCTCGCGGTAGGTCGTCGCGCCGATCGGGGCGACCATGAACTCCTGGATGTCGACGTTCGAGTCGGCGTGCGACCCGCCGTTGAGGATGTTCATCATCGGGACCGGCAGCACGTGGGCGTTCGGGCCGCCGACGTAGCGGAAGAGGGGGAGGTCGGCGCTGTCGGCCGCGGCCTTCGCGACGGCGAGCGAGACGCCGAGGATCGCGTTGGCGCCGAGCTTGCCCTTGTTGGGCGTGCCGTCGAGGTCGATCAGGGCCTGGTCGACGAGGCGCTGCTCGCTGGCCTCGAAGCCGATGAGCTCGGGGGCGATGTCGTCCATGACCGCGGTGACCGCGTCCTGGACGCCCTTGCCGAGGTACCGGCCCTTGTCGCCGTCACGGCGCTCGACGGCCTCGAAGGCTCCGGTCGAGGCACCCGAGGGCACGCCGGCCCGGGCGATGGTGCCGTCGTCGAGTGCGACCTCGACCTCGACGGTGGGGTTGCCGCGCGAGTCGAGGATCTCGCGTGCGCCTACGGCCTCGATGGTGGCCACGAATGCTCCTTCAGCAGGGTGCGGGTGTCGGGTCCGGCGTCGCACGGCTGCGGGTGCAGCGTCGGCGGACGGTGGGACCGTGCCGCCGGTCGACGTCAACCGGCCGGGTTCCACAGTAGTCCCGGCCGCCCGGGTGCGTGGTGGGACGTTCGGCGCGCGGACGGACGACGGCGCGGGCCCGGGGTGGGGCGGTCAGCGGGTGGCCGGCAGCGGGAGGGCCGCGAGGATCGCCTCGACCTGGGTCCTCGCGTCGCCGAACAGCATCGCGGTGTTGTCGCGGAAGAACAGCGGGTTCTGCACGCCCGCGTACCCCGTCGCCATCGACCGCTTGAAGACGACGACCTGCCGCGCCTTCCACACCTCGAGCACGGGCATGCCGGCGATCGGCGAGTCCGGGTCGTCGAGCGCCGCGGGGTTGACGGTGTCGTTCGCGCCGATGACGAGCACGACGTCGGTCTCGGCCAGGTCGTCGTTGACCTCGTCCATCTCGAGCACGATGTCGTACGGCACGCGCGCCTCGGCGAGCAGCACGTTCATGTGCCCGGGCAGCCGCCCGGCGACCGGGTGCACGCCGAACCGCACGTCGGCGCCGGCCGCGCGCAGCCGGGAGACGAGCTCGGCTACCGGGTACTGCGCCTTCGCGACCGCCATGCCGTAGCCCGGCGTGACGACCACCGTGCGCGCCGCCGCGAGCATCGCGGCGACGTCGGCCGGGCTCACCTCGCGGTGCTCGCCCGCCGGCCCGGCCGCGCCGGGTCCCGCGCCCGTGCCCGCCTCGACGCCGTAGCCGCCGAGGATCACGCTGACGAAGGACCGGTTCATCGCCCGGCACATGAGGTAGGAGAGGATCGCGCCCGACGAGCCGACGAGGGCGCCCGTGACGATGAGCAAGTCGTTGCCGAGCATGAACCCGGCCGCGGCGGCCGCCCAGCCCGAGTACGAGTTGAGCATCGAGACGACGACGGGCATGTCGCCACCGCCGATCGACGCGACGAGGTGCCAGCCCAGCGCGAGCGCGACCACCGTCATGAGCAGCAGCGGGACGACGCCGTCCGTCGCGAGGAACCACGCGAGGAGCGCGACGCACGCCGCCAGCGCGGCGAGGTTGAGCACGTTGCGCCCCGGCAGCATGAGCGGCGCGGTGCGGATGCGTGCGGCCAGCTTGAGGTAGGCGACGACCGAGCCGGTGAACGTCACGGCGCCGATGAGCACGCCCAGGTAGACCTCCACGCCGTGCACGACGTCGCCCCGGTGCCCGTCCGTTCCGGCCGTCAGCCACGACCCGTAGCCGACGAGCACGGCCGCGAGGCCGACGAAGCTGTGCAGCACGGCGATCATCTCGGGCATCTGCGTCATCTCGACGCTGCGCGCGCGCCACGTGCCGACCGTCGCGCCGACCGCCAGGACGAGGGCGATGAGCACGCCCGTGACGAGCACGGGGCGGCTGCTCCGCTCGAGGCTCAGGAGCACGGTCGCGGCGAGCGCCACGGCCATGCCGACCATGCCGAGCACGGTCCCGCGGCGCGCCGTCGACTGCTTCGACAGCCCGGCGAGGCTCAGCACGAAGAGCACGGCGGCGAGGAGGTAGAGAGCCTGCGCGGTCGAGGTCACGTCAGCCGTCCTTCCGGAACATCGAGAGCATCCGGTGCGTGACGAGGAAGCCGCCGAAGATGTTGATGCTCGCGACCGACGCCGCGACGAACGCGAGCACCGTGACGAGCAGGTTCGCCGAGCCGAGCTGCAGGAGCGCGCCGACGAGGATGATCCCGGACACCGCGTTGGTCTGCGCCATGAGCGGCGTGTGCAGCGCGTGGCTCACGTTCGAGATGACGTAGTAGCCCGCGACCACGGCGAGCGCGAACACCATGACGTGCCCGTGCAGGTCCGGCGGTGCGGCGCTCAGGGCGACCGTGACGAGCGCCGCGGCGAGCGCCGCGAGCACCGTCGACCGTCGCCGGCGCCGCTCCGCGGCACGCGGGTCGAGCCGGTGTGCCAGGGCGGGCACCTCGGCCTGCGGGGCCGGCGCGGCGGAGACCTGCACCGGGGGCGGCGGCCACAGCACGCCGCCGTCGTGCGCGACGGTCATGCCGCGCTGCACCGGGTCGTCGAGGTCGAGCACGGGGGTCCCGTCGCGCTCGGGCGTGAGCAGCGTCATGAGGTGGACGACGTTCGTGCCGAACAGCTGCGACGTGTGCCGCGGCATGCGGCTCGTGAGGTCCGTCCAGCCGAGCACGACGACGCCGCCCTCGGTCACGACCCGCTCGCCCGGCACGGTGAGCTCGCAGTTGCCGCCGCCCGAGGCGGCGAGGTCCACGACCACGCTGCCGGGCCGCATGGCGGCGACCATCGCGGCGGTGATCGTCGTCGGCGCCGTGCCGCGCACGAGCGCCGTGGTGATGACGACGTCGGCGCGCGCGGTCTCCTGCGCGTACATCCGGGCGACGGAGGCCTCCTGCTCGGCGGTGAGGGCGTCGGCGTACCCGTCGGCGCTCGCACCCTGCTGGGCCGGCAGGTCGGCGCGCACGAACTCCGCGCCCATCGACTCGATCTGCTCGGCCACCTCGGGCCGGACGTCGTACGCCCGCACGCGCGCGCCGAGGCTCACGGCGGCGCCGATCGCGGCGAGGCCCGCGACACCCGCGCCGATCACGAACACCTCGGCGGGGGCCGTCTTGCCCGCCGCGGTCACCTGGCCGGTGAACATGCCGCCGTACTCCTCGGCGGCCTCGATGACCGCCCGGTAGCCGGCGACGTTCGACAGCGTGCTCAGCACGTCGAGCGCCTGCGCCCGCGAGATCCGCGGCACGGCGTCGAGCGCGAGGCCGGTCACGCCGGCGGCGGCGAGGGCCGCGGGCAGCTCGGGCCGAGTCGCGGGCGACATCATGGCGACCAGCAGGGCGCCCGGGCGCACGGCGGCGAGGGCGTCGGCGCCGGGGGCCGTCACGGCCGTGACGACGTCGCTCGACCAGACCTCTGCCGCGGGCACCACGGTCGCACCGGCCTCGGCGTAGGCGACGTCGGGGAACGACGCCGCGGCACCCGCGCCCGCCTCGACGACGACGTCGTACCCGAGCTTGCGCAGCTGGCCCACCGTGGTGGGCGTCGCGGCGACGAGCCGCTCACCCGGACGCGCCTCGCGCGGCACACCGATCCTCATGCGGCCTCCTCGTGAGCCTGACGGCTCGACGGTAGCCGTCGCCGGGCGCTCCCGGCAGGACGTGTGACCCACGGGGCTCCGCCCCGCTCACGTCGACCTGCGGAGGTCGGGCCTCGGCCGTCAGGCCTCGGGACGCTCGGCCGTCCGCACCTGGGACTCGAGCTCGCGGACGGTCGCACGGAGCGCGGCCTCGGCGTCGACGCCGGCCGCGCGCGCCTCGGCCACGAGCTCGAGCAGC
>NZ_JACVQL010000339.1 GCF_019733465.1 Actinotalea ferrariae | reverse complement strand
CTGCCCAGCCGGGCGCAGGTCCCGCTGCCGAGGACGCTGCCCGCGACGCCCAGCGAGTCGCTCCGTGCCCGCTCCGCGCCCGCCGACCCGGTGCAGGGGCGCGCGTCGGGGCCGGGACCGGTCCTCGGCCCGACGGTCCCCGGAGCGCCGATGCACCTGTGGCGCCCGATCGACCCGCAGCCCGACGCCGGTGCGTCGCGGACGGAGCCGGTCGACGTCGGCCACGTCTCGACCGAGGCCGTGGGCGCGCGGCCCGGCCCGCTCACGGCGCGCAGCACCGGCGACCCGTCGTCGGCCACCGTGCACGTCCGCGACGGCGGCGTGGTGGTCGAACGACCCGCCGGACGGCACGTCGCCATCCCGCGTGCCTCGCTCCGTGAGGTGGAGGTCGTGCGCGCCGTGGACGGCGAGGCGGCCGGCACCGAGGGCGTCGTCGTCATCCGCTGGGAGTCCATGCCGGGGGACCGCGACGGGCCTCCGCTCTACTCCGACACCGGTCTGCCCCCCCGGCACCGTGCCGACCTGGACCGCCTGGTGACCGCCGTGCAGGGGCTGATGACAGCGCCGGCCGTCCCCCCGACCCCCCAGCCCGAGGAGAAGCGATGACCGACCAGACCGCCGTCCTGGTGCTCGAGGACGGCCGCACGTTCACCGGGCGCGCTCTCGGCGCCCGCGGCCGCACGCTCGGCGAGATCGTCTTCAACACCGGTATGACCGGCTACCAGGAGACGCTCACCGACCCCTCGTACCACCGCCAGATCGTCGTCATGACGGCGCCCCACGTGGGCAACACCGGCATGAACGACGAGGACCCCGAGTCCACCCGGATCTGGGTCGCGGGCTACGTGGTGCGCGACCCCGCGATCCGCCCGTCGAGCTGGCGCTCGCGGCGCACGCTCGAGGACGCGCTCGACGCCGAGGGCGTCGTCGGCATCAGCGACGTCGACACGCGTGCGCTCACGCGCCACCTCCGGGAGCGCGGCGTCATGCGCGGCGGCATCTTCTCGGGCGACGCGCTCGTCGACGCGAGCGGTCGGCGCCGCACCGACCAGGACCTGCTCGACGAGGTCGCGGGCGCACCGGCGATGTCGGGCGCCGACCTGGCGGGCGAGGTCACGGTCGCCGAGCCGTACACGGTCGAGCCCGCCCGCGGCCCCGCGAGCGGCGCCGAGCCGCTCGCGACCGTCGTCGCGATCGACCTCGGCATCAAGTCCATGACGCCCCAGCGGCTCGCGGAGCGCGGCATCCGGACGCACGTCCTGCCGGCGACGGCGAGCACCGACGAGGTGCTCGCGCTGCAGCCCGACGGCGTCTTCTTCTCCAACGGACCGGGCGACCCGTCCGCCGCGACGCACGAGATCGAGCTGCTGCGCGACGTGCTCGACCGCCGCATCCCGTTCTTCGGCATCTGCTACGGGAACCAGCTGCTCGGCCGCGCCCTCGGGTACGGCACCTACAAGCTGACCTACGGCCACCGCGGCGTGAACCAGCCGGTGATGGACCGGCGTACGCGCAAGGTCGAGATCACGGCGCACAACCACGGCTTCGCGGTCGACGCGCCGCTCGACGGGGAGTCCGTCGCACCGCACGACGGCGGCCGCTACGGCCGCGTGACCGTCTCCCACGTCGCGCTCAACGACGACGTCGTCGAGGGGCTCGAGTGCCTCGACGTGCCCGCCTTCTCGGTGCAGTACCACCCCGAGGCGGCCGCCGGCCCGCACGACGCCGGCTACCTGTTCGACCGGTTCGTCGAGCTCATGACCACGGGCACCGCGCCCGACCGCGCGACGGGTGACACCGCGCCGACCACGACGACCACTTCCGCTGCCGCAACCGAGGAGCCCGCCGCCGATGCCCCGTCGCTCTGACCTCTCCAGCGTCCTGGTCATCGGCTCCGGGCCGATCGTCATCGGGCAGGCCGCCGAGTTCGACTACTCCGGCACGCAGGCCTGCCGCGTGCTGCGCGCCGAGGGCCTGCGCGTGATCCTCGTGAACTCCAACCCGGCCACGATCATGACGGACCCCGAGTTCGCCGACGCGACCTACGTCGAGCCGATCACGCCCGAGGTCGTGGCGTCGATCATCGAGAAGGAACGGCCCGACGCGATCCTGCCGACGCTGGGCGGCCAGACGGCGCTCAACACGGCGATCGCGCTCGACGAGGCCGGGGTGCTCGAGCGGTTCGGCGTCGAGATGATCGGCGTCAACACGGCCTCGATCCACCTCGCGGAGGACCGCCAGGCCTTCAAGGAGGTCGTCGAGCGGTGCGGCGCCGAGAGCGCCCGGTCGTTCATCGCGCACACCCTGGAGGACGTGCTCGCGGCCGCCGAGGACCTCGGGTACCCGCTCGTCGTGCGTCCCTCCTTCACCATGGGCGGCCTCGGCTCGGGCATCGCCTACGACGAGGAGCAGCTGCGTCGCATCGCCGGCGCGGGCCTGCACTACTCGCCGACCACCGAGGTGCTCCTCGAGGAGTCGATCCTCGGCTGGAAGGAGTACGAGCTCGAGCTCATGCGCGACCACGCGGACAACGTCGTCGTCGTCTGCTCGATCGAGAACGTCGACCCGGTCGGCGTGCACACGGGCGACTCCGTGACCGTCGCGCCCGCGCTGACGCTCACCGACCGCGAGTACCAGCGGCTGCGGGACATCGGCATCGCCGTCATCCGTGAGGTCGGCGTGGACACCGGCGGCTGCAACATCCAGTTCGCCGTGCACCCGCAGACCGGTCGCGTCGTCGTCATCGAGATGAACCCGCGCGTGTCGCGGTCGAGCGCGCTCGCGTCGAAGGCCACCGGGTTCCCGATCGCGAAGATCGCCGCGCGGCTCGCCGTCGGCTACACGCTCGACGAGATCCCGAACGACATCACGGGCTCGACGCCCGCGTCGTTCGAGCCGTCGCTCGACTACGTCGTCGTCAAGGTGCCGCGGTTCGCGTTCGAGAAGTTCCCGGCCGCCGACGCGACGCTCACGACGACCATGAAGTCGGTCGGCGAGGCGATGGCGATGGGCCGCAACTTCGCCGAGGCGCTCGGCAAGGCGATGCGGTCGATCGACAAGTCCGGGTCGGTCTTCCACTGGGCGGGGGACGTGCCGTCCGGCGCCGAGCTCGAGGGCCTCCTCGCGGCGATCGCGGTGCCGACGGAGGAGCGCCTGATCCAGGTGCAGCAGGTGCTGCGGTCGGTCGGCCACGACGGCGGCGCGACCGTGGAGCAGGTCTACGAGATCACCGGGATCGACCCCTGGTTCCTCGACCAGCTCGTGCTGGTCAACGAGATCGCGGACGAGGTCGCGACGTCGTCCGAGCTCGGCGTGGAGCTGCTGCGGCGCGCCAAGCGGCACGGGCTCTCCGACGCGCAGGTCGCCTCACTCCGCGGCCTGGGCGAGGAGACCGTGCGCCAGCTGCGGCACGCGCTCGGCCTGCGCCCGGTCTACAAGACGGTCGACACGTGCGCGGCGGAGTTCGCCGCCCGGACGCCCTACCACTACTCGTCGTACGACGAGGAGACCGAGGTCCAGCCGCGCGAGCGCCCGGCCGTGATCATCCTGGGCTCCGGTCCGAACCGGATCGGCCAGGGCATCGAGTTCGACTACTCGTGCGTGCACGCCGCGCTCGCCCTGCGCGACGAGTACGAGACGATCATGGTCAACTGCAACCCCGAGACCGTCTCGACCGACTACGACACCTCGGACCGCCTCTACTTCGAGCCCCTGACGTTCGAGGACGTGCTCGAGGTCTACGAGGCCGAGCTCGCCGTCGGCCCGGTCGCCGGGATCATCGTGCAGCTCGGGGGGCAGACGCCCCTCGCGCTCGCGCAGCGCCTCGAGGACGCCGGCCTGCCCATCCTCGGCACGCCGCCGGCCGCGATCGACGCCGCCGAAGACCGCGGGGCGTTCGGGCGCGTGCTCGTCGCCGCCGGCCTGCCCGCGCCCGCGTTCGGGACGGCCCGGACGCTCGCGGAGGCCACGGAGGTCGCGCAGCGGATCGGGTACCCGGTGCTCGTGCGGCCGTCGTACGTGCTCGGCGGGCGCGGCATGGAGATCGTCTACTCCGACGGTCAGCTCGCGGAGTACGTCGAGCGGGCGATCCTCGGCGCGCAGGCGCTCAGCGGGCCCGCGACCGAGATCCCGCCGCTGCTCATCGACCGCTTCCTCGACGACGCGATCGAGCTCGACGTCGACGCGCTGTACGACGGGACCGAGCTGTACCTCGGCGGCGTCATGGAGCACATCGAGGAGGCCGGCATCCACTCCGGCGACTCGGCGTGCGTGCTGCCGCCCGTCACCGTCTCCGTCGCCGAGCTCGACCGGATCCGCGTGTCGACCGAGGCCATCGCGGCCGGCGTGGGCGTGCGCGGCCTGATCAACGTGCAGTTCGCGCTGGTCTCCGACGTGCTCTACGTGCTCGAGGCGAACCCGCGTGCGTCGCGGACGGTGCCGTTCGTCGCCAAGGCGACGGGTGTGCCGCTCGCGAAGGCTGCGGCACTGCTCATGGCGGGGCGAAGCATCGCCCAGCTGCGCGCGGACGGCGTGCTGCCGGCGACGGGCGACGGCGGGACCCTCGGGCTCGACGCGCCGATCGCCGTCAAGGAGGCCGTCCTGCCCTTCAAGCGCTTCCGCACCGTCGCGGGCGCCGTCGTCGACACGGTGCTCGGTCCTGAGATGCGCTCGACCGGCGAGGTCATGGGCTTCGACGTCGACTTCCCGACCGCGTTCGCGAAGTCGCAGGCCGCGGCCTTCGGCGGCCTGCCGACGTCGGGCCGGGTCTTCATCTCGGTCGCGGACCGGGACAAGCGGTCCATCACCTTCCCGGCGAAGCGCCTCAGCGAGCTCGGCTTCGAGATCCTCGCGACCGACGGGACGGCCGCGGTGCTGCGGCGCAACGGCATCGCCTCGACGGTGGTCCGCAAGTTCTCCGCCGGTCGCGGGCCTGCGGGGGAGCCGACCATCGTCGACCTCATCGTCGCCGGCGAGGTCGACATGGTGGTCAACACCCCGTCCGGGCAGGGCGCGCGCGCGGACGGGTACGAGATCCGCACGGCCACGGTCGCGGCGGACAAGCCGATCGTGACGACCGTCCAGCAGCTCGCGGCGGCGGTGCAGGCGATCGAGTCGCTGCGGGCCGGGCCGTTCAGCGTCCGGAGTCTGCAGGACCACCGGCTCGAGCTGCGGGACGCGGCGCGCGCGACCACGGCCGCGCGGTGACTACGGGCGGGGTGGGGGCGGAGGCTCGAGGGGCGCGTTTCGGCGCGCGGCTCGCGGTTGCCATGGCCGCCTACGGCCCGGTGTGCGTGGGGATCGACCCGCACGCGGGGCTGCTCGCGCAGTGGGACCTGGACGACGACGTCGACGGGCTCCGCAGGTTCGCGCTGACCGTGACCGAGGCGCTGCTCGGGCGCGTGGCCGCTCTCAAGCCGCAGGCCGCGTTCTTCGAGCGGCACGGGTCGCGCGGGGTGGCGGTGCTCGAGGAGGTCATCGCGATGGCGGCCGGCTCTCCGACGCAGGTCGTCGTCGACGCGAAGCGCGGGGACATCGGGTCGACGATGGCGGGCTACGCGGACGCGTACCTGCGCGACGGCTCGCCGCTCGCGGGCGACGCGCTGACCGTGAGCCCGTACCTGGGGTTCGGCTCGCTCGAGCCGGCGCTCGAGGAGGCCGGGCGGTCGCGGCGCGGGCTCTTCGTCCTGGCGCTCACGTCGAACAGGGAGGGCGCCGAGGTCCAGCACGCGCGCGCCGTGGCCGACGGTGCGGCGCGCGTGGTGGGAGACGGCGATCCGTCGGCGGCCGACGCGACGACGTCGGTGGCCGGGGTGATCGTCGCGCACGCAGCGGCGCTCAACGCTGCGGAGCTCGCGGCCGGGGGAGACCTCGGCCCGGCGGGTGCGGGTGCGCTCGGTTCGGTCGGTCTGGTCGTCGGTGCGACGGTCGCGGCCGACGCGCTGCGGCTCGGCATCGACCTGGCCGGCGTCCGCGGGCCGCTGCTGGCGCCCGGGTTCGGCGCGCAGGGTGCCGGTGCGGCCGAGCTGGCTGCGTTCGGGGCGGCACGGTCCGCCGTGCTGGCGTCGACGTCGCGCGCCAGATCGCCCACACGACGTACC
>NZ_JACVQL010000338.1 GCF_019733465.1 Actinotalea ferrariae | reverse complement strand
GTGCGCGGTCGCGCTCACGCGCCACCGCCGTCCGCGCGCGGCCGCGTCGAAGGAGGCCTGCGTCCCCGACCCGTCGACGCCCACGGCGGACGCCCCGTCCGCAGGCGCGCCCGGCGCGGCCTCCGCGAGGGCGGCGGCGAACGCGGCTCCCTCGGCCCGCACCGCGGCGTCGTCCAGCCCCGCCCGGCGGCCCACCTCGACGAGGGCGCCCAGGGCGGCGTCGAGGCCGGGGGTGTCTGTCCGGCTCATGCGAGCGGTCCCGGTGGCCGGAGGCGTCCGCCGTCGGCGTCGACGTCGAGCGCACCGCCCGACGACGCGTGCCCGAACTTCTCCGTGAGGAAGCGGCCGTGCGCGATGAGCGCAGCCGCGTCGGAGCGGTTCACCGCGTCGAGCACCTGGTCCATGGTGCGGGCGAGGAGGTCGAGCTGGTCGATGAGCACCATGAGCGACGTCCGGCCGTTGTCCACGGGCCGGGAGTTGGCCCACTCGCGCGGCAGGCGCAGGTAGCCGCCCACCGCCTCGGGGAGGTAGTCCGTCGCGGTCGCCATGACCACGTAGGCCTGCTCGCTGCCGGCGCCGAGCCGGTCGAGCCGGGGGACCGCGTCGCGGACCACGCGCACGACGCGGCCGACGCGTGACGCGACGGGACCCGGGACGGCGCCGTCGGCCACGAGCGCCTCGACGCGCTCGAGCGATGCGAGGAGGTCGGCCGCCGTGGGCACCGCGGGCACGGCGGGCAGCGCGGGAGCGTCCGCGCCGGGGCGGCGGCCGGTCAGGCGGGCGAGCAGGTCACCGAACGCGCCCATGCGCACCCACCCCTGCCGGCCTGCAGCCGTGCGTCGTCACCGGGCGGCCCCGGGCACGTCGATGTCCAGGCTGCCGGACGCCGCGCGCTCGTCGTGCTGCCGCACGCGCTCGAGGTAGGACTGCGACTTGGTGACCTCGGTCTGCAGCGTGCCGATCGTCGTGGCCATCGAGTCGAGCGCCTGGGCCTTGAACGTGTCGATCGTGTCCATCGTCTCGTAGATGTTGGCGAAGGCGGCCTGGAGCTGCGGCAGGCCGATGGTGGCCGACGCCGCCTGCTCCTGGATCGCCGCCGAGTTGTCCTTGAGCATCTGCGACGTGCGCTCGATGAGGTTCGACGTCGTGGTGTTGAGCGCCGTGATCTGGTCGAGGACCAGCTTCTGGTTCGTCAGCGCCTGGGACACGATGACCGCGGTGCGCAGTGCCGAGAGCGTCGTGGTGGAGGCCCGGTCGACACCCTTGATGAGCTCGACGTTGTTGCGGATGAGGATGTCGATCGCGAGGTAGTTCTGGATCGAGACCGCGAGCTGCGTGAGCAGGTCCTGGTGCTTCTGGCGCACGTAGAACAGCACGTCGTCGCGCAGCGCGCGCGCCTTGTCCGGGTCCGTGGCCTCGAGGTCCGCGATCGTCGCGGACAGCCGCGCGTCGAGGCGCTCGGCGACGTAGACGTACTGGTTGAGGCGCGCCATGGCGTCCCACAGCGCCGTCTTCTCCATGTTCAGGGAGACGTTGTCCTTGCGGAGCTCGTCCTGGCCGTCGCGCAGCGAGTGCATGATCGCGTTGAGGTGGGACTGCGCCGACTGGTACTTGCGGAAGTAGTCGGTGAGCTTCTCGCCGAACGGGAAGATCCCCAGGATCTTCTTCGTCGTGGACGCCTCGGACGGGTCGAGGTCCTCGACCGTGCGGCGCAGCTCGAGCAGCGTGCTGCCGACCTTGGACCCGGAGGCCAGGCCGCCCTCGGTGATCGCGCGGACGGGCGTCTGGAGCAGGCGGTTGGAGGACTCGGCGGCGGCGCGGATGTCGCGGTCGCCCATCGTCCGGACGTCCGCGGCCTGCGCCGCGAACGCGGGCGAGCTCGCCGGCGCGGCCAGGAGCGACGTGAGGTAGCCGTCCACCTTCGCGTCGAGCCCCGGCACGGCGGCCGGGTCCACGGCGGGCGCCATCGCAGGGGCGGCCGTCGTGGCGACGGGCGTCACGGGCTCGGGGGCCGTGAGCGTGAGGGGCTGCTCGACGGGCGTGGGCGGCGCCAGCGGGGCGACGGCGTGCGCGCTCGCGGCCGACGGGTCCTGGGAGGTCATCGCTGCGTCCCTTTCCTGGGTCCACCCCGGGGCCGCGGCCCCGGTCCGGTCGATCTGTCCGGCCAACCTATCCGCTGACGACGTCGGCTCCGAGCGTCGTCCTGCACCAGGACAACGCTCCACGTCGTCCGGGGTTCCCCACGACGGCGATCCGGCGTCCGATCGGGTGGTGCGTCGGCTGGTCGTCGGGCGGGCCGCACCTCCGCCCGACGTGCGTGAGGGGCGTGCGACGACGTCGCACGCCCCTCACTCGGGTCCAGCCCGACGGGCTCAGTCGCGCGTGAGCACCTGCACGAAGCCCGCGGTGTCGATGCCCTCGACCTGCGGCACGAGCTCGAGCCGCGTGTCGGTGCACGTGTAGGTCGAGACGCCGCCGAGCGGGACGCCCGAGGCCTCGGCGCTCTCGAGGCCGGGGACCTCGGTCTCCTGGCCGTCGACGACGGTCGTGTTCGAGATGGTGACGCCGCTGAGGTCGACGTCGGCGACCGTGATCTCGCCGTCCGTCGCCGTGTAGGAGGCGGTGAGCGTGCCGTCCATCGAGGTCCGCGTCGTCATCGGCGCGCCGTTGACGTCGACGGTCACGGAGGAGGACTGGTCGACGTACTCGGTCGTCATGGTCGTGCCGTCGAACGTCACGGTCGAGGACCCGGTCACCTCGATGACCGGGTTGAGCTCCCCGATGCCCGGCATCGAGCCCATCGCGTCGGCCGCCGCCTGGAGGTCCGCGTCCCACGTGCCCTCGAGGCACTCCGGGCCGCCTGCCGTCGCCGCGTCGTCCTCCTCGGGCTCGGCGCTCTCCTCGTCGCTCGGCGACTCGGTGCTGGCACCCGCGCTCTCGGTCGGGGCCGGGTCGCCGCCGCCGGTGCAGCCGGCGAGCACCAGGACGGCGCCGACGGCGAGGGGGGTGGCTCGGACAAGGGACAGGCGCATCGGTGCTCCAGCGTTCGGCGGCGAGGACAGCGGCCGGGCGGACGAGCCCCCTGGTCGCCCGGCCATGCTGCCACGGCGGGCCGTCGCACGCCCCGGTGACCGGCGGGAGCGGCGGCCGCGGACCCGCGCCGCCACAATGGGGCCGTGCCCTCCCTGCGTGTGCTGACGTACAACATCCACCAGCTGCGGGACGACCCCGTCGCCGTCGCCGAGATCCTGCGCCGGTCGGAGGCCGACGTCGTCGCGGTGCAGGAGCCGCCACGCGGTCCCCTCGGGCGGCCGCGGCTCGCGCGGCTCGCGCAGGCCGCCGGGTACGACGTGGCCGTCGCCGGTGGCGGCGCGCGGACGACCGCCCTCCTCGTGCGCCGCGGGACGCGCGCCACCACCGCGCAGGACGTGCGCCTGCCGTGGCGGCCGTTCCGGACGCGGCGCGGCCTGGCGATGGCCGACGTGCAGGGCGTCCGCGTCATCAGCGCGCACCTGAGCCTCGACGAGGCCGAGCGCGTGCGGCACCTGCGCCGCCTCGTCCTGCTCGTCCGGGCGGCACCGGGCGGCTGCGTCGTCGCCGGGGACCTCAACGAGGAACCGGGCGGCCCGACGTGGCGGCGGCTCGGCCTGCACCTGCACGACCTCACGGCCGCGAGCGGCCCGACCTTCACCGCCCGCCGCCCGCGCCGCCGCCTCGACGCCGTGCTCGCGACCAGCGGCATCACCGGCTGGGGCGCGCGGCGGCTCGACGCCGAGCCGGCGTCGACCGCGAGCGACCACCTGCCCGTCGTGGTGGACCTCCGGTGGTGACGACGGGCACGCCCCGGGTCGTCGACGGGCTCGTCCGGCCGCTCGACGCCGCGCTGCGCGAGGCGTCCTTCCGGCCCGCCGACATCGAGGGCCTCCTCGGCCCCGTCGCCGCCGGTGCGCTCGACCGCGAGCAGACGCTCCCGGCGCTGCGGGTGGCGCGGGGCGCCGGGCCCGAGCCGCTCGCCGTGCTCGTGCGCCTCTTCCTCTGCGGCGACGACGTGACCCGCGCCGAGCTCGACGCCGCGCTGCCCGGCGTCGGCACGGACGGGGCGCAGCGGCTGGGCCTCGTCCGCGCCGCGGGCGGCGGACGCGGCGACCAGGTGCGTGCTGGCGTCGACCTGAGCCCGGTCACCTACGAGGCGCCGGACGGCACGACGGCGGAGTGGTTCGTCACCTCGGACCTCGGCGAGGCGGCGACGAACGCCGCGCTGCGGCCGGACCACGTGCTCGGCGTCGGCGGCGCCTCGACGACGCTCGCGCGCGCGACGATCCGCGCGCCCCGGCGCCGGACGCTGGACCTGGGCACGGGCTGCGGCATCCAGGCGCTCTACGCCGCGACCCACAGCGACCACGTGGTCGCGACCGACGTCTCCGAGCGCGCCCTCGCGTTCGCGCGGTTCAACGCCGCGCTCGCCGGCGTCGAGCTCGACCTGCGGCACGGCTCGATGCTCGAGCCCGCGCACGACGGCGACTTCGACCTCGTCGTGTCCAACCCACCGTTCGTCATCACGCCGCGGCCCGACCGCTCGGGGGCCGCGCCCGCGGCGGGGCTGCCGCTGTACGAGTACCGCGACGGCGGCCGGTCCGGGGACGACCTCGTCCGTGACCTCGTGACCGACGTCGGCCGCGTCCTGGCCCCGGGCGGCGTCGCGCAGCTGCTCGGCAACTGGGAGCACCGCCGGGGTGAGCCGTGGCAGGACCGCGTCGGCGCCTGGCTCGACGAGGCCGGCCTCGACGCCTGGGTGGTCCAGCGCGAGGTGCTCGACCCGGCCGAGTACGCGGAGACCTGGTTGCGGGACGGCGGCGCGACGGTGGACCGGGACGCGGCCGGGTGGGACGCCGCGTACGGCGCGTGGCTCGACGACTTCGCCGCACGCGACGTCGAGGCGGTCGGCTTCGGCATGCTGCTGCTCCGCCGGCCGACCGGCACGGCGTCCCTGCGCCGCCTCGAGGAGTGGACCGGACCGCTGCGGCGACCGCTGGGCGACCACCTCGGCGCGGTGCTCGCGGCGCACGACTGGCTCGAGAGCCACGACGACGACGCCCTCCTCGCGGAGCGCCTGACGGTCGCCGGGGACGTCAGCGAGGAGCGGCACCTGCGGCCGGGCGCGAGCGACCCGACGGTCGTGCTCTTGCGCCAGGGCGGCGGCTTCGGCCGGACGGTGCGAGCCGGCACGGCGCTCGCCGGGCTCGTCGGCGCGTGCGACGGCGAGCTCGAGGTCGGGCGGATCGTCGCGGCGCTCGCGGCCCTGCTCGACGTCGACGCCGCCTCGTTGCGCGACGAGCTGCTGCCCCAGGTGCGCGACCTCGTGCGGGACGGTCTGCTGCTCGCGTCCGACTGACCTCCGTCCGCGCCGGGTCAGCCGCCGAGCACGGTCAGCCGCCGAGCACGGTCAGCCGCCGAGCACGGGGTGGTTGCTGCGCAGCACGCCGTCGGGGTCCACGCGGCGCTTGACCTCCTGGAGCCGGCGCACCGCCTCGGCGGGGAAGACGTCGGTCAGGGGTGCGCCCTCGCGGTGGAACGTGAGCGTGGAGCCCGTCGTCGACCACGGCGCGACCGCGTCGCGCAGCTCGGCCGCGGCGTCCTCGGCCGCCTGCACGTGCGCCGGGCTCGGCGCCATGCCCATCGCCCAGAACGAGTACTCGGGCTCGACCCTCAGGCCCGCGCCGTCCTCGACCCGTCCGCGGCGCAGCGCGCCGCCGAGGTGGCGGATCTGCGCGTAGCCGAGCGGGGCGCCGGCGCCCACCCGGGCGAGCACCGTGTCGACGAACGCCTCGTCCACGTGCGTCAGCGAGCTCGCCGTGTTGACGGACGTGATGCCCACGGGCGGCTCCTCGGGCTCCTCGCTGATCGTGCCCAGGTCGCTCGGCTGCAGCGGCCGGACCGTCTCGCGGAGCACCGGCCCCAGCGCCCGGAACGGTGCGAGGAGCGCCTCCGCCTCCTCGGGCGAGCCGAGGTGCACCGCGTCGACGAACACGAACGAGCGCCCCCGGATCTCCTCGGGCAGCTGCGGCGCGGGCGGGAAGGTCATCGCCGTGACCCACGTGGTGAAGGCCTCGGGCGCGGTCCGGGTGACCTCGACGAAGGTCCGGAACGCCGCCGCGGTCAGCTCGCCCGGCAGCACGAGCCGGCCCCCGTACAGCTCGGGCGCCTCCGGCAGGTCGATCTCGACGGCCGTGACGACCGCGAAGTCGCCCCCGCCGCCGCGCAGCGCCCACAGGAGGTCCGGGTCGGTGCCGGCGTCGACGCGCCGCACCTCGCCCGTCGCGTCCACGACGTCGGCCGCGCGCAGCACGGACGCGCCCGTGCCGAACGCGCGGCTCAGCCACGAGAGCCCTCCGCCGAGCAGGTAGGGGACGGCCGTCACGCTCGGGTTCGAGCCCGACGGCGCGACGAGGCCCGTGCCGTCGAGCGCCGCGAGCACCCGGCCCCACGGGACGCCGGCGCCGATCCGCGCCGTCCGTGCCTCGACGTCCACGGACAGCTCGTCGAGCTCCCCGGTGCGCACGAGGATGCAGCCGTCGATCGCCTTCGTGGCGCCGTGGCCGCGGGGCTGGACCGTGACCGGGACGCCCGCGCGGGCCGCGAACCGCACGGTCGCGACGACGTCGGCCACGGTCCTCGCGCGCACGACGGCGACCGGGCGCTGCTGCACGGACGCGTTCCAGGGGCGGCTCGCCTCCTCCCAGCCGTCGTCGTCCGGGAGCAGAAGGTCCCCGTCGAGCTCGGGGCGGAGCGCGTCGATCGTCACGGTGGTCATGGGCGCCAGGGTGCACCCACCCACCGACATCTGTCACCGGTCCGGTGCGTGCCCGTTCGTGCGCATCTGCACCCGGTCGGGTGCGAGCGGGCTCGTGCGCCCTCCGCGCGTCGCCTCGCCTACCGTGGGGACGTGGCCGTCCCCCCGACTCTCCCTCCCGCCACCGCGCCGGTGGGGCGCTCCGCCCCCGAGGCGCGGCCGCGGCGCGTGCCGGTGCTGCCCGGCGCCCTCGTCGCCGTGGCCGCGACGATCGGCGTGGCCGTGACGTGGCAGTTCTTCGTGCTGTCCACCACGGGCCGCGCGCTCGACGTCGGCGCGCTCGAGGGCGCGGCGTTCGGGCGGAACACGCTGTGGCGTGCGGCCGAGCAGGTGCTCGACGTCGTGTCGGTGCCGCTGCTCGCCGCCGTCCTCCTG
This sequence comes from Actinotalea ferrariae, assembly GCF_019733465.1. Lineage (GTDB taxonomy): Bacteria > Actinomycetota > Actinomycetes > Actinomycetales > Cellulomonadaceae > Actinotalea > Actinotalea ferrariae_A. The sequence continues at coordinate 3,869 of NZ_JACVQL010000338.1, read as the reverse complement.
GCGACCACCCTCCTCGCCGTCGTGCGCCGTCGCGTGGTGCTCGCGGTCCAGGTCGCGGTGATCATGGGTGGCGCCAACCTCACGACGCAGGTCCTCAAGCACTGGCTGCTCGACCGACCGGACGTCGGCATCGGGGACCAGCTCCTCGCGACGCTGCCCAGCGGGCACACGACGGCCGCGGCGTCGGTCGCGACGGCGTTCGTCCTCGTGGTGCCCCGGCGCATCCGCCCGGCCGTCGCCGTCGTCGGCACCGTGTACACGGTCGTGACGGGCGTCTCGACGCTGGTCGCGGGCTGGCACCGACCGAGCGACGTCGTCGCCGCCGTCCTCGTCGTGCTGGCGTGGTCCGGTGTCGCGAGCGTCGTCGGCGCCCTCATGGACCCGGCCGGACGCGCCTCGGGCGACCCGGCCGGGGACCGCCCGCGCCGGACCGCGGTCGCCGTCGCGCTCCTCGTCACCGGTGCCCTGGTCAGCGGGCTCGGCGCCGGGCTGGCGCTCGCGCGCTCCGCGGCGGCCCTGCCGGACCTCGCGCCCGGCCGCGAGCTCGTCACCGCCTACGCGGGCGGCTCGCTCGGGATCGCCGCCGTCACCTGCGCGTGCTTCGCGGCGCTCCTGCTCCTCCGGCGCACGACGGAGGCGGCCGCACGCCGTCCGTGACACGGGTGGATCCTGTGCAGGGTGCTCGGGCACGGCGCCGGAGGTCGTAGAGTGCGCCCCGACCGACGTACCGTCAGGGGGCGGAGCCGGTCCGCCGCACCACCCGGGCCGTCCGCACCGCAGGGGCCGAGACGGCACGGCGTGCCGCCGCAGCCGACCTCGAGCCGAGCCGCCGCAGCCGGGCGTCGTCCGTGCAGCAGCGCGACGGCTCCACAGACGCACATCGGACAGCCGCAGGTCGAACAACCGCAGGTCGAACACCAGCAGACAGAACAGCCGCAGGGCCCGGCCGCCGGGTCCTGACGAACACCGAAGAGAGCAGGTCCGCATGGCCGCAGGTCGCAAGCTCGTGATCGTGGAGTCGCCCGCCAAGGCGCGCACGATCGCCGGCTACCTCGGCGACGGGTACGTCGTCGAGGCGTCCGTGGGCCACATCCGTGACCTGCCGCAGCCCTCCGAGCTCCCCGTGGAGATGAAGAAGGGCCCGTTCGGCAAGTTCGCCGTCGACGTCGAGAACGGCTTCGAGCCGTACTACGTCGTCGACGCCGACAAGAAGAAGAAGGTCGCCGAGCTCAAGCGCGCGCTCAAGGACTCGGACGAGCTCTTCCTCGCGACCGATGAGGACCGCGAGGGCGAGGCCATCGCCTGGCACCTGCTCCAGGAGCTCAAGCCCAAGGTCCCCGTGCACCGCATGGTGTTCCACGAGATCACGCGCGAGGCCATCCAGCGGGCGCTGACCAGCACGCGCGAGCTCGACGAGCGGCTGGTCGACGCGCAGGAGACCCGTCGCATCCTCGACCGCCTGTACGGGTACGAGGTCTCGCCGGTCCTGTGGCGCAAGGTCCGCCAGGGGCTCTCGGCCGGGCGCGTCCAGTCGGTCGCGACGCGCCTCGTCGTCGAGCGCGAGCGCGAGCGGATGGCGTTCCGCGCCGCCGAGTACTGGGACGTCACGGGCACGTTCGCGCAGGCCGCGCCCGCCGACGAGGCCGAGCAGGGCAGCTTCGGCGCGCGCCTGGTCCAGCTCGGTGGGCGTCGCGTCGCGTCGGGCCGCGACTTCGACGACCGCGGGCAGCTCCGGGGCGCGGCGGCCGACGTCGTGCACCTGGACGAGGCCCGCGCGACGGCCGTCGCGACCGGGCTCGAGAGCGCGGAGTTCCGCGTGTCGAGCCTCGAGACCAAGCCGTACACGCGCCGCCCCGCGGCACCGTTCACGACGTCGACCCTCCAGCAGGAGGCGAGCCGCAAGCTTCGGATGGGCTCGCGGCAGGCGATGCGCACCGCGCAGACCCTGTACGAGAACGGCTACATCACCTACATGCGTACGGACTCGCCCGCGCTGTCCACGCAGGCGATCGACGCCGCGCGGCGGCAGGCGGCCGAGCTCTACGGCCCCGAGTTCGTCCCGGACAAGCCGCGCGTCTACGCGAGCAAGGCCAAGGGCGCCCAGGAGGCGCACGAGGCCATCCGGCCCGCCGGTGACCACTTCCGCACGCCCGCGCAGGTCGCGCGCGAGCTCTCGGGCGACCAGTTCCGCCTCTACGAGCTCATCTGGAAGCGCACGGTGGCGTCGCAGATGGCGGACGCACGCGGCTCGACCGCGTCGGTGCGGGTCGCGGCCACGCTCGCTGCCGGCGAGCTCGCCGGCAGCGAGGCCGTGTTCGCGGCGTCGGGCACGGTCATCACGTTCCGCGGCTTCATGGCCGCGTACGAGGAGGGGCGCGACGTCGAGCGGTACGACGACGGCGACGCACCCGCGCCGCGGTCGCGCCGCGGCAAGGCTGGGGCCGCGGAGGCCGCGGGCGAGGCGGAGGGCGGCACCACCACCGCGAAGGCCGAGGCCGACGCCCGCCTGCCGAAGATGGCCGAGGGCGACGCGATGGTCGCGTCGGAGCTCACGGCCGACGGGCACCGCACGTCCCCGCCGCCGCGCTTCACCGAGGCGAGCCTCATCAAGGCCCTCGAGGAGCGCGGGATCGGCCGGCCCTCGACGTACGCGGCGACCATCTCCGTGATCCAGGACCGCGGCTACGTGAGCAACCGCGGGCAGGCGCTCGTGCCGTCCTGGCTCGCGTTCGCCGTGACCCGGCTGCTCGAGGAGAACTTCGACCGGCTCGTCGACTACGACTTCACGGCCGCGATGGAGCAGGACCTCGACCTCATCGCCGCAGGGGAGAAGGAGCGAGCGGCCTGGCTGCACCAGTTCTACTTCGGCGACGACGCGGTGCCCGACGCCGACGGCCTGCACGGCCTCGTCGCCAACCTGGGCGACATCGACGCGCGGGACGTGAACTCGATCGACATCGGCGAGGGCATCACGCTGCGCGTCGGTCGCTACGGGCCCTACCTCGAGGACGGCACGACGGGCGAGGACGGGACGGCGCGCCGCGCGTCCGTGCCCGAGGAGCTGGCGCCGGACGAGCTCACGGTCGAGAAGGCGCGCGAGCTGCTCGAGACGCAGCCCGACGGCGACCTCGTGCTCGGCGAGGACCCGTCGACGGGCACGACTATCGTGGCGAAGAACGGCCGGTACGGGCCCTACGTGACCGAGCTGCTCCCCGAGCCGGAGCTCGACCCGGGCCTCTCGGCCGCGGCGAAGAAGAAGGCCCTCGCGGCCGCACCCAAGCCGCGCACGGCGTCGCTGCTCAAGTCGATGGACCTGCAGACCGTCACGCTCGACGACGCGCTGCGCCTGCTGTCCCTCCCGCGCGTCGTCGGCACCGACCCCGAGAGCGGCGACGTCATCACCGCGCAGAACGGCCGCTACGGGCCCTACCTCAAGAAGGGCACGGACTCGCGCACGCTGCCGAGCGAGGAGGCGATGTTCGACATCACCCTCGAGGAGGCGCTGAAGATCTACGCCGAGCCCAAGCGTGGCCGTGGCGCGACGGCGTCCGCGCCGCTGCGCGAGCTCGGCGAGGACCCGGTGAGCAAGAAGCCCGTCGTCGTCAAGGACGGCCGGTTCGGCCCGTACGTGACCGACGGCGAGTCGAACGCCACGCTCCGCAAGGAGGACGCGGTCGAGACGATCACGCTCGAGCGCGCGGCCGAGCTGCTCGCCGAGAAGCGCGCCCGCGGCCCGGTCAAGAAGCGCACGACCACGCGCAAGCCCGCGGCCCGCAAGGCCCCGGCCAAGGCGGGCGCCAAGAAGTCCTGACCCGCGCGCGCGCCGGCCGCGCGGGGGTTGCGCCCGGCCCGGTGCGGCGGCCGTACTG
>NZ_JACVQL010000337.1 GCF_019733465.1 Actinotalea ferrariae | reverse complement strand
GCGCCCAGCAGCCGGGTCGCCTCGTCGAGGCGCGCCGGGGCCGGCGCGGGGTCGTCCCCGCCGCGGAGCAGGCCGATCATCGTCCGCATCTCCTGCAGCGACGTGACGCTCGCGGCGCGGATGGCCTCGAGGGCCGCCCGGTCGCGCGCCGCGGCGTCGTCGCTGCCCGCGGGCACGGCGAGCGCCGCACCCGCGTGGATCGCGACCGCGGAGAGGTTGCCGGCGATCGCGTCGTGCAGGTCGCGCGCCATGCGCGCCCGCTCCTGCGCGACGACGTCGGCCTCGCGCATCGCGGCCAGGCGCGCGAGGTCCTCGGCGCGCTCCCGGGCGAGCGCCGTGAGCTCGCTCTGCCGCCGGACCGCGAGGCCCCACCACAGCGGCGTCCCGATGAGCGCGAACAGCTGGAGGGTCAGGAAGACCGTGAGCCGCACGTCACCCGTGGCAGCCAGGACGGCGAGCGCGCCGCCCACGATCGCGGCGACCGCGACCGAGCGCAGGCCGTCCGCGCCGCGCGGCGAGCTGTGCAGCGCGGCCGAGTAGAGCAGGTCGACGACGACGAGCAGGAGCGCGACGCTCCCGCCGAGCGCGATGTCACCGGCCAGCAGGGCGGCTCCGAGCGCGAGCGCCACGAGCGGCCGCCGCCGCTTGACGAGCATGACCAGGCAGCCGAGGAGGAGGAGCGGCACGTGCACCCAGGGCGACAGCCACGGGTCGCGCAGATCCGTCCACAGCTCGACCTGGGCCGCGACGAGCACCAGACCCGCGACACCCGTGAGCACGGCGTCGCTGACGTCGCGTGCTCGGGCCGTCCCGCGCACGCGGCTCCGCCACAGCTCGAGCACCCGCACGCGCCCATCCCAGCACAGCGGTGCGCGCACGGGGTCGGACGAAGGATGTACGCGGGCCGGCCGCGCGTGCGGCGATCGGCCGACGCGGGGCGACCGACACGCCACCAGGCTCCGTGCCATGGACCTCGCCACCCTCGCCGGCCTCGCCGTGCTCGCCCTCGTCGACAGCACGAGCTTCGGGACCCTGCTCATCCCGGTCTGGTTCCTGCTCACGCCCGGGCGCGTGCGCGTGGCACGGCTGCTGGTCTTCCTGGCCACCGTCGTCGCGTTCTACCTCGCCGTCGGCCTGGCGCTGCTGGCGGGAGCCGGCGCGCTCCTCGAGCGCGGCGCCGACGCGCTCGACGGTCCGGCGGCCGCCACGGGCCAGCTCGTGCTCGGCGCAGGGCTGCTGGTCGGCTCCTTCGCCGTCGGCCCGCGCAAGGGCCCGGACGGCGAGCGGCGGCCGAGCGGGCGCCTGCTGCGCTGGCGCGAGCGCGTCATGACGGCCGACGGCGGCGCGTCGACCTACGGCGCGGTCGCCGTGCTCGCGCTCACGGCGACGGTGCTCGAGCTGGCGACGATGCTGCCCTACCTCGCGGCGACCGGGCTCATCGCCTCGTCCGGCCTCGGTGCGGCGCAGCAGGCCGGCGTGCTGGCGGCGTACTGCGTCGTGATGGTGGTCCCGGCGCTCGCGCTGCTCGCGCTCAGGCTCGGCGCGCACCGCCTGGTCGAGGCCCCGCTCGCGCGGCTCGGCGCGTGGATCGAGCGCACGGGGAGCGAGACGACCGCCTGGGTGATCGGCATCGCGGGCTTCCTGCTCGCGCGCGACGCCGCGTCACGGCTGCCGTGGGTCACGGACCTGCTCGGCGACCTGGGTGGCGGCCTCGCCTGACGTCAGCCGCGCACGCCGTACCACCGGGGGCCGTAGCGCCGGCTCACGTCGAGCGAGACGACGTCGGCGAGCGGCGCCACGTGCGCGCGGACCCGCCGGGCCACGCCCAGCGCGAGGTCGTCGTCGTCGGCCACGTAGCGCACGGTCGCGCGGGCCTCTCCGCGCACGACGCCGACGTCCCACGCCTCGACCTCGACGACGGCGCGCGCGGCTGCCACCGCCGCGGGCAGCACGGTCGCCGGGTCGGTCCCGGGCGCGAGGCGGCCGACGGCGAGCACGGCTCGGTAGCTGGGCACGGTCGAGGCGTCGTGGCCGGTCAGCGGTCGTCGGCGGCGGCGCGGACCTCGGCGGGCGCCGGACCGGTCGAGCGGCGCACCACGAGCTCGGCCGGGAGGACCACCTGCTCGCCCTCGCCGAGCTCGCCCGTGCGGGCGCGCTCGATCGCGGCCGTGAGGAGGTGGGCAGCCGCGCGACCCTTGGCGGCGACGTCCTGCCGGATGGTGGTCAGCGACGGGCGCACGCGGGTGGCGAGCGGGCTGTCGTCGAAACCGACGACGGAGACGTCCTCGGGCACGCGCAGGCCCAGGTCGTGCGCCGCGTGGACGACGCCGAGCGCCATGCGGTCCGAGAAGCAGACGATGCCCGTGGGGCGGTCCTCCGACTCGAGCAGGAGACGCGCACCCTCCTCGGCGTCACGCTCGGTGTTCTCGGGCATCTGCACCGCGACCACGCGCGCGCCGGCCGGCTCGAGCACGTCGAGCCAGCCCCGGACCCGCTCGGCGGCCACGTAGTTGGCCGAGCCGGCCTCCCGCGGCTCGACGAGCCCGGACGCCGCCCTCACGCCCATCGTGAGCAGCCCGACGACGCGGTGCCCGAGGTCGAGCAGGTGCTGGGCCCCGGCCCGCGCCCCGCTGCGGTCGTCCAGCATGACCGCGTCGGCGCCGGCGGTCGGCGTCTGGTCGACGAACACGAGCGGCAGCCGCCGCTTCTGCAGCCAGTGGAGGGCCTCCGCGTCACCGGCGCACGCGTAGACGAGCGCGCCGTCGATGGGGACGTCCCGGGCGGGGATCTTGTCGGTCGAGCCGCCCGACGGCAGCAGCGCCACGGCCATGCCCGTCGGAGCCAGCTCCTCCGCGACGGCACCGAAGAAGCCGGTCGCCACCTCGTCCTGGAACGCCGCCGTCACGGACTCCGTGAGCAGCACGCCGACGGCGCCCGTCGTCCCCCGGGCGAGCGCCCTCGCGGCCGGGTCCGGCCCGACGTACCCCAGGTCCTCGGCGGCCGCGAGGATCCTCGCCCGCAGCTCGGCCGACAGCTGGTCGGGTCGCGAGAACGCGTTGGAGACCGTCATGCGGCTCACGCCGACGCGGTCCGCGACCGTCTGGAGCGTCACGCGCGCCACGGCGTCACCCGGCTCGGTCCCATGGGGACCAGGGTAGGCCGCCCTGCGCAGGGCGGGCGCCGGCACGGCGCCGACGCCGCCGGACCGCGAGGCGGGCCGTGCGGACGAGTGCCGGGCCG
>NZ_JACVQL010000336.1 GCF_019733465.1 Actinotalea ferrariae | reverse complement strand
CGCCGGCTCGCGGCCGCCTCGCCGTCGCGCGGCGGCGCCGGCGCCTACGTGCTGACCGGACGCGGCGTCGAGCAGAGCACGCAGGGCACGGCCACCGTGACGGCCGCGATCGACCTCGCGCTCGCGCTCGGCCTGCCGGGACGCGTGGGCAGCGGGTACGGCGCGATCACCGGCCAGGGCAACGGTCAGGGCGGGCGCGAGCACGGGCAGAAGTCGGACCAGCTGCCGGGCTACCGCCGCATCGACGACCCCGCCGCCCGCGCGCACGTCGCCGCCGTGTGGGAGGTCGACGAGGCGAGCATCCCGGGACCGGGCGTACCCGCGGTTGAGCTGCTGCGCCGGTGCGGCGAGGACGTGCGCGCGCTGCTGGTCCACGGCTGCAACCTCGTCGTCTCCTCGCCCGACGCCGACCGCGTGCGCGAGCGACTCGCGGCGCTCGACCTGCTCGTGGTCTGCGACCTCGTGCCGTCCGAGACGGCGCTCCTGGCCGACGTCGTGCTGCCCGTCACCCAGTGGGCCGAGGAGGAGGGCACGACGACGTCGCTCGAGGGGCGCGTGCTGCGGCGGCGACGCGCGCTGCCGCCGCCGCCGGGCGTGCGCTCCGAGCTCGAGGTGCTGCACGACCTCGCCGCGCGCCTCGGGGTCACGCGCGGCTTCCCCACGGACCCGGCCGAGGTGTTCGACGAGCTCGCGCGTGCGAGCGCCGGCGGCCCGGCCGACTACAGCGGTCTGTCCCATGCCCGGGTCGACGCCGCCGAGGCGGCCGGTGAGGCGCTGCACTGGCCCGTCCCGGCCGTGCCCGCCGGCACGGCGCCGCACCCCGGGACCCCGCGGCTGTTCCTCGACGCCTTCCCGACGCCGGACGGGCGGGCGCGCATGGTCGCCGTCGACCACCGCGGCCCCTCGGACCGGCTGAGTCCCGCCGCACCCCTGTGGCTCGTCACGGGGCGCGTGCTGCAGCACTACCAGTCAGGCGCCCAGACCCGGCGCGTCCCGGCGCTCGCGACCGCGCAGCCCGAGCCGTTCGTCGAGCTGCACCCGCTGCTGGCCGAGCGCATCGGGGTCGCCGACGGCGAGCTCGTCGAGGTCACGTCCGCACGGGGCACGGCGATCGCCGTCGGGCACGTGACGGCCGGCGCGCGCCCGGACACCGTCTTCATGCCGTTCCACTGGGCCGGGCCGGGGAGCGCCAACCGCCTGACCACCGACGCGACCGACCCCGTCTCGGGGATGCCGGAGTTCAAGGTGTCGGCCGTGCAGGTGCGCGCCGCCGGGGGCGCGATGGGTGCCCCGGCAGGGCCGCACGCGGCGACCCTCGGCGCACCGGCACGTCACGACGAGGCGGTGCGTGGGTGGGCGGCGCACGCACCGGACGACCGGGTGGGGGTCTGATGCGCGTCCTGGTGGTCGGCAACGGCATGGTCGGCTCGCGCCTCGTCGAGGAGCTCGACGGCGCGGGCCTCGACGTGACCGTCCTCGGGTCGGAGCCGTACGAGCCGTACAACCGCGTGCTGCTCAGCGAGGTGGTCGCGGGCAAGGTCGACGTCGCGGCGATCACGCTGCCACGGCCGGGCGGCTCCGCCGCGACCGTCCGCACGGGCCGGACGGCGCTCGCGATCGACCGGGACGCGCGGCTCGTGCTCGACGACGCCGGCGACGCGCACGCCTACGACGTGCTCGTCCTGGCCACGGGTGCGCGCGCCCGCATCCCCGAGGTCCCCGGGCTCGCTCCCCTGCCGGCGGGCGCGCACGCCCTGCGCACCCTCGACGACGCGCGCGAGATCGTCGCGGCGACCACCAACGCGCGACGAGCGGTCGTCGTGGGCGGCGGCGTGCTCGGGCTCGAGGCGGCGTGCGGGCTCGCGCGCCGCGGGCTGCACGTGACCGTCGTCCACGGCGGCGCGCACCTCATGGACCGACAGCTCGACGCCGACGCGGCGGCAGCGGTGGTGCACGGGCTCGACCGCCTCCGCATCGAGCACCGGACCGGCGCCGTGACCCGCGAGGTGGTCGTGGCCGACCGCCACGTCCGCGGCGTCCGTCTCGCCGCGCGCGGGGCGGACGCGACGGAGGACGGCGAGGTGCTGCCCGCGGACCTGCTCGTGCTCACGACGGGGACCCTGCCCGAGACAGGGCTCGCCGCGGCCGCGGGGCTGGAGGTGCGGCGCGGCGTCGTGGTGGACGCGGACGGCGTGACGTCCGACCCCGCCGTGTTCGCCGTCGGCGACTGCGCCGAGCCGCCCGACGGCGCGACGGGCCTCATCGCGCAGGGCTGGGACCAGGCGCGCCGTCTCGCCGACCTGCTCCGCGCCCGGGCGGGAGGACGCGGCGGCGCGGCCCGGGAGGCCGCGCCCGTGCACGGCACCGACGTGGTGCGGCTCAAGGCCGCCGGTCTCGAGGTCGTCGCGATGGGGGTGTGCGGTCCGGGCGGCGGGCGTCAGGGTAGCGGTCGGTCGGTCCGGCTCAGCGACCCCGAGACGGGCCGGCACGTCGAGGTCGTGGTCCAGGACGGCGTCGTCGTCGGCGCGACGGCCGTCGGTGCGGGCCCCGTCGCAGCCGACCTCGTGGCGGCCTACACGCGCCGCACGCCGGCTCCGCGTGACCCGGCCCAGCTGCTGCTCCGCCCCGTCCGGGGGTCCCGGTCCGAGGGGGACGAGCCGTCGCCCACGCTCATGCCCGACCGCGCGACGGTCTGCCGCTGCAACGGCGTGACGAAGGGCGACGTCGTCGCGTGCTGGCGGCACGGCGCGACGTCGGTCGAGGACGTCGCGCGGAGCACGCGCGCGACCACGGGCTGCGGTGGCTGCACCGACGCCGTCTGCGGGATCGTCGACTGGCTGCGGCGCAGCGACCCGCCCGCGGCCACCCCGGACGGCCCGGACGGCGCGGACGGCCCGGCACCCGAGCGGACCGTCAGCCCCGAGCAGGCGGGCAGCGCGGTTCTCACGCCTTGATCGTTCGACAGGACGGCGACCGCGGCGCACGGTAGGACAGACAGGGTGAAACCGACCCCGCCGCCGACGTCGCCGACGCCGCCGCGCGCCCCCGTTCCCTTCGTGGAGGACCCGCGCGTCACGGTCGTCATCGCGAGCCGCGACCGGCGCGAGGAGCTCGTCGCGAGCATCGCCGAGCACCGTGCGCCCGTGGTCCTCGCGGACAACGGCTCGACGGACGGATCGGTCCCGGCCGTGCGGCGCGCGCACCCGTGGGTCGAGGTGCTCGAGGTCGGGCGCAACGTCGGCGCCCACGCCCGGACGCTCGCCGCCCGCGTCGCGCGGACCCCGTACGTGGCCTTCGCCGACGACGACTCGTGGTGGGCGCCTGGCTCCCTGAAGCCCGCGGCGGACCTCATGGACCGGGACCCGGCCGTCGCGCTCGTCGCGGCCCGCATCCTCGTCGGCGCCGACGAGCGCCCGGACCCGTTCTGCGACGTCCTCGCCGCGTCGCCGCTGCGTCACGACGGCCGCCCGCGCCTGCTCGGCTTCGTCGCGTGCGGCGCCATGGTGCGCCGGGTGGACCTGCTCGCCGTCGGCGGCTTTGACGACGTCGTGCGCTTCCCGGGCGAGGAGGAGCGCGTCGCGCTCGACCTCGCGGCCCGCGGGCGCGCGATCGTCTACGCCGACGACGTCGTCGTGCACCACCACCCCTCGCCCGTACGCCACTCGCCCGAGCGGCGCGTGCGCGCGGTCACGCGCTCGGCGGTCCTCACCGCGGTGCTGCGCCTGCCGTGGGCGGAGGTCGCGCGCCGCGTGCGCGCGGCGCTCGCGGCCGGTCCCGCGA
>NZ_JACVQL010000335.1 GCF_019733465.1 Actinotalea ferrariae | reverse complement strand
GGTCCACGCGCCCTGGCACCTCGCGCAGCTGCGCGCCGCGGGCGGTGCGGACGAGGCGCTCGGCGACCGGCTCGTGGCCCGCGTCGTCACGCCGGCCTGGGCGCAGGCGCTCGCGGCGTCGGTCACCGACCCGGTGCTCGTCGGCCTGCCGTACCGCGACGTGCTGGGCGAGCTCGTCGCGCGTGGGGACGGTGCCGCCGTCGAGCGGCTCGTGCGCGTGCTCGCCGCGACGGACGTGCCGGTCCTGCGGGGCGCGGTCTTCGAGGTGCTCACCGCGTACGTCGCGAACCGGCCGACGGCGGCGCGCGAGTTCCTCGTGCACCTGGCCACCGGCGGTGAGCGCGAGCTGCGCGCGATCGCGCTGCACGCGACGTGCCTCCTGACGCCCGAGGACCAGGCGGCCGCCTTCCGCGCCATCGTCACGACCCCGCGCAGAGACGCCGACGTCGGCTGGACCGGGCTGGTCAAGCGGGTCGTGCGCGGCGACGAGCCGCCCGACGAGCTCGGCCGCGCGGCCGCCTTCGCGCTGCACGCGAACGGCACCGCGGACCCGCAGCACCTCATCCGCTCCGTGCTCGGCGCCCTCGTCGCCGACGTGAGCCTGCGCCCCGGCGCCCTGCCGGCGTCCTTCGCCGTCGCCGAGCTCTTCGGCCGCGTGACCGTGACGAACTACGTCAACGGCTGCAGCGACCCTGACGTCGCCCGGCTCACGAGCGACCTGTGGAAGGCGCTCCTCGTGGACCGCCTCGGCCTCACCAAGGACCCGGGCCTCGCGGAGCGCGTGCTCGTCCAGCCCGCGATCGTGCACGTGCTCTCGCGGCGGATCCAGAGCCTGTTCAGCACCGACGACGGCGACGCCGCGATGGGCCCGCGCACGCCGGGCGCGGAGGCGGCGCATCGCGTGGTGGGCGCGCTGGACCCGGTCGTGCCGCTCGACGAGCTCGAGAGCGAGCTGCGCGAGCTCCTCGCCTCCGACGTCACGTTGTTCCGGATCCTCGCGGCGCTGGTGATCGGGGTGCACGCCACGGACCCGTCCGCCGGGGCCGACGCCTACGCGGCTGTCGAGCGTCTCGTGCGCCGACTGGCCGACGGCTCCCTCGGGGCGGACGCGCGGGCGCGCCGCTGGCTGCTGCTCGCGCACGCCGTCGTGCTGCCCGAGGCACCCGACCGCTGGGTCCCGCTGCTCGAGGACCTCACGCGCGCGGTCCTGGCCGAGCCCGAGCAGGACGCCGACGAGGCCGGACCGCTGCGGGGGCTCCACGTCTCCCTCGTCCCGCTCGGGCTCGCGTACGCCCGGGCCGGCCTCCCGCCGACCGTGCACGCGGAGGTCCTCGCGGGCACGGCCGACGCGTCCGACCCGAGACGGACGTGCTGCCTGACGGCCCTCGGCGTCGTCGGCGTCTACCACCCGGACGCGGCGCTCGGCGCGTTCGGCGCGTTCGACGACGACGGCACGCTGCCGCTCGCCGACGCGGTGCCCGCCCTTGCCCTCATGGCCGCCGTGCACCCGGTGCGCACGCGCGCGTGGCTCCTCGCGCGGGGCGAGCGCGGCGTGCTCGACGCGGTCTCGGGAAGCGTCGACGTGCCGGGCGCCGAGCGGTACCTCGAGCTGCTGGGGATGTACGCGAACGGCGTCCACCAGTCGCTGCACTACCCGAGGATGCGCACCGGGCTGTGCATGTCCGTCTTCGAGATCTTCCTGGAGGCGCGCAGCCCGAAGGACTGGGCCCGCCGTTACACCGACGCGGGGCTGACGATGCTGCGCGAGGCCGAGTACGAGCTCATCCGCTGGACGCAGCCGTGAGGTCGGGGCTCGGCACGGCGGCGCGGCTCGTCCGCGGGTCCGTCCTCGGCGTGACGTGGGCGTTCGCGCTGCTCGGGGTCGCCTCGGCGCACGACGGCGCGTCCTGGCCCACGGTCGCGCGCGTCCTGGTCGTCGCGACGGCGTTCCACGTCGCCGTGTACGTGTGGAACGACCTGCTCGACCTCCCGCTCGACCGCACCGAGCCGCGACGCGCGACGAGCCCGCTGGTGCTCGGCACGGTGAGCCCGCGAGCGGCGCTCGCCGTCTCTTCCGGCGCCGCGGTGGTCGCGCTCGTGCTGCTGACGAGCCTCGAGGCGGTCCTCGCCATGGCGGCCGGCCTGGCCCTGCTCGCCGCGTACGACGTGTGGGGCAAGCGCTGCGCCTTCCCGCCGCTCACGGACGCCGTCCAGGGCCTGGGCTGGGCCGCGCTCGTGTGGGCGGGCGCGGCGTCGGCCGGCGGCGCGACCGTGCTCACCGCCTGGCTCGGCGCCGCGGTGGTCGCCCAGATCCTCCTGGTCAACGGCGTCGTGGGCGCCGGCCGGGACGTCCCCAACGACCAGCGCCACGGGGCCCGCACGACGGCGCTGCTGCTCGGTGCGCGCGCCGAGGAGGACGGGGTGCGGCTCACCACCGCGCTGCGCGTCTACGGCGTCGCGCTGCACGTGCTGACGGTCGCGCTGGTGCTCGGCGCGCTCGCCGCGGGCGGTGGTGCGTCGCCGGGGCGGGTCGCCCTGGTGCTCGGCGGCGGGGCGCTGGCCGGTGTGGCGCTCGTCGGCGCGCTCACCGCCGCGGGTCGGGCGCGGGCATGGACGGCGGGGCTC
>NZ_JACVQL010000334.1 GCF_019733465.1 Actinotalea ferrariae | reverse complement strand
CGTCGGCACGGCGGGCGGGCTGCTCGTCGCGTGGTGGTGCGTGCCGCCGCTCGTGCGCGCGACGGCGCCCGGACCCGCGGCGCTGCCCACGGCGCTCGCGCCCGACCTCGTCGCCGTCCTCGGGGTCGCGGGCGTGGCGATCGCGCTGCTCGCCGTCGTCGTCGTCGCGTACGGCGCCCAGGTGGCACGGCAGGTGCGTGCGGCGACGCGCGTGGAGGACGACCGATGACGCGCCCCTCCGGCTACCGCGCCGCCGCCCTCGTGCGCCGGCAGCTCACGGCCGAGCCCGGCACCGCGGTCCTGGTCGCCGCGACCGTCCTGCTCGTCTCGCTCGTGCTCTCCCTGTGGCCGCGCGCGGTCGACGGCCTGCTCGGCGAGGACACGCGCGACCAGGTCGCGGCGCTGCCCGCGGACCGCCGCGACCTGTCCGGGAGCGACCAGTGGTTCCCCGACGACGCGGCGGCCGGCACCGACGGGTCGGGCGACGAGGTCGCCGACGGCGCGGCGGTGCTCGAGGGCTGGGTGCTCGAGCTCGAGGGCACGCGCACGGCGGGCCCGACGCTGCGCTCGGTCCTCGGCGAGGCGGGGGCGTCGCTGACGCGCGCGCGCGACGCGATCGAGCGCGGCCCCCGGGCCGCGGACATCCACGACATGACGCTCACCGTGCGCGCCGACGCGGCGATCGGCGAGCACGTGCGGCTCGTCGACGGGGCGCCGCCCGCTCCGTTCGACGCGGCAGCGGTGGTCGACGTCGGCGGCCGGCTGGACGAGGTGCTCGGCGAGCGGCCGATGGACGTCATGGTGTCGGTCGAGACCGCCGACCGGATGCGCTGGGACGTCGGCGAGGTGCGGACGATGCTCGGGGTGGTCCCGTTCCGGATGCGCCTCGCGGGCGTCTTCGAGGCGCGGGACCCCGAGGCCGGGCACTGGGCGCACGCGCCGTCGACGCTGTTCCCGCTCGTCGTCGAGGACGGCGACATCGGCGTCTCCGTCCACGGCACCGCCTACGCGGACCCGAGCGCCGTCGAGGCCCTCGCGATGGTCAACGGGCTCGACGCGGACCGGTGGATCGCCGTCGAGCCCGCGGCCGTGGCGACCGCCGACCGGACCGCGCTGCTGCGGGAGCTGCGGGCGTTCCTCGACGCGCGGGGCATGACGAGCGACCTCGACGAACGCCTCGAGGACGTCGCCGCGCGCCAGACGACGTTCGCGACCCTGCTCGACATGCTGGCCCTCGGCCCGGTCGGCGTGGCCGTCGGGGTGCTGTGGCTCGCGGCCGTGCTCGCCGCGGCTCGGCGGCGCGGTGCGCTCGGCCTCGCGGCCGCCCGCGGCGGCTCGGGCACCGGGATCCGGGCCGCGATGGCGGTGCAGGG
>NZ_JACVQL010000333.1 GCF_019733465.1 Actinotalea ferrariae | reverse complement strand
CCCCTGCACCGGGTCGGCGGGCGCGGAGCGGGCACGGAGCGACTCGCTGGGCGTCGCGGGCAGCGTCCTCGGCAGCGGGACCTGCGCCCGGCTGGGCAGCGGGGTCGGCGGCTCGTCGCCGCTGGCCCGCGACGCACGGAGCCTCAGTCCCCACACCGCGACTGCGACGGCCAGCAGCACGGCGACGTCGAGCAGGGGCCTCATGCCGCACCGCCCGTCGCGCCCACGACGCCGCCCGTCGGCGCGTCGGCACCGACGAGCGCCCGCACGGCTGAGACCAGTGCCTGACGGTCGGCCGACCGGCGCGGGCGCAGACCGGTGTCGAGCACCGTGGCGCCCGGGGCGTCGCCGCCGAGCCGCGCGCCGCGCGCCCCGACGACCTCCCAGCGCAGCACGACGACACCCTCGCCGCCCGCGACCTTGCCGGCGATCCCCGGGGCGAGGCTCACGTCGCGGAGCACGCCTGCGGGCACGAAGAGGTCCTGTGCGCCGGCTCGGGTCAGCAGCACGCCCGTCTCGTGCACGGTCACGCTCGCCGCGGACCGCGCACCGAGGTCGTGCGCGACGACCCGGTCGAGCCAGTCCCCCGCGACGGTCGTCGAGACGTACGTCGCCTCGACGGGGCCCATCCGCACCGCACCGAGCAGGTCCGAAGCGGGCACCGGCGGCAGCGCCGGCACCAGGGTCGCCGACCGTGCCGCGCGGGACCGCCAGCCAGCGCGCATCGCGAGCAGGACGGCCACGAGCAGCGAGACGAGCACCGCGATCCCCACGGCCTCCCTCATCGGGCGGGCGCCGGCTGGGGCACGGCGACGGCGTCGAGCACCGTGGGACGGCCGCGGAGGAACGTCGCGACCACCCGGCCACCGAGCTCGCGCCCGCCGTAGGGGGTGTTACGGCTCGCGCTCGCCAGCGCCGCGGGGTCGACCGTCCACCGCGCGGCCGGGTCGATGAGCGTGACGTTCGCCGGCTCGCCGACCGCGAGCGGCCGACCGTGCGCGCGCTCGCCGGTGTCGATACGGCCGATCCGCGCGGGCGCGGTCGAGAGCACGCGCGCGACGTCCGCCCAGCCGAGCAGGCCGGTGTCGACCATCGTCGTCTGCACGACGGACAGCGCCGTCTCCAGACCGGTCATGCCGAAGGCCGCGGCCGCCCACTCGCAGTCCTTGTCCTCGCGCGTGTGCGGCGCGTGGTCGGTGGCCACGATGTCGATCGTCCCGTCGGCCAGGCCCGCGCGGACCGCCATGACGTCGGCGTCGGTGCGCAGCGGCGGGTTGACCTTGTAGAGGGGGTCGTACGTGCGCGCGAGCTCGTCCGTCAGCAGGAGGTGGTGCGGCGTGACCTCGGCCGTGACGTCGATGCCGCGCGACTTCGCCCAGCGCAGGATCTCCACCGACCCCGCCGTCGAGAGGTGGCACACGTGCAGCCGCGAGCCGACGTGCTCGGCGAGCAGCACGTCGCGCGCGATGATCGCCTCCTCCGCGACCGCGGGCCAGCCGGCGAGGCCGACGTCGGCCGAGACGACGCCCTCGTGCATCTGGGCACCCACCGTGAGCCGCGGCTCCTGCGCGTGCTGGGCGATGACGCCGTCGAACGCCTTGACGTACTCGAGCGCACGGCGCATGAGCACGGGGTCGTGGACGCACTTCCCGTCGTCGGAGAACACGCGCACGCGCGCCGCGGAGTGCGCCATCGCGCCGAGCTCGGCGAGCTGCTCACCCGCGAGGCCCACGCTCACCGCGCCGACCGGCAGGACGTCCGCCCAGCCCGCGTCGCGGCCCAGCCGCCAGACCTGCTCGACGACGCCCGCGGTGTCGGCCACCGGGGACGTGTTGGCCATCGCGTGCACCGCGGTGAAGCCGCCCAGCGCCGCCGCCCGCGTGCCCGACGCGACGGTCTCGGCGTCCTCGCGGCCGGGCTCACGCAGGTGCGTGTGCAGGTCGACGAGCCCGGGCAGCGCCACGAGACCGGCCGCGTCGACCACCTCGGCGTCGCCCGCGTCCCGCGCGGCGTCGGCGCCGACGGCGACGATGCGCCCGTCCGCGAGCAGGAGGTCGGTCGGGTCGCCACCCAGCGGGGCGGCGCCACGCAGCAGGTACGTCGCGCTCATGGGGTGGTCTCCTTCTCCTTCGCGAGCAGCAGGTACAGCACGGCCATCCGGACGGCCACGCCGTTGGCGACCTGCTCCACGATCACGGCGCGCGGGGAGTCGGCGGCGTCCGCCGAGATCTCCAGGCCACGGTTCATCGGGCCCGGGTGCATGACGATCGCGTGCTCCGGCAGGAGCGCGAGCCGCCGCGCGTCGAGCCCGTACGCCCGGGTGTACTCGAGCGGGCTGGGGAAGAAGCCGGTCCGTCCGGCGCCGGTGCCGTCGCCGCCCATCCTCTCGCGCTGGACCCGCAGCATCATGATCGCGTCCGGCTGCTGGTCCGCGAGCACCTGGTCCAGGTGGTACGACGTGCGGGACGTCCACGACTCCGCGCCCACGGGCACGAGCGTCGGCGGCGCCACGAGCGTGACCTCCGCCCCGAGCGTGTGCAGCAGGTTGACGTTCGAGCGGGCGACGCGGGAGTGCAGCACGTCGCCGACGATCGCGACGTGCAGTCCCGTGAGGTCGAGGCCGACGCCGTCCGGGTTGTCCGCGTCGCCGCGCAGGTGGCGGCGCAGCGTGAACGCGTCGAGCAGCGCCTGCGTCGGGTGCTGGTGCGTCCCGTCGCCCGCGTTGACCACCGCGCCGTCGACCCAGCCCGAGTGGGCGAGGCGGTGCGGCGCCCCCGAGGCCTGGTGCCGCACGACGACGGCGTCGGCCCCCATCGCCTGGAGCGTCAGTGCGGTGTCCTTGAGCGACTCGCCCTTGGAGACGCTCGAGCCCTTCGCCGAGAAGTTGATGACGTCCGCGGAGAGCCGCTTCGCGGCCGCCTCGAACGAGATCCGGGTGCGGGTGGAGTCCTCGAAGAAGAGGTTGACGACGGTGCGCCCGCGCAGGGTCGGGAGCTTCTTGATCTCCCGTGCCTGCGTCGCGGCCATCTGCGACGCGGTGTCGAGGAGGTGGACGGCCGTGGCGCGGTCGAGGTCCGCGGCGCTGAGGAGGTGCCTCACCGGTCCCCTCCCGCGATCCGGACCGAGTCCTCGCCGTCGATCTCGGCGAGGCGCACGCGCACCTGCTCCGTGAGCGACGTCGGCAGGTTCTTGCCCACGTAGTCGGCGCGGATCGGGAGCTCGCGGTGGCCGCGGTCGACGAGGACGGCGAGCTGGACCACCCGCGGACGGCCGAGGTCGTTGATCGCGTCCAGCGCGGCGCGGATGGTCCGGCCCGAGAAGAGGACGTCGTCGACGAGGACGACCGTCCGGTCGTCGACGCCACCGGGCGGCACGTCCGTGGCACCGATGGTCCGGGTGGGGTGCCGGTGGAGGTCGTCGCGGTACATGGTCACGTCGAGCGACCCCACGAGGGCTGCGGCGTCGAGGCCCGGCTCGACCTCGGCGATCTTCGCGGCGAGGCGGCGCGCGAGCGGAAGGCCTCGGGTCGGGATGCCGAGGAGGACGAGGCCGGTGCCGCCCTTGTTGCGCTCGAGCACCTCGTGCGCGATGCGGGTTAGCGCCCGGCCGATCTCGGGGGCGGTGAGCACCTCAGCGCCGCGGGCGGCGTCGTCGGCGGCGTCGCCGGGGCGGTCGGTGGGCCGGTCGGTGGGCACAGCAGGGCCAGAGGGCATCTGGCGACCTCCTTCCCCGCCTCACAGGACGGGTCGTTAAAGGATGTCTGTCGGCCGCGACCCTACCCGACCCCCGACGGCGTCGCGCCGGACGTCCGCCGCCGGAACTGGGCGGGCGTCTCCCCCGTGAGGCGCCCGAACGTGCGCGTCAGCACCGCCTGGTCGTAGAACCCCGCGGCCGTCGCGACGTCGGCGAGGGGGAGGTCGCCGGCGCTGAGCAGCGCGGCCGCCCGGTCCACCCGGCACCGCAGCACGTACTGCTGGGGCGACAGCGCGAAGACCTTCCGCATGCGCCGGTCGAGCGTCGACGGCGAGCACCCCGCGGCCGCGGCCATGTCGGCCACGGGGACCGGGCCGTGCAGTCGCTCGGCGACGAACGCCGCGACGCGGTGGAGCGACCGCGCCGTGACGTCGTCGGCGTCGCGCGTGCGCAGGTCCTCGGACACGCTCACCAGGCCCACCACCTCGGCGCCGTCGCGCACGGGCACCTTCGAGCTCAGGTACCAGCCGGGCGGCCCACCGGGGCGTGAGATGAGCTCGAGCTCGCGCCGCAGCGGCTCCCCCGTCGTCAGGACCGCGCGGTCCTGCACCGCGTAGTGCTGGGCCAGGTGCGGCGCGAACAGGTCCTCGGCGCGCCGCCCGACCACGCCCCGCCGGCTGCACTCCCCCGTGCGGTCGACGAAGGCCTGGTTGACGACGACGTAGCGGCCCGTGACGTCCTTGGCGCAGAACATGGTCCCCGTGAGGGAGTCCATGAGTGTCGTCCACTCCGGCCCGAGCGCACGGCGCAGCCGCTCAGCCTCGGGCCAGGCGGCGTCGGTCGTCACCAGCCGGACGCTACCGCCCGGGCGCTAGCGTGAGGACGCGTGACCCCCGCCGCGCTGCTGCTCACCCCGGGTGCGGGCGCCGACCGCGACTCGCGGACGCTCGTGGCGCTCGAGGAGTCCCTGGCCCCCTTCCCCGTGCGCCGGGTCGACTTCCCGGGCCGCGCCGCCGGGCGCCGCGGGCCCGAGCGCGCCCCGGTCGCGATCGCCCACATCCGCGCCGAGGCCGACCGGCTCGCGGCGGACCTCGGGGTACGCCCCGAGGACGTCGTGCTCGGCGGCCGCTCATTCGGCGGCCGGATGTCCTCGATGGCCGTCGCGGAGGGGCAGCCGGCCGCGGGGCTCGTCCTGCTCTCCTACCCGCTGCACCCGCCGGGCAGGCCCGAGAAGCTGCGCGTCGAGCACCTGCCCGCGCTGCACGTGCCGGCGCTCGCGGTGTCGGGGCGGCGCGACCCCTTCGGGACGCCCGAGGAGCTCGCCGAGCACCTCGGCGCGATCCCGGGCCCGCTCACCACGGTCCTCGTGCCCGGCGCGCACGCACCGCCCGACGACACCGCCGTGTGCGCCGCGGTCCGCGACTGGCTGCGCGGGCTCGGCGCCCCGGTCTGACGACCGGCACCCCGACGGGTGTCCCGCCGCCAGGCGGATCCGCGCGCCCGGGACGCCCGATCCTGACAAGACGCCGCCTCGGCGCGGGACGCACGATGGGCGGATGAGCCCAGCCACCTCGCCCGCCGACCTGACCGACGCCGCCGTCGCGCTCGCGGAGCGGTGGGTCGAGACGACCGCGGCCGGCCAGACCGCGCGCGAGCGGCGCACCACCGGACGCCTCGCCGCCCTCGTCGCCGACCCGGCCGGGCTCGAGCTGGCCGTGCGGTTCGTCGACCGCGTCGCACGGCCCGAGGACGTGCACGTCGCGGCGCACGAGCTCGCCGGGCTCGCGGAGCTCACGTCGGCGGCCGGCGGCTTCCTCGGTCCGGTCGACCGCGCGCTCCTCGCGGTCGGCGCCCGCGTGGCTCCCGTGCTGCCCCACGTCGTCGTCCCCGCGGCACGCATCCGGCTCCGCCAGCTCGTCGGCCACCTCGTGGCGGACGCCGGCCCGGGGCTCGGAGCGCACATCGCACGCGCGCGCGCCGAGGGCTTCCGGCTCAACCTCAACCTGCTCGGCGAGGCCGTGCTCGGCGAGGCCGAGGCCCGCAGCCGGCTGCAGCGCGTGCAGCGCCTCGTCGAGCGGCCCGACGTCGACTACGTCTCGGTCAAGGTGTCCGCCGTCGCGAGCCAGCTGTCCACCTGGGACACCGACGGCAGCCGCGACCGGGTGGTCGAGAAGCTCCTGCCGCTGTACCGCTCGGCCCACGCTCACGGCACGTTCCTCAACCTCGACATGGAGGAGTACCGCGACCTCGCGCTCACCGTGCGCGTGTTCGAGCGCCTCCTCGAGCACCCGGACCTGCGCACCATGGAGATGGGCATCGTGCTGCAGGCCTACCTGCCCGACTCCCTCGCGGCGCTCGACGAGATCACCGAGCTCGCCGAGAAGCGCGTGGCGGACGACGGCGCACGCGTCAAGGTCCGGCTGGTCAAGGGCGCGAACCTGGCGATGGAGCGGGTCGAGGCCGAGCTGCACGGGTGGCCGCAGGCGCCCTACCCGACGAAGGCGGACGTCGACGCCTCGTGGATCCGTCTGCTCGACCGCGCGGTGGACCCGTCCCGGACACGGGCCGTGCGGGTCGGTGCGGCGAGCCACAACCTCTACGGCGTCGCCCTCGCGCACCTGCTGGCGCAGGCGCGGGGCGTCACGGCCGACGTCGACATCGAGATGCTGCAGGGCATGGCGCCGGCGCAGGCGCGTGCCGTGCGCGACGCCGTCGGGCCGGACGGCAGCGTGCTGCTCTACACGCCCGTGGTGGCGCGCGACGACTTCGACGTCGCCATCTCCTACCTCGTGCGCCGGCTCGAGGAGAACGCGGCGCCCGAGAACTACCTGCACGCGCTGTTCACCACCGACGACGACGCCCCGGCGGACGGCCTCGCCGCGCAGCGTGCCGGCTTCCTCGCCGCGGTCCGCGACGCCCCCGTCGTGAGCGCCGAGCCGCGTCGCGCGCCCCGCCCCACGCCGACCCTCCCCGGCGCCGGCTTCGAGAACGCCCCGGACACCGACCCGGCCGTCGCCGCGTCCCGCACGTGGGCGACCGATCTCCTGCGCCGCGCGCGTGCCGCCGACGTCGACGTGCCGCCCGCGACCGTCGTGCGGACCGAACGCGAGATCGACGACGTCGTCGCGGCCGCGGTGGGTGTGCGCGACCGCTGGGCCGGGACCGCACCCGCCGCGCGGGCGCGCATGCTGCGACGTGCCGCGCTCGAGCTCGAGCACGTGCGCACCGACCTGGTCGCGGTCATGGCCGCGGAGGCGGGCAAGACCGTCGCGGAGGCCGACCCCGAGGTCAGCGAGGCGGTCGACTTCGCGCGGTACTACGCGGACGCCGCGGACCGGCTCGCGGACGGCTCCGTGCCCGGCGCGGTCTTCCGGCCTGACGGCGTCACGGTCGTCACGCCGCCGTGGAACTTCCCCGTCGCGATCCCGGTGGGCTCCGTGCTGGCCGCGCTCGCGGCCGGCTCCCCCGTGCTCGTCAAGCCGGCGCCCCAGACGCCCCGGAGCGCGCAGGTCGCCTACGCCGCCGTGCACCGCGCGCTCGAGGCCGAGGGACACCCGGCGACGGTGCTCCAGGTGCTCGACTGCCCCGAGGGCGACGTCGGACGTCGCCTCGTGAGCCACCCCGACGTGCGCCGCGTGCTCCTCACCGGGTCGATCGAGACCGCGCGGCTCTTCGCGTCCTGGCGCGCGGACCTCGACGTGCTCGCCGAGACGTCGGGCAAGAACGCGATCGTCGTCACGCCGTCGGCCGACGTCGACCTCGCGGTCGCCGACGTCGTCCGGTCCGCGTTCGGCCACGCCGGCCAGAAGTGCTCGGCCGCGTCGCTGCTGATCCTCGTGGGCTCGGCGGGCCGCTCCGCGCGCCTGCGGCGGCAGCTCGCGGACGCCGTGACGTCCCTGCAGGTCGGGCCGTCGACCGACCTCGGCACGACCATGGGCCCGCTGGTCGAGCCCGCCGCGGGCAAGCTGCTGCGCGCACTCACCACGCTCGAGCCCGGTGAGCGGTGGCTCGTGCGTCCGCGACGGCTCGACGCCGAGGGCCGCCTGTGGACGCCGGGCGTCAAGCACGGCGTCGCACGGGGCTCGTTCGTCCACCTCACCGAGTGCTTCGGCCCCGTGCTCGGCGTCATGCGCGTCGAGACGCTGGCCGAGGCGATCGCCGTCCAGAACGAGGTGCCGTTCGGCCTCACGGGCGGGCTGCACTCGCTCGACGAGGCCGAGATCGCGACGTGGCTCGACGCGGTGGAGGTCGGGAACGCGTACGTGAACCGGCACATCACGGGCGCGATCGTCCGTCGTCAGCCGTTCGGCGGCTGGAAGGCGAGCGCCGTCGGGCCGGGCGCCAAGGCGGGCGGTCCCGGCTACGTCCCGCAGCTCGGCCGCTGGGCCGACGCCGACGACGTGCCCCAGGACGACGACGCGTGGCTCGCGTGGGCGCGCGCCGACGACGACCGCGTGTGGCGCGAGGAGCTCGGCGTCGAGCACGACCCGTCGGGCCTCCGCGTCGAGGCGAACGTGCTGCGCCACCGGCCGGTGCCCGGGCTCACGGTCCGCGTCGGCACCGGTGCACGCGAGCGCGACGTCCGGCGCGTGCTCGCGGCCGCCGAGCGCGCCGGCGT
>NZ_JACVQL010000332.1 GCF_019733465.1 Actinotalea ferrariae | reverse complement strand
GGGCACCGCGCGCGGGTGGCCGCGGTGCGCGCCGCGGCCGAGGCGCGACCGGGTTTGCGCGTGTGCGGCGCCTGGCTCGCCGGGACGGGCCTCGCGGCCGTCGTCGCGGACGCGCGGAGAACTGCCGCGGGACTTCTCGGCGACATTCCGAAATGATGCTGACCGACCGTCAGGACGTTCTGACGCATTGTCATGACGGGGGCGTGACCCAGAACACGGCGGTCTGGATTTCCGCATTTCCCGGTGGTCCCGCAGACTTCGACCCATGACCTCACCCGTCGCCGGACCGGAAAGCCCGACGGGCGCCTGGACGCTGTGGACCGTGCTCGGCCGCCCGACGGTCCAGCCCGCGCAGACGCCGCCCGCGCCCCCGCTCACCGAGGCCGCCGCCGGGCTGCCCGCCGGCGTCGTCCTGCGCGGCGCGTACGACGTCTCCGGGCTGCGCGCCGGGTCCGACCTGCTCCTGTGGCTGCACGGCGACGCGCCCGAGGACCTGCAGCAGGCCGCGCGCACGCTGCGCCGCAGCCAGGACCTCGCCCCGCTGGTCCCGGTGTGGTCCGGCATGGGCGTCCACCGGCCGGCCGAGTTCTCGCGCGACCACATGCCCGCCTACATGCGGGACACCGAGCCGCTGCCGTGGTTCACGCTCTACCCGTTCGTGCGGTCCTACGAGTGGTACCTGCTACCGCCCGAGGAGCGCCGCGCCATGCTCATGGAGCACGGGCTCAAGGGCAGGGACTACCCCGACGTCCTCGCCAACACGGTCGCGTCGTTCGCCCTCGGCGACTACGAGTGGCTGCTCGCCTTCGAGGCGCACGAGCTCACGGAGCTCGTCGACCTCATGCGCCACCTGCGCGAGACCGAGGCGCGCCGGCACGTCCGCGAGGAGGTCCCGTTCTTCACGGGCCGCCGCATCGAGCTCGACGAGGTCCCGGAGGTCGTCCGATGAGCGTCTGCGATCCCTCCACGCTGCCGGACCGCGACCCGCAGCCGCCCGCGCCGTACGACGCGATCCTGCTCACGTCGTTCGGCGGGCCCGAGGGGCAGGACGACGTCATCCCGTTCCTGCGCAACGTCACGCGCGGGCGCGGTGTCCCCGAGGAGCGCCTCGAGGAGGTCGCCCACCACTACCGCCACTTCGGCGGCGTGAGCCCGATCAACGACCAGAACCGCGCCCTGCAGGCCGCGCTGCGCGCCGAGCTCGACGCGCGCGGGCTCGACCTGCCCGTGCTCTGGGGCAACCGCAACTGGGACCCGTTCCTGGCCGACGCCCTGCGCGAGGCGCACGCGGCCGGGCACCGGCGCCTGCTCGCCGTCGTGACCAGCGCGTACAGCTCGTACTCCTCGTGCCGTCAGTACCGCGAGGACCTCGCGGGCGCGCTGATCGAGACGGGGCTCGAGGGCGAGCTGGTGATCGACAAGGTGCGGCAGTACTTCGACCACCCGGGCTTCGTCACGCCGTTCGTCGAGGGAGTGCGCGAGGCGCTCGTGCGCACGCACGACGCGCTCGCCGGCGCCGACGACGCGGTCGACCTCGCGCGCGACGCGCACGTCCTGTTCGTCACCCACTCCATCCCGACGTCGACCGCGGTCGCGTCCGGCCCGCCCGACGCGCAGCTCGGCGAGGACGGCGCCTACGGCGCGCAGCACCGGGCGGTCGCGGACGTCGTCATGGCGAGCATCGGCAGCAGCGACGGGCCGACGGCCGGGTCGACGTCGGGCGCGCACGGCGCGAGCCTGGCCGGCGTGCCGTGGTCGCTCGTCTACCAGTCCCGCAGCGGCGCGCCGACGACGCCGTGGCTCGAGCCGGACATCAACGACGCGATCACCGAGCTCGCGGGGCGCGGGGTCAAGGCGGTCGTGATCGTGCCCGTGGGCTTCGTGTCCGACCACCTCGAGGTGCTGTGGGACCTCGACGAGGAGGCGCTCGAGACCGCACGCGAGGCCGGGCTGCACGCCGAGCGCGTCCCCACCCCGGGCGTGCACCCCGCGTTCGTCGGCGGACTCGTCGACCTCGTCCAGGAGCGCCTGGCGGGGCACACTGACCCCGTGACGTCCTCCGCACCTCGCTCGCGACCGGCGCTGACCGCGCTCGGGCCCTGGTACGACGTGTGCCGGCCCGGCTGCTGCCTCAACCCTGCGATGCGCGAGTCGCGACCGGCGGTGGCGGGTCTCGCACCGTGACGTCACGCGCAGGGGGGCGCAGATGCTGAGGATCGGGACACGGGGCTCCGCCCTGGCCACGACGCAGACCGGCATGGTCGCCGAGGAGCTGCGCCGCCTCGCGGGTCTCACGCGGGACGACGTCGAGCAGGTGCTCGTCCGCACGGAGGGTGACCGGCTCACCGGCTCCCTCGCGACGCTGGGCGGGACGGGCGTCTTCGTCGCCGCCCTGCGCGAGGCGCTGCTCGACGACCGCTGCGACGTCGCGGTGCACTCCCTCAAGGACCTGCCGACGGCGCCGGCCGAGGGGCTCGTCGTCGCGGCCGTGCCCGAGCGCGAGGACTCCCGCGACGCGCTGTGCGCACGCGACGGCCTGACGCTCGCCGGGCTGCCGCGCGGCGCGCGCGTCGGCACGGGGTCGCCC
>NZ_JACVQL010000331.1 GCF_019733465.1 Actinotalea ferrariae | reverse complement strand
GGCCCGGACCGCGACGCGCTGGTCCGCGCGGCGATCCACGCCCCCGCGCCCGGCGCGGTCCTCGCCGTGGGCGACGCAAGCGCTGCGAGCGACGTCATCGCACCGGGTGGGACGGCCGTCGGTGATCCCCCGACGGGCGACGTCGCCGCGGATGCCGGCGGCGCGGCGGGTGCTCGGGGCGGCGCCGCGGCACCGGTCCCGCTCCTCGCCGACCGCCCGACCCTCGACGGCCGCCCGACGGCGTACGTCTGCCGCGGCTTCGTCTGCCACCGCCCCACCACCGACCCGTCCGAGCTCACCACCCAGCTCACCCCCTGACCGGCCCGGCGCCCGGCTGCCCGCCCGCCAACCCTTCTCGCCTTCACTGGTGACTTCGCGTCGCCATGTGACGCCAGGTCACCAGCGAAGGCTGGATCGCCCGTGAAGTGCGCGCCGGCGGGTCCCGGCTGCCCCCGGTGGCTGAAGGATCTGCCGATCGCTGGTGACTTCGCGTCGCCATGTGACGGGAAGTGACCAGCGATGCCCGGGCGCGGCCGGCACGAGCAGCCGACGCCACACGCGCGCCCTTGTGGATGACGCGCTCCTCCACAGGACGACGCCGGGGCCGCACCGACGGCGACGCCCTGCCGCGAGACTCCGGCCATGCGCGATCCCTCAGCCGTCCGCTCGCTCGCGATCGACGACGTCGTCAGCACGCGCCGGCTGCGTGACGCGGGCCTGGCCGCCTCCTGGATCGACCGCCAGGTACGCGAGGGGCGGTGGCAGCGCCTCCACCGGGGCGTGCTCGTGGTCCACTCGGGCCCCGTGGCATGGCGAAGCCGCGCGCGGGGCGGGCTCATCTACGCCGGTGAGGGTGCAGCACTGAGCCACCACTCGGCGGCGTTCCTCCAGGGTGTCCTCGACAAGGCGCCTGCTGTCGTGGAGGTCTCGGTGCCCGGGTATCGGAAGGTGCGCCCGTCGCCGGGCCTGCGCATCCACCGGCGGGCAGACGTGTCAGCGGTCGGGCGTCTGCCGGTGACCGACCGAGGCACGACCGTGCTCGACCTGCTGCAGGGCGCCGACTCCACCGACGACGCCGTCGGGTTGCTCTGCGCCGCGGTGCGTGCGCGGACCAGCCCGCTCGAGATCCTCGACGCCCTCGCGCGGCGCGAGCGCTTCGGCCCGCGCGCGCTCGTCCTCGACGTCATGGCCGACGTCCGAGCGGGCGTCGAGTCGCCCCTCGAGCGCCGCTACCACCACCAGGTCGAGCGTCGCCACGGGCTCCCGCGCGCCGAGCTGCAGGCGAGGGGCGTCATCGACGGCCGATGGATCCGGGCGGACTGCCGCTACGTCCGCTACGGCCTCCGCGTCGAGCTCGACGGCGAGCTCGCGCACCCCGGCGGCCGCACCGACGACGACGTCTGGCGGGACAACGCCCTCCTGCTCACCTACGGCGACCTGACCCTGCGCTACCGCTGGCGCCACGTCGCCGGGATCCCGTGCCGGACCGCCTCGCAGGTGGGCACCGCGCTCGGCCGGCGCGGCTGGACCGGCCGCCTGCGCCGCTGCTCGCCCGCCTGCGCGCTCTGACGCCAGCGCCTGCCGCCGGTGACGCCACCGTCGGGCTGCGAGTCGCGAACGCGGCGCTCACTGGTGACCTGGCGTCGCCATGTGACGCCAAGTCGCCAGCCAAGCGCGCGTGCGCGCGACGCGCCGGTCGTCGCGGCTGCCTGCGTGGGAGCCTCGGCCGTTAGCTGGTGACTCGGCGTCGCCACGTGACGCCAGGTCACCAGCCAAGGGCGGATGCGCGCGAGGCGCCGGTGATCGGCGCGGCTGCCTGCGGGCGAAGACACCGGGCGTTAGCTGGTGACTTCGCGTCGCCATGTGACGCCAGGTCACCAGCGAAGGCCGGCGGGCTCGAGGAGCGGGCCGGGCTCGGGGTGCGGCGCGCGCCCGCGGGCCGGGTAGGGCGGGCCGCGGGCCGGGCGGGCCGGGCCGCGCCCCAGGCCTCGCACGCAGCGCGTTCTCACAGGGGGTGGGGCCGGGGCGTGCGGGGGGTGTTCCGCAGGGGTAACACGGCGGCACCACGGCCGGAACACCGGCTGCCTAGCGTCGTGCGCAGCCGGTGGGAGCCCGGACCACGACCCAGGAGGCAGCGATGACCGCGACGCTCGAGCACGGCACCCAGCGGCGCGGGGGGTGGATCGACACGTGGGACCCCGAGGACACGACCTTCTGGGCCGACGGCGGCCGGCGGATCGCCCAGCGCAACCTCTACCCGTCGATCTTCGCCGAGTTCCTCGGCTTCGCGGTCTGGGCCTCGTGGAGCATCGTCGTCCCGCAGCTGGCCGACGCCGGCTTCGCGCTCACGGTCGACCAGCAGTTCTGGCTGATCGCCGTGCCGAGCCTCGTCGGCGCCACGCTGCGCATCCCGTACACGTTCGCCGTCCCGCTGTTCGGCGGCCGCAACTGGACCATCGTCAGCGCGCTCCTGCTCCTCCTCCCCGCGGGCCTGCTCGCCTGGACCGTGGGCAACCCGGACACGTCCTTCGGGATGCTGCTCCTCGTCGCGGCCCTCGCCGGCCTCGGCGGCGGCAACTTCGCGTCGTCGATGGCGAACATCTCGTTCTTCTACCCGGAGCGCGAGAAGGGCAAGGCGCTCGGCCTCAACGCCGCCGGCGGGAACCTCGGCACGGCCGCCGTCCAGCTCGCGGTGCCGCTCGTCATCGGCACGGGCGCCGCCATCGCGCTCGAGCGCGCGGGCCTCATGTTCATCCCGCTGATCCTGCTCGCCGCCTTCCTCGCCTGGCGCCTCATGAGCAACCTCACGACGGCGAAGGCCGACTACAAGGCGTTCGGCGCGGCGGTGCACAACCGCCACACCTGGATCATCGCGTTCCTCTACATCGGCACGTTCGGCAGCTTCATCGGCTACTCGGGCGTGTTCCCGACGCTGCTCAAGGGTCAGTTCCCCGAGGTCGCGCTCCAGATCGCCTTCCTCGGCGCACTCGTCGGCTCGCTCGCGCGGCCCGTCGGCGGCATCCTCGCCGACCGCTGGGGCGGTGCACGCATGACGATCGCCTCGTTCGCCGTCATGGCACTCGGCGTGCTCGGCGCGGTCGCGGCGCTGCGCAGCCACAGCTTCGGCCTCTTCCTCGGCTCGTTCCTCGTGCTCTTCGTGGCGACGGGCGCGGGCAACGGCGCGACCTACCGGATGATCCCCGCGGTGTTCCGCGTCGGCGCCACCACGCCCGAGCGGCTCGTCCGCTCGCGCAAGGCCGCGGCCGGCTGCATCGGCATCGCGGGTGCGATCGGCGCCTTCGGCGGGTTCCTCATCCCGCGCGGCTTCGCCGTCTCGAGCGACCTCGCCGGGTCCCTGGAACCCGCGCTGCTCGTCTTCGTCGCCGTCTACGTCGTCATGGGCGCGGTCACGTGGGCGGTCTACACGCGGCCGTCGGCGCCCATGGCCGCCGCAGGGATCTGATGACGGCGACCCACTGCCCGTACTGCGCGCTGCAGTGCGCGCAGACGCTGTCCCCGCCCGACGACGCCGCCGCGGCGGTCGGTGCGCCCGTGACCGTGGGCGGCCGCGACTTCCCCACCAACCGCGGCGGGCTGTGCCAGAAGGGCTGGACCTCGGCGCAGGTGCTGCGCGCCCCGGACCGGCTCACGACGCCGCTCGTGCGCGGCGTCGACGGCGTGCTCCACCCCGCGACGTGGGACGACGCGCTCGACGTCGTCGCGGACCGGCTGCGCGCGATCCGGTCCGCGCACGGCCCGGACGCCGTCGGCGTGTTCGGCGGGGGCGGTCTGACGAACGAGAAGGCGTACGCCCTCGGGAAGTTCGCGCGCGTCGTGCTGGGCACGCGGTTCATCGACTACAACGGGCGCTTCTGCATGGCGAGCGCGGCGGCCGCGGCCAACCGCGCGTTCGGCGTCGACCGCGGGCTGCCGTTCCCGCTCGCGGACCTCGGCGGCGCGCAGGCCGTGCTGCTGCTCGGCTCCAACCTCGCCGAGACCATGCCGCCGGCCGTCGCGCACCTCGCCGGCACGCGCGGTGCGGGCGGGCTCCTCGTGGTGGACCCGCGCCGGTCCGCGACCGCGACCCTCACGGACGACGACGCCGGCCTGCACCTGCAGCCGATCCCCGGCACCGACCTCGCGGTGCTGCTCGGGCTGCTCCACGTCGTCCTCGTCGAGGGCCTCGCGGACGAGGCGTACCTCGCCGCGCGCACCACGGGGGCCGACGACGTCCGTCGCAGCGCGGCCGCGTGGTGGCCCGAGCGCGTCGAGCAGGTCACGGGCGTGCCGGCCGACACGCTGCGCGGGGCGGCACGCC
>NZ_JACVQL010000330.1 GCF_019733465.1 Actinotalea ferrariae | reverse complement strand
GCGCGTGGTCGCGGCGACGGCGCTCGCGGTCGCCGGCCTGGTGCTGCTGGTCGCCCCCGACCTGGCCGCAGCGCCGGCGGGGGCGAGGCCGACGGGCGGGGGAGGGCTCGCAGGACCGCTGCTCGCGCTGCTCGCCGCCGCGACCTTCGCGGGCGTCACGCTGGTGAACCGGCGACCGGTCGCGGGCCTCGCCCCCGTGGCCATGACGGGCGTGTCGTTCGTGCTCGGCGGGCTCGTGCTGCTGCCGTGGGCCCTCCTCGGCGGACCGCCCACCCTCGGGCCGGGCACGGCGCCGGACGCCGGCCGCGTGGTCGCGCTCGTGGTGTTCCTCGCCGTGGTGCCGACGGCGGCCGCGTGGGCCGCCTACTTCACCGGCCTCCGAGGCGTCCCGGCGACGACGGCGTCGCTCGTGGCGCTGCTCGAGCCGCTGACGGCGGCGGTCGGCGCCGCCGTGCTGCGCGGCGAGCGGATCGGCCCGACCGGGCTGCTCGGCGCCGTCGCGCTCGCGGCCGCGACCCTGGCGGTGCGCCCACGTCGCGGCGGACGCACCTGACGGGCACGAGCCTCGCCTACGATGGATGTCGGTCTGTGTCGACCGTCCCGCCGGCCCCGCCGTCGGTGGCAGTCGTCCCACCGGCCCGCGCCGCCCGGCGTGGGCCACTGAGGAGTCTGGAGCAACGCGTGCCGTCGATCCTCGACAAGGTCCTGCGGATGGGCGAAGGCCGCATCGTCAAGCGGCTGAGCGGTCTGGCGGACCAGGTCAACGCCCTGGAGGAGAGCTTCGGCGCGCTGAGCGACGCCGAGCTCCGCGAGGAGACGGACCGCTTCAAGGCCCGGCTCGCCGAGGGCGAGACGCTCGACGACCTGCTCCCGGAGGCGTTCGCCGCCGTGCGCGAGGCCGCCAAGCGGACGCTCGGCCACCGGCCCTACGACGTCCAGCTCATGGGTGGCGCCGCCCTGCACCTCGGCAACATCGCCGAGATGAAGACCGGTGAGGGCAAGACGCTCGTCGCGACGCTGCCCGCGTACCTCAACGCGCTGACCGGCAAGGGCGTGCACGTCGTCACGGTCAACGACTACCTCGCGGGCTACCAGAGCGAGCTCATGGGCCGCGTCTACCGCTTCCTCGGCCTGACCACGGGCTGCATCCTGTCGGGCCAGAAGCCGGCCGAGCGGCGCGAGCAGTACAACGCGGACATCACGTACGGCACGAACAACGAGTTCGGCTTCGACTACCTGCGCGACAACATGGCGTGGAAGCCCGAGGAGCTCGTCCAGCGCGGCCACCACTTCGCGATCGTCGACGAGGTCGACTCGATCCTCGTGGACGAGGCCCGCACGCCGCTCATCATCTCGGGCCCCGCGTCCGGCGACTCGAACAAGTGGTACGGGGAGTTCGCCAAGGTCGCGCAGCGCCTCGTGCGCGAGACGGACTACGAGGTCGACGAGAAGAAGCGCACGGTCGGCGTGCTCGAGCCGGGCATCGCCAAGGTCGAGGACTACCTCGGGATCGAGAACCTCTACGAGTCGCTCAACACGCCGCTCATCGGGTTCCTCAACAACGCGCTCAAGGCCAAGGAGCTCTTCAAGAAGGACAAGGACTACGTCGTCATGAACGGCGAGGTCCTCATCGTCGACGAGCACACGGGCCGCATGCTCGCCGGCCGGCGCTACAACGAGGGCATGCACCAGGCGATCGAGGCGAAGGAGGGCGTGGCCATCAAGGCCGAGAACCAGACGCTCGCCACGATCACGCTGCAGAACTACTTCCGGCTCTACGACAAGCTCTCCGGCATGACGGGCACGGCCGCGACCGAGGCCGCCGAGTTCCAGAGCACGTACTCGCTCGGCGTCGTGCCGATCCCCACGAACCGGCCGATGCAGCGCGTCGACCAGCCCGACCTCGTCTACAAGAACGAGGAGGGCAAGTTCACCGCGGTCGTCGACGACATCGTCGAGCGCCATGCGGCGGGTCAGCCGGTCCTCGTCGGCACCACGAGCGTCGAGAAGAGCGAGCTCCTCTCGCGCCTGCTCAAGAAGCAGGGCGTCCCGCACGAGGTCCTCAACGCGAAGCAGCACGCGCGCGAGGCCTCGATCGTCGCCCAGGCCGGCCGCAAGGGCGCCGTGACGGTCGCGACCAACATGGCCGGCCGCGGCACCGACATCATGCTCGGCGGCAACGCCGAGTTCATGGCCGTCGCCGCGCTCGCCGCGAAGGGCCTCGACCCGGCCGAGCAGCCGGAGGAGTACGAGGCCGCGTGGCCGGCCGCGCTCGAGGACGCCAAGGCGGCGGTGGCCGCGGAGCACGAGGAGGTCGTCGAGCTGGGCGGCCTCTACGTGCTGGGCACGGAGCGGCACGAGTCGCGCCGCATCGACAACCAGCTGCGCGGACGCTCGGGCCGTCAGGGCGACCCGGGCGAGTCCCGGTTCTACCTGTCGATGGCGGACGACCTCATGCGCCTGTTCAACGCGGGCCTCGCCGAGTCGATGATGAGCCGCGCGGGCTTCCCGGACGACATGCCGCTCGAGTCGAAGATGGTCTCGCGCGGCATCCAGAGCGCGCAGGCGCAGGTGGAGTCCCGCAACTTCGAGATCCGCAAGAACGTCCTCAAGTACGACGACGTCCTCTCGCGCCAGCGCTCGGTCATCTACGCCGAGCGGCGCCGCGTCCTCGAGGGCGAGGACATGCACGAGCAGATCCAGCACTTCGTCTCGGACGTCGTCACCGCGTACGTCGACGGCGCGACCTCCGAGGGCACCCCGGAGACGTGGGACCTCGAGGGCCTGTGGACCGCGCTGCGCGCGATCTACCCGGTCTCGATCGAGCCCGACGAGGTCGTCGAGGAGGCGGGCGGCGCCACGCGCGTGACCCGCAGCCTGCTGCTCGAGGAGCTGCTCTCGGACGCCAAGCACGCGTACGAGGCGCGCGAGGAGCAGATCGGCTCGGAGAACATGCGCCAGCTCGAGCGCCGCGTCGTGCTCTCGGTGCTCGACCGCAAGTGGCGCGAGCACCTCTACGAGATGGACTACCTCAAGGACGGCATCGGCCTGCGCGCCATGGCACAGCGTGACCCGCTCGTCGAGTACCAGCGCGAGGGCTTCCAGCTGTTCAACGCGATGACCGAGGCCATCAAGGAGGAGTCGGTCACCTTCCTCTTCAACCTCGAGGTCAAGGTCGCCGAGCCGGCGCCCGCGGACCAGGGCGTGACCTTCAAGGACGAGCTCCCCACGGACGACGGCGCGTCCGCGCCCGTGCAGGACGACGTGCCGGACGTCCAGGACGCCGCGCCCGGCGGCTCCGACGGCGCCCCGGCGCAGGACGGCGACGGCCGTGGCACCGACGGCAGCCCCGCGGTGTCCGCGCCGGCGGCC